>JBMFXF010000021.1:0-20438 GCA_049964515.1 Acetobacteraceae bacterium | reverse complement strand
CTTCGGCAGCGGCGGCGACGGCGGCCAGCCCGGTCCGGTTGGCCCTGGTGTGCAGCGCCAGCGCCGTGCCCGGGGCGGCCAGCCGGCGGGCCAGCGCGGCGCCGATGCCGGAGGCCGCGCCGGTGATGAGGCTGACCCGGGTCAGGCGGGGACGCGGCGGCGGGCGCGGACCAGCCCGAGCACGACCAGCCCGGCCAGCAGCAGCGCGGCGGTGGGCGGTTCCGGCGTCGGCGTGGCGAAGGCCAGGCTGGTGACGCAGGCGCCGCCCTGATAGTTCACGCCGCCGCCCTGGTTCTGCCATTGCGTCTGCAACAGATAATTGGTGCCGTTGAGGGCGACGTTGGCGCCGGACCCGTTGGGAGCCTGATAGACGGCGGTGCCGAAGTTGAAATTGCACATGTCGCCGTTCTCGTAGCCGCCGGTATTGCCGTTGCCGACCGGGGAGATGCTGTCGTACCACGACATCCCGGTGGGATCGGTGACGCTCTCGAAGAACTCATGCGCGATGACGCTGGCCATGGCGTCGGCACCGGGGTTGTTATTCGGGCTGCTGGCGGTCTGGTACGCACAGGCGGAGGAGGTGGGGTCGCCGATGAAGCCGTACTGAATGCCGGTGGTCTGCTGCCCCCATCGGGTGGAATAGTGCCAACCGCAGAAGCTGGTCTGGAAGCCGGAGACGGTGGTGTCGGTCGCGGTCAGCACGTCGAAGATGGAGGTCGCCGGATTGTAGCCGGTGATGCCGCCGGCATTCAGCACCGCGTTGACGATGCCGGTGATGGAGGCGGCGGAGGTGCTGCCCGGAGTGCCGTCCAGGCTGGTGCCCTGATAGAGGGAGGAGGTGGGGGTTATGAAATAGGAAGCTGAACTGACCTGGGTGCTGAAATCCGGGTACACGCCGGGTTGGTCGTAGGACGAGAGGATGTTCATGTAGGTCGAACCGCTGAGGTTCGAGATGAACTGCGGCAGCAGGGAGGTGGCGGTATTGCCGGACCAGTTGCCGTACCAGATGAAATAGACACTGTTCGGCCCGCTCATGACCGGCCCGCCCGACTGGTAGATGGGCGAGGCAAGTGCCGGCGCGGCGAGCGCGACCCAGAACGCGAGAGCGAGAGCGGAAACGGCGCGCATGTCGGGCTCCGGGGATTGGATGCCGAACTGCATATCAATCCGGCCGGCCCGGCGCAATCGGCCAGACGCCATAGGACTCGCGCTCGGAAATCTCCGGACGTTCCCGCGAATCGGGCGAGCCTGTTCCGTCGCGGATCGACTCTGCCCGGTGGCCCACCCGTTCATCGGGCTGCCATCGACCTGTTCTCGACCTGCTGGGGGGCCTCGAAGACCCTCGGACCGGCAACGCCCAACTCCACGATTTTCCCGATCTGCTGATGACCGCGCCGTGCACCGTGCCCGGTGGGGGGCAGACCGCGGCCGACATGGCCCGGTTCGCCGGCGCCAAGGAGGCGTACCTGCGCGGCTTCCTCAACATGGCCTGCCCAGCCGCGATACCTTCTCGCGCTTGTTCCGGCTGCTCGATCCGGCGACATTCAGCGCCCGGTTCCGGCGCCTCGGTCTGGTGATGAACGAGGATCAGGCCAGGAACCGCGCCGGAGATGGCGCGCATAACCTCGCCGCGCCGCGGCATTTGCCGCTCGACGTCATGCAAAAGGACGGAATCACGGGAAGCCTGCGCGAAAAATTCCAGAGATCCGGATGGAATGAAAGCTATCTCTATAACTTATCGGCGCTGCTCTGAAACGCGATTGCCTCGGTCGGCCTTGTCAACCCCTGGGAAGCCGACGATCATCATACCGCTCTGCTGCCGGCGAGGCAGCCGGCCACGAAGGAAACCCTGGGGGAGAAGCAATCATGTCCGACACCTATCGGGGCGCCTGCTTCTGCGGCGCCGTGACGATCGAAGCGACCGGTGCTCCGCAGGCGATGGGCTATTGCCATTGCGCGTCCTGCCGATCCTGGTCAGCCTCCCCGGTCAACGCCTTCACACTCTGGGCACCGGAGGCGCTGAAGGTGACCAGGGGCGAGGACAAGATCGGCACCTACGCCAAGACGCCGATCAGCGAACGCCAGTTCTGCACCGTATGCGGCGGGCACATCATGAGCCGGCACCCGACCTTCGGGCTGGTCGATATTTTCGCGGCGACGCTCCCGGACCTTCCGTATCAGCCGGCGCTTCACGTCAATTACGGGGAGAAGGTCCTGGCGATCCCCGACAGGCTGCCGAAATTCAAGGACTTCCCGGAGGCGTTCGGCGGTTCCGGCGAGATGCTGCCGGACTGAACGGACGTCACCGCGCGGGGGGAGCGGATCAGAACACCTGCTCGCCGTGCAAGACCACGTCCAGCCCCTCCCGCTCCTCATCGGTGCCCACCCGCAGCGGCACCGCCAGCGCGGTGAGGCGCAGCGCGATCCAGGTGCCGGCCGCGCTCCAGGCGAAGCTCGCCGCCACCGCGATCACCTGCACCCCGAGCAGATGCGCCCCGCCCACCGCCGCCCCGCCGGACAGCGGGCCGAAGGCGAACACCCCGGTCAGCAGCATCCCCACGATGCCGCCGATGCCGTGCACGCCGAACGCATCGAGACTGTCATCGTAGCCGAGCCGCGGCTTGATCTCGGTGGCGGCGACGAAGCACACCGCCCCGGCGATCAGGCCGATCAGCAGCGCCGGCCCCGGCAGCACGAACCCGGCCGCGGGGGTGATGGCGACCAGCCCGGCCACCGCGCCCGAGACCGCCCCCAGCACCGAGGGCTTGCCGCGCAGCGCCCATTCGGCGGCGCTCCAGCTGAGGGTAGCACCGGCGGCGGCGAGCTGGGTGGCCAGCACCGCCATGCCGGCCCGTCCGTCGGCGGCCATCGCGCCGCCGGAGTTGAAGCCGAGCCAGCCGACCCACAGCAGCGCGCCGCCGGTGACCGCATAGACCAGATTCCACGGCGCCAGGTTCTCGGTGCCGAGGCCGATGCGCCGGCCCAGCACCAGCGCGCAGACGAGGCCGGCGACGCCGGCGTTGATCTCCACCACCGTGCCGCCGGCGAAATCCGCCACCCCGAGCCGGGACAGCCAGCCGGTGGGGGCCCAGACCCAATGCGCGATCGGCGCATAGACCAGCAGCGACCACAGCGTCATGAACAGCAGCAGCGCGGAGAAGCGCATCCGGTCGGCGAAGGCGCCGGTGATGACGGCCGGGGTGATAACGGCGAAGGCCATCTGAAACATCACGAAGACGGATTCAGGGATTGCGGTGGGCTGCGGCGCGGCGCTGCCGGCGCCGAGGGTGAACGGTGCGTTCCAATGCGCGCCGATCCCGTCGAGGAACAGCCGCGACAGCCCGCCGATCCAGGCGTTGCCGTTGGTGAAGGCGAGCGAATAGCCGACCAGCATCCACACCACGCTGACCAGCGCGCAGAGCGCGAAGGACTGCATCATGGTGGCGAGGATGTTCTTCTTGCGCACCATCCCGCCATAGAACAGCGCCAGACCGGGGATGGTCATCAGCAGCACCAGCGCGGTCGAGACCAGCACCCAGGCGGTATCGCCCGGGCTCACGGCGCGGCCAGCCGCGAAGGCGGGGGTGGCGAAGAGCAGGGAAGCGATGGCGAGCGGCGCGGCGCGGCGCGCGGTGGACAGGACGGACATGGGTTCCCCGGATGGCTGGGGATCGGCACAACAAGTTTCATGCCAGGGCCGGAGTGGCGGGGCAGCGGCGCGCGCGGCAGGGTTGCCCGGAAAATGGGCAGGCGCGTTTGCCGCGATCAGGGCAGATGGCGCGCGGGAAAGCGCGACAAGCGCCGTCGCCGCTGCCTGAATTATGGGCGGCCGGTGTCCGCCGCCAGCGCCGCCTCCACCCCGGCGGCGATGGCGAACAACCGCCGGTCGCCCATCGTCTCGCCCATCAGCATCAGCCCGACCGGCGGCTCGCCCGGGGCGTGGCAGGGCAGCGAGATCGCGCAGCGGTCGAGGAAATTGGCCAGCGTGGTGTGGCGCAGGGTGAGCATGTTGACGCGGTTGTATTCCTCGATTGTGGCCAGATCGGCGATCCGCGACGGCAGGATGGGCGCGGTGGGCAGCACCATCGCGTCGAACCCGTCGGTGCGGCGGTCGAACGCGGCGATCAGGCGCCGCCGCGCCGCCAGCACATCGAGATAATCGGCGGCGGACATGCCGGCGCCGCGCTCAATCCGGGCCCGGATGGCAGGGTCGTAGAGGGCGGATTTCTCCGCCAGCAGGGCGCGGTGCCAGGCGAAGGATTCCGGGGCGGTCAGGCCGCCCGCGGCGGTGGCGGCGAAGACCTGGTCGAACTCCGGCACCGCGAGGCGGGTGAGGCGCGCGCCCGCGCGTTCGAGCCGGGACAGGGCGCGGGTGAAGGCGGCGGCGACTTCGGGGGCGAGCCCCTCGGCGAGCAGGGACTCCGGCACCGCGAGGCGCAGCCCCGCGAGCGGCGCGGCTGCGGGCGGGGCCGGCGGCTCGCCGGCCAGCACGGCATCAAGGATGGCGCAGCAGGCGACCGAGGCGGCGAGCGGGCCGACCGAATCGAGGCTGGGCGAGAGCGGCAGCACGCCGGCGATGGGCACCCGCCGCGCGGTGGGCTTGTAGCCGGTGATGCCGCAGAACGCCGCCGGGATGCGGCAGGAGCCGCCGGTGTCGGTGCCGATCGCGCCCAGCGCCATGCCGTCGGCGACCGAGACCGCGGCGCCGGAGGAGCTGCCGCCGGGGATGCGCCCGCCCGCGCCGCGATCCCACGGGGCGCGGGGGGTGCCGAAATGCGGGTTGATGCCGAGGCCGGCGAAGGCGAACTCCACCATGTTGGTGCGCCCGATGGGGATGAACCCGGCGGCCAGCAGGCGGGCGACCACCGGGGCGTGGGCGGCGGCGGGCGGGGCGTCGGCGAGCGCGCGGGAGCCGGCCGGGGTGGGTTCGCCGGCGACGTCGAGCAGGTCCTTCAGGCTGATGGGGATGCCGGCGTAGCGTGAGGGGGCGCGGCCGGCGCGGCGCAGCGCGTCGATCGCCTCGGCGCTGGCGCGGGCGGCCTCGGCGTAGCTGCGGCGGAAGGCGGCGGCGCCTTCGCCGGCGGGGTCGGCGATGCGGGCGAGGCAGGTCTCGACCAGGGCGCGGGCGGTGGTGATGCCGTCGGCGAGGGCGCGGGCGGTGGGTTCGATCGGGGTCATGTCCGGGCGCTTGCTGTGGTGGGGGCGATCATGCGCGCCGGGGGGTGGGGCGGCGAGTCCTGCGCGGCGCGCTGGTGCGGTGGGAGGATTCGCGCGGCGCCGGGTTGGCGTCGTTGCGGGGGACGGCCGCTCAGTAGATGCCGAGATGCGGATGCAGATCGACGCCGCTTTCGCGCAAGCCCGCGGTGGTGTCGGCGACGACCACCCGGCCGCTGTTGAGGACCACGATGTCGTCGGCGATCTCGAACACCAGCTTCGGGTTCTGTTCCACCAGCACGATGCTCAGCCCCTGCGCCTTCAGCCGGCGGATGGTAGCCATGACCTCGGCGACGATCTGCGGGGCCAGGCCCTCCGACGGCTCGTCCATCAGCAGCACGCGCGGATTGGCCATCAGGGCCCGGCCGATCGCCAGCATCTGCTGCTCGCCACCCGAGAGATGGGCGGCGATGTGGCGCTGGCGTTCCTTGAGGCGCGGGAAGGCGGCATAGACGGTCTCGAAGCCCCAAGGCGGGTGCTTGCCTCCGGCGCGGGGGCGGCGGGCGGCGACCAGTAGATTCTCGTGCACCGACAGGCTGCGGAACACGCGGCGCCCCTGCGGGACCAGCGCGATGCCGCGCGCGGCGATGTCCTCCGGGGCGAGCGCGGAGATGTCGCGGCCGAACAGCGTGATGGCGCCGCGCCGCGGGCGCAGGATGCCCATGGTGACGTTCATGCAGGTGGTCTTGCCGGCGCCGTTGCGGCCGAGCAGCCCGAGCAGCCGCGCCTCGCCCAGCGCGAAGGAGACCCCGTGCAGGACGTGGCTGTCCCCGTAATGGGCATCGACGCGATCGAGGGTCAGCGCCTCATTCGCCAAGATAGATCTCCCGGGTGCGCGGGTCGGCGACCACCTCGGCGCGGGTTCCGTCCACCACCACCGCGCCGAAATGCATGACGCTGATACGATCGGCGAACTCCAGCGCCACGTCCATGTCGTGCTCGATCATGACGATGGTGATCTCGCGCGGCACCTCGGCGAGCAGCGCCGCGACGTCGCGCCGCTCGTCGATCGAGAGGCCGGCGAACGGCTCGTCCAGCAGCAGCACGCGCGGCGACTGCGCCAGCGCCATGGCGATCTCCACCCGCCGCCGTTCGCCGTAGGAGGTTTCCGCGAGCGGCCGGTCGGCCATGTCGGCAAGCCCGACCCGGGCCAGCGCGCGCCCCGCTTGCGCGATCAGCCCGTGCTGGCGGTCGAGGCGGAGGAACGGGTTCCAGCGCAGCCCCGACAGCCCCAGCAGCGAGAGGGTCACGTTGCGCAGCAGCGTGTCCTTCGGAAACAGGGTGATGATCTGATAGGTGCGCGCGAGCCCGAGATGGGCCCGCCGGCGCGCCGGCAGCCCCGCGATGTCGGTGCCGAACAGCGCGACGCTGCCGCTGTCGGGCCGGAGATCGCCGGCGATCAGGTTGAACAGGGTGGTCTTGCCGGCGCCGTTGGGGCCGATGATGAGGCGCCGTTCGCCCGGCGCGACGGCGAGATCGACCCCCTGGGTGACGCGCAGGCCGCCGAAGGATTTCTGCAGGCCACGGATCGCGAGCGCGGTCATGGCGGCAGCCTGCGCTCCGCTGGCGCTGCGGAGCGCGCTCCGAACCGGCCGCGCAGCAGCCGCATCGTCCCCGGCACCAGGCCTTCGGGCATGAACATCACGATCACCACGAAGGTCCCGCCGAGCAGCATGTTCCAGCGCGTGATGTAGGCGCTGGCGATGTTCTTCACGAGCTCCACCAGCGCGGCGCCGACGATCGGGCCGAGAATGGTGCCGGAGCCGCCGGAGATCGCCATCAGCACCGGTTCGGCCGAGGCGGTCAGCGCGGCGGTCGGGGGGCTGATGAACTCGGCGCGGAAGACGAACAGGATCCCGGCGATCGCCGCCAGCAATCCCGAGACCATGAAGGCGGAAAAGCGGATCATCCAGACGTTGTAGCCGAGCGCGGTCATGCGCCGCGGCTGATCGCGCGTGCCGCGGAGGCTGGCGCCGAAGGGCGACTCGACGAAGACCCGGTAGGCGAACACCGCGCCGGCGAAGACGATCAGGGTCGCCTCGTAGAAATGCGACGGCACCGCGAGCGAGATGCCGAACGGCGCCGGCCGGGCGGAGACCGAAATGCCGTTGTCGCCGCCGGTCAGCCCGACCCAGCGATAGGCCAGGCCCCACATGATCTGGCCGAGCGCCAGTGTGATCATGATGAACCCGACGCCGGTGGTGCGCAGGCTGAGCGCGGCGAAGACGGCGGTGCCGGCGAGGGCGACGGCGAGCGCGAGCGCGATGGCGGCGGGCTGGCCGAAGCCCGCGCCGAGACAGACCGCCAGCGTGTAGCCGGCGAGGCTGAACAGCCCGGCATGGCCGAGCGAGACCAGCCCGGCGAAGCCGATCAGCAGATCGACCGAGAGGGCGAAGATCGCGTAGATCAGGATCTCGCTGCCCACGCTGATGTCGTAATTGCCCGGAACCCAGAGCGGCAGGGCGGCGAGCAGCACCGCGGCGAGGCCGATCAGGGCCCGGCGCGCGGTCATGGCGCCGCCCGGCCGAACAGCCCCTGCGGACGCAGCACCAGCACCAGCACCATCGGCAGGAACAGAATGAAATAGGCGAGCTGCGGGACCATCACCAGGCCGAAATTATAGATGAAGCCGATCACGATGCTGCCGACCAGCGAGCCCGGCAGGCTGCCGGCGCCGCCCAGGATCACCACCACCAGCGCCAGCGGCAGCATGGCGAAATCGAGCCCGGGATAGACCGACAGGATCGGCGCCCCCATCACCCCGCCGAACCCCGCCAGCCCGGCGCCGAGGCAGAAGACGATGGTGAACAGCCGCGAGACCCGGATGCCGACCACGCGCGCCATCTCCGGGTCATCGACGCCGGCGCGGATCATGGCGCCGAGCCGGGTGCGATCGAGCATCGCCCACAGGATCGCGGCGACCGCGACCGCGATCAGGATGACGGCGATGCGATAGGTCGGAAAGAACACCCCGAGCGCCCTGGTGCCGCCGGCGAGCGCGCGCGGGGCATCGACCGAGAGCGGATCGCCGCCCCAGACCATGAGCGAGAAATCGGAGACCATGAAGGCGACGCCGAGCGTCACCAGGACCTGGGCGAGGACCGAACCGGCGAGGCGGCGCAGCAGGAAGCGTTCCATCACGCCGCCGAACGCCGCCACCGCCGCCGCCGCGACCAGCGCGGCCAGCCAGAACGGCAAATGCCAGGAGGCGATCAGGCTGCCGCCGATATAGCCGCCGAGCATGAACATCGAGCCATGGGTCAGGTTCGGCACCCGCATCAGCCCGAAGATGAGCGAGAACCCCGCCGAGAGCAGGAACAGCAGGCCGCCGAAGGTGACGCTGTTGATGGCCAGGATGGTCCACATGCTCAGCGCCGGCCCCCGCCGTGGCGGAGGCCGATCGGTCGCGGGAGCGGGAGCGGCGTCATGTGGGTGGGGACGCGCTCAGGCCTTGCAGGCCGTGACCGGCGGCCAGCTGCGGGAGTAGGCCGGCTGCCTGAGATAGGTCGCCTCCGGGTACGGCCAGAACTGGCTGATGTTCTGGTAGGTCTCCAGCGTCACGTTGGTGAGCTTGCCGCCGACCTTCTCGATCCGGCGGACATAGATGTTGCCCACGGCGTTGCCGAAATGGTCGAAGCCGAACGGCCCGCGCGGCGTGTGTTCCAGCCTGACCGCGCGCAGCGCCTGGACGGTGCGGGCCGGATCCGACACGTCGCCATGCAGGGATTTCAGCGCGGTCTCGATCACCATGCCGTCCATGTAGGTCCCGGCGGCGTAGAAGCCTGGAACCGTATCGAAATATTTCTTCATCAGCGCGATGAAGGTCTTGTTGGCCTCCCCGGGGTAGCCGATCGTGTAGGGGCAGGCGCTGATCATGCCGATGGCGTAGTCGCCGAAATGCGGCAGCAGCGCGTCGTCGCCCGCGGTCTCCCCGCCGCAGACCGGCAGCTTCAGGCCGAACTGGGCATACTGCTTCATGAACTGCACCGGCGCGGCGCCGGCATAGCCCTGGCAGACGCCGTCGCAATCGCGGATCTGCGCCAGATAGGGGGTGAAATCGACGGTGCCGAGGGGCGACCAGAGCTTCTTGACCACGCAGCCGCCGCGCAGCTGGAAGACCTGCTGGAACCCGGCTTCCTGCTCGTAGCCGAAGGCGAAGTCGGAATCGATGGTGATCACCCGCTTGAGGCCGAGCTTCCTCGCCGCGTAGTCCCCCATCACATGCATCGCCTGCGAGGAGGTCGCGGAATCGCGCACCAGATACGGGTTGGGGGCGCGCTGGGTCAGATTGTCGGCGCCGGCGAGGCAGAGGGTCGGCACCTTGTGCTGCACCACGTAGGCGTTGACGGCGAACATCTCGAACGCGGCGAGCGGGCCGACGATGAAGTCCACGTGGTCGCGCTCGACCAGCTCCTGGATCTTGTTCTTGGCTTGCGCCGGGCTGCTGCCGGTATCGCCGATCACGAGGTCGATCCGGTAGCCGGCGAGGGTGAAATTCTTCGATTTCAGATAGGCGGTGAGACCCTGCTTCATCTGGATGCCGCCCTCCGCGAGCGGGCCGCTCAGATCGGCGAGCAGGCCGATCCGGATCGGCTTCGATGCGGCGATGGCCGGCATCGACACGGCGGCGGTCCCCGCCACTGCGGCGGCGCCGGAGAGGAACTGGCGGCGATTGAACGGCATGACGATTGACGCTCCCTTCTGGTTTCCCGTGCCGCATCGTGGCCGCCGGATGACACCGGAATCGAGACGACCAACGATAACGGTCCAGGATTTGACCCGAAATTGTGCTTTGGGCCATGGTTAGAGCCTGATCCCGGCGCCGTCAACCTGGGCGGCACGGCGGTGACCCCTCTCTTCCCGGGTTTCCATGAGGGCCGGTTCTCCATTGCGCCGAATGGCGGCGGCGGCGAGCCGCGGGCGGGGCGATATTTCCCCGGGCAAATTCGCCCGTCGCACCGCGTTGACCCGGGCGCGGGCGATGATTAGGAACGAGCGTATCGCTTCCTTGGTTGCCACCATCCGTCGGGGAGACGCAGGACAATGACCAAGCTGTCATGCTCGGAGAAGGAATGGGGTTCGATCCGCCCGGCTTCCGTCAAGGAGACCGGGCTCAGCGCGTCGATCCGGGCGGCGTTGAAGGCGCTGCCCGGCAGCGATACCGACAAGCTGGCAAGTTTCGATGCGTGCGACACCGCGGTCAGGTTGTTGAACGACCTGGTGCTCGACCTCGGCAAGGTGCAATCGCTGGTGGAGAAGGCCAAGGACGACAAGAAGGACGCCGCCAAGACGCTGAAAGCCTGGGCCAAGGAGGCGGACGAGGCGAAGGAGGCGGCATCCGCGCGCAAGCTGGCGCTGGTGACCTCGGTCACCGAGCCGGTGCTGGCGAGATGGACCGGGCCACGCAAGGAGCTCGAATCCAAGGTGCAGAACCTGACTTCGAGCATTCGCGAGGCGGATAACGACCTGGGACATTCCGAGCAGCTGCGCGAGGAGTGCGTGATCGGGATGGTCAAGCGGGCCGGCGAATTGCAGGAGGAAGGCGACCCGGGGAAGGTTCCCGAGGATTTCCTCAAGGACTCCGAGTTCAAGGCGGCCTACGAGCTGTGGCAGGACCAGATCGAGATCACCGTGAGCCGCACCAAGGAGCTGGAAACCGCCAAATCCCAGCAGCAGCAGATCAAGAAGCTGATCGCCACGATGCAGAAGGAAGTGTCGGAGGCTTCCGACCAGGTCAAGGACGGGCTCTCCAACAAGGACCCGGCGATCAAGAAGTTCGTCGCCTTCCGCGATGACGTGAAGGGATTCTTCATCGAAACCTGCACGGACAACGCGAAGAAGTACCACGTGTTCGCGATGATCCCGGATTTCGAAGCTTCGGGCGAGGTCGCCAAATCCGAGCAAAAGCGGCTGCTCACCCGGTTCGCGAAGATGAAGAAGGTGGATGCGGAGGCGTATCTCGAGAGCAAGCTCGCCACCTATGGCCTCAACGAAAAGCGGCTGAAGAAGGCGCTGCAGTCGGTCACCGGCGCCAACCGCGAGATCGAGGGCATCGTGGCGGGGCTGGAGAAGGGCGACGCGAAGGATCCCAAGGCCGATGCGAAGCAGCTGAAAGAGCTGGCGGGGCAGATCGACCAGACCAACAAGACCTACATCAAGGCCCGCGCCAACCAGGAAGTCGCGCAGGCGCTGAGCCGGCCGGAAAATGCGAAATACGCCGAGACGGTGAAAGCCGCGCTCGCGTTCTTCCAGACATCGGCCGACGAGGCGGCCGTGGCGGCGAAGAAATACGCGTAGCGCCAGGGCTGGGCGCGGCGGCGGATCGTGGGCATAACCGCCCCGCCTGCCCCGCCATGGAGTCCGCACCATGCCCGACATCCCCGCCCGGCCGGTCCTGCTCACCGGCGCCTCCGGCGCGCTCGGCCGCGTGCTCGCCCCGGCGCTGGCCGCCGCCGGCTGGACCCTGCGCCTGACCGACATCACGCCTTTCCCCGACGCGCTGCCGCCGCGCGCCCGCTTCACCCGCGCCGATCTCGCCGACGGGGTAGCCATGCTGCGGCTGGCGGAAGGCTGCGGGGCGATCCTGCATTTCGGCGGCGTCTCGGTGGAACGCCCGTTCGAGGAGATCGTCGGCCCCAATCTGCGCGGCCTCTATCACATCTACGAGGCGGCGCGGCGGGAGAAGGCGCGGGTGATCTTCGCCTCCTCCAACCACAGCGTCGGCTTCCACGAGCGCGGCACCACCATCGATGCCGACGATCCGTTCCTGCCCGACGGGTATTACGGCCTGTCCAAGGCCTATGGCGAGCTGATGGGGCGGCTCTACTGGATGAAACACGGGGTAGAGAGCGTGCTGATCCGCATCGGCTCCTGCCTGCCGGAGCCCGTGAACGCGCGGATGCTGGCGAGCTACCTTTCCTTCGACGATCTGATCCGCTTCGCCATCCGCGCGGTGATGGCGGAAAAGGTCGGGGTGAGCGTGATCTGGGGCGCCTCGGCCAACGCGGCGATGACCTGGTGGGGCACGGACGACCGCGACCGCATCGGCTGGGCGCCGCGGGACAGCGCGGACGGGTTCGCGCCCAGGCTGGCCGGGCGGGTCAGCGGCGATCCGGTGGAGGAACGCTACATGGGCGGCGCCTTCTGCCGGATCGACTACACGCGCGAGGAACCCCCGGCCTGACGGCCGGGGGCGGCAGCACTACCGCTTGGTGAACTGGGTGGCGCCGAACAGGTTCTCCCGTTCGGTGGCGCTCATCGCGCCGCGGCGCTGGTTCTCGGCCAGCACCGCCACGCCGCGCTGCACCGCCGGGCGGGCGGCGATGGCATCGTGCCAGCGGCGGACGTTGGGGTAGTCGGCCAGGTCGATGCCGCGCCGCTCCGGGTTGCGGACCCAGGGGAAGGTGGCGATGTCGGCGATGCTGTAATCCGCCCCGGCCAGGTACGGCGCCTCGCCCAGCCTGGTGTCCAGCACCCGGTGCAGGCGCTTCACCTCGTTGGTGTAGCGGTCGATCGCGTAGGGCAGTTTCTCCACCGCGTAGTTGGCGAAATGGTTGTACTGGCCGAACATCGGCCCGACGCCGCCCATCTGGAACATCAGCCATTGCAGGCAGGCGTAGCGCCCGGCGGGGTCGGCGGGGATCAGCCGCCCGCCGGTCTTCTCCGAGAGATAGATCAGGATCGCGCCGGATTCGAACAACGTGATCCGCGTGCCGCCCGGCCCGTCCGGATCGACGATGGCGGGGATACGGTGGTTCGGCGTGATCGCCAGGAACTCGGGCTTGAACTGCTCGCCCTGGCCGATGTTGACCGGGATCACCTTGTAGGGAAGGCCGAGCTCCTCGAGCGCGATGTGCAGCTTGTGCCCGTTGGGCGTGGGCCAGGTCCAGGCTTCGATCATGCGGCATCTCCGGGTTGGGGCGGTCGGTCGCGACCGCGTCGGGGCCAGGGTAGTCCCGGCCCCGACCGGCGCCAAATTGACCGCTCGTGCCGCCATCCCTAGCTTCCGGCCATGTCAGCCCCTCCCGATACCGTTCCGCGCGCCTGGCCGTTCGAGGAAGCGGCGAAGCTCGCCGCGCGCCTGGCCGCTTCCGGCCACACCGAGGCCTTGTTCGAGACCGGCTATGGCCCCTCCGGCCTGCCGCATATCGGCACTTTCGGCGAGGTGGCCCGCACCTCCTGGGTGCGCCACGCCTTCTCCCGCCTCACCGGACTCGGCTCCCGCCTGATCGCGTTCAGCGACGACATGGACGGGCTGCGCAAGGTCCCCGACAACGTGCCCAACCGCGAGCGGCTGGTGCCGTTCCTCGGCCGGCCGCTCACCCGTATCCCCGACCCGTTCGGCACCCATGACAGTTTCGGGTCCCATAACAACGCCCGGCTGCGCGGGTTTCTCGATCAGTTCGGGTTCGACTACGAATTCGCCTCCGCCACTGAATACTACGCCTCCGGCCGGTTCGACGCCGCGCTGCGGCGGGTGCTGGAATGTTACGACGAGGTGATGGCGGTGATCCTGCCCACCCTGGGGCCGGATCGGCGCGCCACCTACGCGCCGATCCTGCCGATCCATCCCGAGACCGGGGTGGTGATGCAGGTGCCGATGATCGCGCGCGACCCCGCCGCCGGCACCGTCACCTGGGCCGACCCCGACAGCGGGCGGCGCTTCGAGACGCCGGTGACCGGCGGGGCGGCCAAGCTGCAATGGAAGGCGGACTGGGCGATGCGCTGGTTCGCGCTCGGGGTGGATTACGAGATGTCGGGCAAGGACCTGATCGACTCGGTCCGGCTGTCCGGGCGGATCTGCCGCATCCTGGGGGCTACCCCGCCGGAGGGCTTCACCTACGAGCTGTTCCTGGACGAGCACGGGCAGAAGATCAGCAAATCCCGCGGCAACGGGCTGTCGGTGGAAGAATGGCTGCGCTACGCCCCGCCGGAATCGCTGGCGCAGTTCATGTATCATCAGCCGCAGCGCGCCAAGCGGCTCTATTTCGATGCCATCCCGCGGGCGGTGGATGATTACCTCGCCAACGCGGCGAAAATGCCCGCCCAGCCGGAGGCGGACCGGCTGACCAACCCCGCCTGGCATATCCATGCCGGGGCGCTGCCCAACCATGGGGGAAGCCCGGTCTCGTTCGCCATGCTGCTCAACCTGGCGGCGGTCGCGAATGCGGAGACCCCGGACATCCTGTGGGGGTTCCTGCGCCGCTATGCCCCCGGCGCCAGCCCGGCGAGCCTGCCGCTGCTGGACCGGCTGGTCGGGCATGCGATCGCCTATTATCGCGATTTCATCCGGCCGACGAAACAGTACCGGCCGCCCGATGCGACCGAGCGCGCGGCCCTGGTCGATCTCGCCGAGACGCTGCGCGGGTTGGACGGGGCGGCCGATGCCGAGGCGTTGCAGAACCTGGTGTTCGCCGTCGGCAAGCGCCACCCGTTCCCGGAGCTGCGCGCGTGGTTCGGCTGTCTCTATCAGGTGCTGCTGGGCCAGGCCGAGGGGCCGCGCTTCGGCGGCTTCATCGCCCTCTATGGTATCGCCGAGACCGTCGCGCTGATCGAGGCCGCGCTGGCGCGCGCGGACGCGCCTGGGTGTGCCTGACGGCATGAGCCGGCGCCGGCGCGCCCCGACCCGGCCACGCGCCGGGGGCTGAGCGGATGGGCCGTCTGCGCGGCGCGCTGCGCGCCCTGCCCGCGCTCGCCGGCGCGGCGCTGCTGTTCGCCGCCCTGTTCGCGGTGCGCCGAAGCTTCCACGACCTGCGGCTGGCAACCGTCGGGCGCGCGCTGGGGGCGATTCCGCCCGGCGCGCTGGCGCTGGCGGTGCTGTTCACCATCGCCTCCTATGCCGGGCTCACGCTCTACGACCGGCTGGGCACCCGCTATGCCGGGCGGCGGGTCGGCTACCGGCGGGTCGCGTTCGCCTCGTTCTGCGCCTACGCGCTCTCGCACAGCCTGGGCTTCGCCGCGGTCTCGGGGGCGGCGGTGCGCTACCGGCTCTATGCGCAATGGGGGCTGACGCCGCGCCAGATCGCGCGGGTGGTGGCGTTCTGCTCGCTCACCTTCGGGCTGGGCGGGATGGTGCTGGGCGGCGCGATCCTGTTCCTGCGCCCGCGCGCGGTGCCGTTTCTGGGCGCCGATCTGCCGCCGGCGGCGCTCTATGCCGCGGGCGCGCTGCTGTGGGGGATCGTGGCACTCTATGTCGGGCTGGCCGGGCTGGTGGGCACCTTGCGCCTGTTCGGCCACGCCATCGAACTGCCCGGGTTTCGCATGGCGCTGGCGCAGGTGGCGCTGGCCACCGCTGACGTGGCGCTGACCGCGACCATCTTCTGGGTGCTGCTGCCGCCGGCGCCGGGGCTCGGGTGGCTGGTGTTCCTGGGCGTCTATGTCGCCGCCTATTCGGCCGGGCTGGCGGCCAATGTCCCGGGCGGGCTCGGCGTGTTCGACAGCGCGGTGCTGTTCGGCCTGGCCCCGTTCATCCCGGCGCCGCGGGTGGTGGCGGCGATCGTGGTGTACCGGCTCTGCTACTACGTCATTCCGCTGTTCCTGGCCGGCGCGCTGTTCGCCGGCAACGAGGCGCTGCTGCGCGGCGCCGCCCTGCTGGGGGCCCGGCCGCGCCGGCTGCATGGCGTGCCCGCCCCGGAGTTCGCGCTGACCGGAGTGACCGCCGCGGTGGGGCTGTCGGGGCTACTGCTGCTGGGCCTCGGCGTGCTGGCCCCGCCGCTGCCGCAAGCCGCGGGGCTGGCGGCGCGGTTCGGCCCCTCGCTGTTGGGTGCGGTGCTGGTGCTGCTGGGCGCGGCGATGGCGCGGCGGGTGACGGTGGTGTGGTGGCTCGCGCTGCTGGCGCTCACCGCCGGCACCGCGCTGGTCGCGCATCGCGGCGATCCCGGCTGGATCGCGCTGGTGCTGGCGCTGTCGGCCCTGATGCTGGTGCCGTTCCGGTCCCGGTTCTACCGGCCGGCGCGCTGGTTCGGCGGAAGGCTGGACGGCGCCACCGCGGCCTCGCTGCTGGCGCTGGTGGTGGGGGTGGTGGGCCTGGCCGGGTTCCACCGCGCGCCGGCGGCCTCGCTCGGGCTGCGGATCAGCCTGGGGATGACGGTGCTGCCGGGGCTGCTCGCGCTGTGGTTCCTGCTGCGGCCGGGGCGGGTGCGCTGGGAGACATGGGCGGGGGCGCGGGCGCGACTGACCCTGCCGCCGGGCCTGCCGGAGCCGGAAGGGGTGGTGTGGGGCGAGGCGGGCCGGGCCGGGATTCCGTTCCGCCGGGCCGGGCGGGTGCTGCTGGGGCTGGGCGATCCCTCGGGTGCCGAGTCCGATCGCGTCTCCGCGGTCTGGCGCCTGCGCGATCTGGCCGCCGAGGAGGGGCGGGATCCGGCGATCTGGCGGGCCGGCGAGGGGTTGTTGCGGGTCTATGCCGATCTCGGGCTGACCGCGCTGCCGCTCGGCGCCGACGGGTTGCCGGCCGAGAATCCCGCCCCCGGCGCCGGCGCGCTGGTCTGCGACGCCGGGCGGGATCTGGCCTATCTGCTGCCGCGGCTCAGGGCGCTGGCCGGCGCTTCATGAAGGCGGCGCGCAGGCATTGCGCCACCGTCTCCCCGCGCTGGTTGATGCCCAGATGCTCGAACTCCACCACCCCGGCGTCGGGGCGGGAGCGGCTGGCGCGCAGCCCGCGCACGATGGAGCGGGCGCGGATGGTATCGCCCGCGAACACCGGGTGGGGGAACGCCACCTTGGTCATGCCGAGGTTGGCGATGGTGGTGCCGAGGGTGGTTTCGCCGACGCTCATGCCGATCACGAGGCCCAGGGTGAAGATCGAGTTCACCAGCGGGCGGCCGAACTCGGTGGATTTGGCGAATTCGGCGTCGAGGTGCAGCGGCTGCGGGTTCAAGGTCAGGCAGGTGAACAGCACGTTGTCGGCTTCGGTGACGGTGCGCGACATCGCGTGCTCGAACACCTGGCCCTCGTGGAACTCCTCGAACCAGAGCCCGGCCATCAGCGTTCCACGCAGAGCGCGACGCCCATGCCTCCCCCGATGCAGAGCGTGGCGAGACCCTTTTTCGCGTCCCGCCTGGCCATCTCGTGCAGCAGGGTGACCAGCACCCGCGCTCCGGAGGCGCCGATCGGGTGGCCGATGGCGATGGCGCCGCCGTTGACGTTCACCTTGGCGGTGTCCCAGCCGAGGTCCTTGTTGACGGCGATGGCCTGGGCGGCGAAGGCCTCGTTGGCTTCGATCAGGTCGAGCTCGTCGGTCTTCCAGCCGGCGCGGGCCAGCGCCTTGCGCGTCGCGGGGATGGGCCCGGTGCCCATCACCGCCGGGTCCACCCCGGCGGTGGCGAAGGCGGCGATGCGGGCGAGCGGGGTGAGGCCGCGCTTCGCCGCCTCGGCGCCCGACATCAGCACCAGCACCGCCGCACCGTCATTGATGCCGGAGGCATTGCCGGCGGTCACCGTGCCGTCCTTGCTGAAGGCGGGGCGCAGCTTGGTCATGGTCTCGATGCTGGCGTCGTGGCGGATGTATTCGTCATCGGCGACCACGGTATCACCCTTGCGGCCCTTGACGGTGACGGGGACGATCTCGTCCCTGAAGCGGCCGGCCTTCTGCGCGGCGGAGGCTTTCTTTTGCGAGCCGAGGGCGAATTCGTCCTGCTCCTCGCGGGTGATCTGGTGCTTGCGGGCGACGTTCTCGGCGGTGGTGCCCATGTGATAGCCGTGGAAGGCGTCCCAGAGACCGTCCTTCAGCATGGTGTCGATGAACTCCACCGCGCCCATCTTGGTGCCGGCGCGCAGATAGGCGGCGTGGGCGGAGGTGCTCATGCTTTCCATGCCGCCGGCGGCGACGACGGCGCTTTCGCCGGTGCGGATCTGCTGGGCGGCGAGGGCGACGGCGCGCAGGCCGGAGCCGCAGACCTGGTTGATGCCGAAGGCGGTCTTGGCGTCCGGCAGGCCGGCGGCGCGGGCGGCCTGGCGGGCCGGGTTCTGGCCTTCGCCGGCGGCCAGCACCTGGCCGAGGATGACCTCGTCCACATCGGCGGGGGTGAGCCGGGCGCGGGAGATCGCGGCCTCGATGGCGGCGGTGCCGAGGACATGGGCGGGGACGGAGGCGAACGCGCCGCTGAAGCTGCCGACCGGGGTGCGGGCGGCGGAGACGATGACGACGTCGTCCATGCGGGACTCTCCCTTGCTTGGCGCCGCGGGGTGGGCGCGTGATGGCAGGGTAGCGGCTGCGGCGCGGAGGGGGAAGGGTGGGGGGCGGCTACCCGTCGGCGCGCGGCACCCAGGGGATGCGGGCGAAGGCGATGCCGTCGGCCTCCAGCGCCTCGGCCTGGTCCGGCGTGGTCTCGCCATAGATGCCGCGCGGCGGGGCGGTGCCGTCGTGGATGCGGCGGGCTTCCTCGGCGAAGGCGGGGCCGACGTAATCGCAGTGGCTTTCCACCTCCGCGCGCATCCGGGCCAGCGCCGCGCGCAGCTTGTCGGGCATCCGTGCCAGCACTTCGGTGCCCGGGGGCGCGGCGCCGGGGGGCGGCGATGGGGCGGCGGACGGGGCGGGTGCCGGTGCGGGTGCGGCCGGCGGCTCCGGCGGGGCCTTGGCGCCGCGTCCCAGCGCCGGGGCCATCAGGGCCCGGCTCACGGAGGTGTCGGCGCATTCGGGGCAGGCGATCAGGCGGCGCGCGGCCTGACGCTCGAACCCGGCGCTGTCGTTGAACCAGCCGTCGAACTCGTGACCCTGCTGGCAGCGGAGCTGGTAGTGGATCATGGATGGGCTTTCTCCGGCGTCATATTGGCACTCCCCGGGCGGGAGTGCCAACCCTCTAGTGTCCTGCCCCTGACATTCGCTGCCCTTCGCAGCGCATGTCAGGGATCAGCGGGCCACTGAAAACAAACGGCTGGTGTGCCGATCCTGACCACTGCCGACGGCAACATACGTCAGGATCGGCACACTAGTACTGCGATTCCAAATTGTCGATCAGAATGGCTGGACCGGCATCCCGAGCAACCCACTGCCGCCGCGGATGCACCGACCGGCTCATTCGAGTCGCCAATTCGCGAACGCTGTACTAGCCGGCCAGCAACGGATCGAGGCCGCCGGCGCGGTCCAGCGCCAGCAGGTCGTCGCAGCCGCCGATATGCCGCCCGCCGATGAAAATCTGCGGCATCGTGGTCCGCCCGCCGGACCGGCGCTTCGCCTCGGCGCGCTCGGGCGAGCCGTGCGGAGCGTTGATCTCGCGCAACGCGGCGCCCTTCTCGTGCAGCAGCCGCAGCGCGCGGGCACAATACGGGCACCAGGGCTGGGTGTAGATCTCGACCTCGGTCATGGGTTCACTCCTTCCCCCGTAACATTGTTGGCTTCTGCCGCCGCCGCAAGCCCGGCGTCGGGAGCCGGGGAGAACGGCCGGGCCCGCGGGTCGGGCACGCGGGCGGCGGCCAGCACGTCCACCGCGGCGGCGCCGGCCGCGCCCAGCGCCTCGGCGCAGGCCTCCGCGGTGGCGCCGGAGGTCAGCACGTCGTCGATCAGCAGCACCCGCCGCCCGGCGATCCGCCCGGCGCGGCGCGGCCGGACCGCGATGGCGCCGGCCAGGATGGCGGCGCGCTCGGCGGCGGAGCGGCCCTCCAGCGGCGGGGTGGGGCGCGGGCGCGCCAGCGCGTCGGGCAGCACCGGGACCCCGGACAGCCGCCCCAGCGCCTGCGCGAGCAGGGCGGCCTGGTTGTAGCGGCGGGCGAACAGCCGGCGCCGGTGCAGCGGGACCGGCACCAGCAGCTCCGCCCGGGCCAGCAGGGTAGCGCCGGCGCGGGCCAGGAACGGGGCGGCCAGCGCGGCCAGCTCCGGCCGGTCGGCGTGTTTGAGCGGCAGGATCACCCGCCTGGCCCCGGCGCCGTAGAGCCAGGCGGCGCGGGCGGCGCCGAAGCGCGGCCGGCGCGCCCGGCAGGCGGGGCAGAGTCCCGAAACCCCGCCCAGCGCCGCCGCCGCCAGCGGCAACCCGCAGCAGGCGCAGAGCGGCGGGGTGATCCAGCCGATGGCGGCGAAGCAGCGGGCGCAGAACAGCCCCTGCTCCGACACCGGGGCGGCGCAGCACGGGCATTCCGGCGGCAGCAGCAGATCGAGCGCACGGGCGAGCAGGCGGGCCATCGCCCGCAACCTGCGCCCGGCCGGGTTAGCGGGTCGCTAAGCCGCGGCGCCGAAATGGACGGTGCCGTCGCGGGCGATGGCGTGGACCAGATCGATCTCCCACGACAGATAG
>JBMFXF010000020.1:0-20936 GCA_049964515.1 Acetobacteraceae bacterium | reverse complement strand
GGTGCTGGAGCGGGTGGCCAACCCGGCACCGGATCGGCCCTATGTGATCCGCTTCACCTGCCCGGAGTTCACCGCGCTGTGCCCGATCACCGGCCAGCCGGATTTCGCGCATATCGTGATCGACTACATCCCGACGGCGTGGATCGTGGAAAGCAAGTCGCTCAAGCTGTTCCTGGGCGCGTTCCGCAACCACGGCGCATTTCACGAGGCCTGCACGATGGAGATCGCCGCCCGGCTGACCGGGGTGCTGGCGCCGGTCTGGCTGCGGATCGGCGCGTATTGGTACCCGCGCGGCGGAATCCCGATCGACGTGTTCCATCAGACCGGCGCACCGCCCGAGGGGGTGTGGATTCCGCCGCAGGAGGTGCCGGCCTATCGCGGACGCGGCTGATGCGCGCGAACGCGGGTTGTGGCATGAAGGCGCCATGACCGCCGCGCACCGCCAGCCGACCATGACGATGGAGGGCTTCCTGGAGTGGGAAGCCGGGCGTGCGGAACGCTGGGAATTCGACGGCTTCAGGCCGGTGGCGATGGTGGGTGCCAGCCCGCGGCACAACCGGATTGCCGGGAATGCGGAGTTCACTCTGCGGACGCGGCTGCGTGCGCCCTACGTGGTCTATCGCGAGACCGTGCGCCTTCGTCTGGCCGATGCCGTTCGCTATCCCGATCTGATGGTGGTCTGCGGGGCCGAACCGCCGGCCGGTCAGGAGATCACCGATCCGGTGGTGGTGTTCGAGGTCCTCAGCCCCGCGACCGCGCGGACCGACCGCATCGCCAAGAACCGCGAATACGCCGCCCACCCCAGCATCCTGCGCTATATCCTGCTGGAGCAGGACGCGATCGCCGCTGAAATCTACAGCCGCGAGGCCGGCCGCTGGGTGCGCGCCACCGCCACCGGCGCCGACGCCATGCTGGACCTGCCGGAGATCGGCGTCAGCTTCCCGCTCGGCGAGGCTTACGCCGGGCTCGAGGTGACGGAGCCCGACAGCGGGCCTTGAGCGCGGCGCCGTCCCGAGGCAAACCGGCGGCCCGCATCGCCAGGAGCCGCGTTGTGTCCGTTCCCGAGCCGCCGCCCCGCGTGGTCCAGGTGGGCCCCATCGCCATCGGCAATCATCTGCCGTTCGTGCTGATCGCCGGGCCGTGCCAGATCGAATCCCGCGCCCATGCGCTGGAAACCGCCGCCGCGCTGGCCGAACTCTCGGCCGCGACCGGGGTGCGGGCGATCTACAAATCCAGCTACGACAAGGCCAACCGCACCGCCGCCTCTGCTCCGCGCGGCGTCGGGATGGCGGCGGGGCTGGCGATCCTGGCCGAGGTGCGCGCCGCGACCGGGCTGCCGGTGCTGACCGATGTCCACGAGCCGGGCCACTGCGCCCCGGCGGCCGAGGCGGTGGACGTGCTGCAGATCCCCGCCTTCCTCTGCCGCCAGACCGACCTGCTGCTGGCCGCCGGCGCCACCGGCTGCGCGATCAACGTCAAGAAGGGGCAGTTCCTGGCGCCGTGGGATATGGCGAACGTGGCGGCCAAGATCGCCTCCACCGGCAACCGGCGTATCCTGCTGTGCGAACGCGGCGCCAGCTTCGGCTACAACATGCTGGTGAGCGACCTGCGCGCGCTGCCGATCATGGCGCGCACCGGCTACCCGGTGGTGTTCGACGCGACGCACTCGGTGCAGCTGCCGGGCGGGCAGGGGACCGCCTCGGGCGGGCAGCGGGAATTCGCGCCGGTGCTGGCGCGCGCCGCGTTGGCCGTGGGCTGCGCGGCGGTGTTCATCGAGACGCATCCCGACCCCGATCGGGCGCCGTCCGACGGGCCGAACATGATCGCGCTGCGGGACATGCCGGCGCTGGTGGCGCGGCTGGCCGCTTTCGACCAGCTGGCAAAGGCCGGGTAACGCGCTGTTTTCGGGCGCGTATCCCGGCCGCCGGGCGGGCTGCGGCTCAGGCTGAGGCGGCCACCCTGGCCTCGATCCGGTCCCAGATCGCGCCGGCCAGGTTGGTGCCGTCGAAGCGGTCGATCTCCTGGATGCCGGTCGGCGAGGTGACGTTGATCTCGGTCAGGTACTCGCCGATCACGTCGATGCCCACGAAGATCAGCCCCTGTTCGCGCAGGCTGGGGCCGATCGCCGCGCAGATCTCGCGGTCGCGGGAGGTCAGCGCGCATTTCTCCGGCCGCCCCCCCACATGCATGTTGGAGCGCGCCTCGCCGGCCGCGGGAACGCGGTTGATCGCGCCCATCGGCTCGCCATCGACCAGGATGATCCGCTTGTCGCCCTGACGGACGGCGGGTTCGTAGCGCTGGATCATCAGCGGCTCGCGCGAGCGGGCGAAATGCATTTCGAGCAGCGAGGCCAGGTTCTCGTCGTCGGGCTTGATCCGGAACACCCCTGCGCCGCCGTTGCCGAACAGCGGCTTGACGATGATGTCGCGGTAGCGGTCGCGGAAGCCGCGAATCGCCTGGGTATCCCAGGTGATGAGCGTGGGCGGCATCAGCGCGGGGAAATGGGTGACCAGCAGCTTCTCGGGCGCGTTGCGCACCGCCGCGGGGTCGTTGACCACCAGGGTCCTGGGGTGGATGTGTTCGAGGAGATGGGTGGCCGTAATATAAGCCATGTCGAACGGCGGATCCTGGCGCATCAGGATCACGTCCATGGTGCCGAGATCGAGGGTTTCCTCGGTGCCGAAGCGGTGATGCGCGCCAGGGATGCGCTGGACGCGGACCGGGCGGGCACGGGCGCGCAGCCGGCTGGCGCCGGGGCCGCCCTCGTGCAGCGCCAGGTGGCGCACCTCGTAGTGCCACAGCGCGTGGCCGCGCGCCTCGGCTTCCAGCATCAGCGCGAAGGTGGAATCGGCATCGATGTTGATGGATTCGAGCGGATCCATCTGGACGGCGACGCGCAGGGCCATGGGGCTGGTTCCGGGGCAGGGGGCTTGGTTGGGGGTTCATAGCAGGGGCGCATGGCCGCTTGACACCCCCCGGCGGCGCATCTAGGTTCCGCCCCCTCGGCCGACCCCGGTTAGTCCGGCGGTCGTCGTTTTCGCAGGCAGAAGCTCCGCCCGCGGCGCCGTTCCGGCCAGCCCGGAACCCAGGCCACGGGTTTGTGTTTCCACCCGCTCGCGTGGTCCTCCCCACGCTCGCGGGCGTTGCCCGTGGACGGCGGCCCCGCATCCGGTCCGGCCAGGCGAACCGAAGCGAGACGAGACAGGGGTCCATGCCGACCATCAACCAGCTCATCGCCCATGGGCGCGAGCCCCAGCGCACCCGCAACAAGGTGCCGGCGCTGCAGAACTGCCCGCAGAAGCGCGGCGTCTGCACTCGCGTCTATACCACCACGCCGAAGAAGCCGAACTCGGCGCTGCGGAAGGTGGCCAAGGTGCGTCTGACCAACGGCTACGAGGTGGTCAGCTACATCCCGGGCGAGGGGCATAATCTGCAGGAGCACTCGGTGGTGCTGATCCGCGGCGGGCGCGTCAAGGATCTGCCCGGCGTGCGGTACCATATTCTTCGCGGCGTGCTGGACACCCAGGGCATCGCCAAGCGCCGGCAGCGTCGTTCGCTGTATGGCGCCAAGCGGCCGAAATAGGGGAGGCGCGCATGTCCCGCCGTCACCGCGCCGTCAAGCGCGACATCCTGCCGGACGCCAAGTTCGGCGACATCGTGGTCAGCCGTTTCATGAACGTGCTGATGTACGATGGCAAGAAATCCACTGCCGAGACCATCGTCTATTCGGCGCTGGACGTGCTGCGCAAGCGCGGCGGCCCGCAGGCCGATCCGGTGCGCATGTTCCACGAGGCGCTGGACAACGTGAAGCCGTCGGTGGAAGTGCGCTCCCGCCGGGTTGGCGGCGCCACCTATCAGGTGCCGGTGGAAGTGCGGGCCGAGCGGCGCCAGGCACTGGCGATTCGCTGGATCATCGAGGCGGCCCGCAAGCGCGGGGAGCACACGATGGAAGACCGGCTTTCCAACGAGCTGCTGGATGCGGTGAACAACCGCGGCACGGCGGTGAAGAAGCGCGAGGATACCCACCGGATGGCGGAGGCGAACAAGGCCTTCAGCCATTACCGCTGGTAGCAACACGACAGACCCGATCCCGATCGGACCACGGAGACACACCCAATGGCCAAGGCCAAATTCGCCCGCACCAAGCCGCACTGCAACATCGGCACCATCGGGCATGTCGATCACGGCAAGACCTCGCTGACCGCGGCGATCACCAAGGTGCTGGCCAAGACCGGCGGCGCCACCTTCACGGCGTATGACCAGATCGACAAGGCGCCGGAGGAGAAGGCCCGCGGCATCACCATCTCCACCGCGCATGTGGAGTATGAGACCAAGGCCCGCCACTACGCGCATGTGGACTGCCCCGGCCACGCCGACTACGTGAAGAACATGATCACCGGCGCGGCGCAGATGGACGGCGCGATCCTGGTGGTCTCGGCCGCCGACGGCCCGATGCCGCAGACGCGGGAGCACATCCTGCTCGCCCGCCAGGTCGGCGTGCCGGCGCTGGTGGTGTTCCTCAACAAGGTCGATATGGTCGATGACCCCGAGCTGCTGGAGCTCGTGGAGCTGGAAGTGCGCGAGCTGCTGAGCTCCTATCAGTTCCCCGGCGACGACATCCCGATCATCCGCGGTTCGGCGCTGTGCGCGCTGGAGGATCGTGAGCCCGAGCTCGGCGAGCAGGCGATCCTGAAGCTGATGGACGCGGTGGACAGCTACATCCCGCAGCCGGAGCGGCCGATGGACCGGCCGTTCCTGATGCCGATCGAGGATGTGTTCTCGATCTCCGGCCGCGGCACCGTGGTCACCGGGCGCATCGAGCGCGGCGTGGTGACGGTGGGCGACGAAGTCGAGATCGTCGGGATCAAGAACACCCAGAAGACGGTGGTGACCGGGGTCGAGATGTTCCGCAAGCTGCTGGACCGCGGGGAGGCCGGCGACAACATCGGCGCCCTGCTGCGCGGCACCAAGCGCGAGGAAGTGGAGCGCGGCCAGGTGCTGGCCAAGCCCGGCTCGATCACCCCGCACACCAAGTTCAAGGCCGAGGCCTATATCCTCACCAAGGAAGAAGGCGGCCGGCACACCCCGTTCTTCACCAATTATCGCCCGCAGTTCTATTTCCGCACCACCGACGTGACCGGGGTGGTGCAGCTGCCGGAGGGTACCGAGATGGTGATGCCGGGCGATAACGTGTCGATGGATGTCACGCTGATCGCGCCGATCGCGATGGACGAGGGGCTGCGCTTCGCCATCCGCGAAGGTGGCCGCACGGTTGGCGCCGGCGTGGTCGCCAAGATCGAAGCCTAGCAGCGGCCGCGCGCACCGGCACCCCGTCCCGGGGTGCCGGTGTTCGTTTCCGCGTCACGGAAAGCGAACGATGGACAACCAGAATATCCGCATCCGCCTGAAGGCGTACGATCATCGCGTGCTGGACAACAGCACGCGGGAGATCGTGAACACGGCGAAGCGCACCGGTGCCCGCGTCCGCGGACCGATTCCGCTGCCCACGCATATCGAGCGTTTCACCGTCAACCGCTCGCCGCATGTGGACAAGAAGAGCCGCGAGCAGTTCGAGATGCGCACGCATCGCCGGCTGCTCGACATCGTCGAGCCGACGCCGCAGACCGTGGACGCGCTGATGAAGCTCGACCTCGCCGCCGGCGTCGATGTCGAGATCAAGATCTGAGGCAGGCGAGATGCGCACCGGGTTACTCGCGAAGAAGCTGGGCATGACGCGGATCTTCCGCGACGACGGCACGCATGTGCCGGTCACGGTCCTGCATCTCGACGATCTGCGGGTGGTGACCGCCCGCAGCGCCGAGACCGACGGCTATACCGCGGTCCAGCTGGGCTGGGGCAAGGCCAAGGTGAAGAACGTTTCCAAGCCCAATCGCGGGCATTTCGCCAAGCACAAGGTGGAGCCGCCGGCGAAGCTGGCGGAGTTCCGGGTGGCGGCGGATGCGGTGCTGCCCTCGGGCGCGGCGCTGTCGGCGGCGCATTTCGTGCCGGGGCAGAAGGTGGATGTGGCCGGCGTGACCAAGGGCAAGGGCTTCGCTGGGGCGATGAAGCGGTGGAACTTCGCCGGCCTGGAAGCCAGCCACGGCGTGTCGATCAGCCATCGCAGCCATGGTTCGACCGGCAATCGGCAGGATCCGGGCAAGACCTTCAAGAACAAGAAGATGGCCGGGCATCTGGGGGATGAGCGGGTGACCACGCTCAACCTGGAAGTGGCGGCGGTGGATGCGGAGAAGGGGCTCATCATGTTGCGCGGCGCGGTGCCGGGCGCCAAGGGCGGATTCGTGCTGGTGCGGGACGCGGTCAAGCGCGCGCGCCCGGCCGAGGCGCCCTATCCGGCGGCGCTCCGCGAAGCGGTCTCGGGCTGAGGACGGAACGATGCAGGTCGCGATCAGGACGCTCGACAACACCGAGGCGGGGACGGCGGAGCTGCCGGAGGCGATTTTCGCCGCCACGCCGCGCGCCGACATCATGGCGCGGGTGATCCACTGGCAGCTGGCCAAGCGCCGGGCCGGCACCCACAAGGCCAAGGGCATGTCGGAGGTGCAGGGCACCACCAAGAAGCCGTATCGGCAGAAGGGCACCGGCAACGCCCGCCAGGGCAGTCTGCGCGCGCCGCAGTATCGGACCGGCGGGGTGGTGCATGGGCCGGTGGTGCGCTCGCACGAATACAGCCTGAACAAGAAGGTGCGGCGGCTGGGGCTGATCTCGGCGCTGTCGCAGAAGCAGGCCGAGGGCAAGCTGGTGGTGCTGGATGCGGCCGCGGTGGCCGACGGCGCCAAGACCGTCGAGCTGGCGCGCAAGGTGAAGGCGCTGGGCTGGCGGTCCACGCTGATCGTCGATGGCGCGGCGGTGGATGCCGGGTTCCTGCGGGCCAGCCGCAATCTGCGGGAGATCGACATCCTGCCGACCATCGGCGCCAATGTTTACGACATCCTGCGCCATGACGTGCTGGCGATCACCACCGCGGGCCTCGCCGGCCTGGCGGCGCGGCTGGGAGGTGCGGCATGAGCGAGACCAAGCCGAAGCGCAAGCCGGTGCTGTCGCGGGAAGCGATGTATCAGCTGATTCACTCGCCGGTGATCACCGAGAAGGCGACCGGGCTGTCCGCGCTGGGGCAGTACGTGTTCCGGGTGCCGCTGGCGGCCAGCAAGCCCGAGATCAAGGCGGCGGTGGAAGGGCTGTTCGGGGTCGATGTGGTTTCGGTGAACACGCTGGTCCAGAAGGGTAAGACCAAGCGGTTCAAGGGGCGTCCCGGGGTGCGGTCGGACGTCAAGAAGGCGCTGGTGCGGCTGAAGGCCGATCAGCAGATCGATTTCACCACCGGCTTGGCGTGAAGGTCGAACGATGCCGATGAAGAATTTCAACCCGGTCACGGCCAGCCTGCGCGGCACCGTGCTGATCGACCGGGCCGGGCTGTGGAAGGGCAAGCCGGTGAAGGGGCTGACCGAGGGTCAGACCAGCACCGGCGGGCGCAACAATCACGGCCGCATCACCAGCCGCTTCCGTGGCGGCGGGCACAAGCAGGCCTATCGGGTGGTGGATTTCCGCCGCCGCAAGTTCGACGTGCCCGGCACGGTCGAGCGGCTGGAATACGATCCCAACCGCACCGCCTTCATCGCCCTGGTGAAATACGCCGACGGCGAGCTTGCCTATATCCTGGCGCCGCAGCGGCTGCGGGTGGGCGATGGTGTGATCGCTGGCGCGCGGGCCGACATCAAGCCCGGCAATGCGATGCCGCTGGGGGCGATTCCGGTCGGCACCATCATCCACAATATCGAGATGAAGCCGGGGGCCGGCGGCAAGATCGCGCGTTCGGCCGGTACTTATGCCCAGCTGGTAGGCAAGGACGCGGGCTACGCGCAGATCAAGCTGATGTCGGGCGAGCTCCGGCTGGTGCGCGGGGAATGCATGGCCTCGATCGGGGCGGTGTCGAACCCCGACAACATGAACCAGAAGATCGGCAAGGCCGGGCGGATGCGCTGGCTGGGGTTCCGCCCGCACAACCGCGGCGTGGTGATGAACCCGGTGGATCACCCATTGGGCGGTGGCGAGGGGCGCAGCTCCGGCGGGCGTCACCCGGTCACGCCCTGGGGCAAGCCGACCAAGGGCTACAAGACGCGCGGCAACAAGCGCACCGACGCGCTGATTATCCGCCGCCGGAACAAGGGCAAGTAGGATGACACGTTCCGTCTGGAAAGGTCCGTTCGTGGACGGCTATCTGCTGAACAAGGCGGATGCCGCGCGTGCCTCGGGCCGCAACGAGATCATCCGTATCTGGTCGCGGCGGTCCACCATTCTGCCGCAGTTCGTCGGTCTGACCTTCGGTGTCTATAACGGTCGCAAGTTTCTGCCGGTGCAGGTGACCGAGAACATGGTGGGGCACAAGTTCGGCGAGTTCTCGCCGACCCGCACCTTCACCGGCCATTCCGGTGACAAGAAAGCGAAGCGGGCGTAATCATGAGCAAGCCCAAGCATCCGCGCGGCCTGGACGAGACCGAGGCGCAGGCGATCGTGAGCAACCTCAGGGTCTCTCCGCGCAAGCTCAATCTGGTGGCCGGGATGATCCGCAACCAGCCGGCCGGCCACGCGCTGAACCAGCTGGCGTTCAGCAAGCGGCGCATCGCCGGGGCGGTACGCAAGGCGCTGGAAAGCGCCATCGCCAATGCCGAGAACAACCATCACCTGGACGTGGACCGGCTGGTGGTCAGCCGTGCCGAGGTGGGGCGCGCGATCGTGATGCGCCGTTTCCAGGCCCGCGGTCGCGGTCGTGCAGCGCGGGTGGAAAAATGGTTCAGCAATCTTCGTATCGTGGTGGCGGAACGGGTGCAGGAAGAAGCCCCCGCGCCGGCCGGGCAGGAGGCCGCCTGATGGGTCACAAGGTCAACCCGATCGGGCTGCGGCTCGGTATCAACCGGACCTGGGACAGCCGCTGGTTCGCCGGCGCGGATTATGCGCCGCTGCTGCACCAGGATCTTCGGCTCAGGACCCATCTGCGGGAGAAGCTGCGCGGGGCCGGCGTGTCGCGCGTGGTGATCGAGCGGCCGGCGAAGAAGCCGCGCGTCACCATCTATGCCGCCCGCCCCGGCGTGGTGATCGGCAAGAAGGGCCAGGACATCGAGGTGCTGAAGAAGAACCTCGGGACGATGGCGAAATCCGAGGTGACGCTCAACATCGTCGAGATCCGCAAGCCGGAGATCGACGCCGTGCTGGTGGCCGAGAACATCGCCCAGCAGCTGGAGCGCCGGGTGGCGTTCCGCCGGGCGATGAAGCGGGCGGTGCAGTCGGCGATGCGCCTCGGCGCGCAGGGCATCCGCATCAATTGCGGCGGCCGGCTGGGCGGGGCCGAGATCGCGCGGGTGGAGTGGTACCGCGAGGGACGGGTGCCGCTGCACACGCTGCGGGCGGATATCGACTACGGCCAGGCGACCGCCAAGACCACCTACGGCACCTGCGGGGTGAAGGTGTGGATCTTCAAAGGCGAGATCATGGCCCATGATCCGTCGGCGCAGGATCGCCGCGCCGCCGAACAGGCGCCGCAGCGGTAAGGAACGGGATCGATGTTGCAACCGAAGCGCACCAAGTTCCGCAAGGCGCACAAGGGCCGCATCCATGGCAACGCCAAGGGTGGGACCTCGCTCAATTTCGGCACCTTCGGGTTGAAGGCGCTGGAGCCGGAGCGGATCACCGCCCGCCAGATCGAGGCGGCCCGGCGGGCGATCACGCGGGCGATGAAGCGCACCGGGCGGGTGTGGATCCGGATTTTCCCGGACGTTCCCGTCTCCCGCAAGCCGGCCGAGGTCCGCATGGGGTCCGGCAAGGGCACGCCCGAGTTCTGGGTGGCCCGCGTCGCGCCGGGGCGGATCATGTTCGAACTGGACGGCGTGACCGGGGACATCGCGCGCGACGCGCTGACCCTGGGGGCCGCCAAGCTGCCGATCCGCACCCGGATCGTGCAGCGGATGGGAGATGCGTGATGGCGAAGGAAGCCAAGGCGTCCGATGTGCGCGCCAAGACCCCCGACGAGCTTGCCGACATGCTGGTGAACCTGCGCAAGGAGCAGTTCAACCTGCGGTTCCAGCGCGCCCAGGGCCAGAAGGAAGGCATCGCGCGGACCGGCGCGGTGCGGCGCGAGATCGCGCGGGTGAAGACCATCATGACCGAGCGCGCCGCCGGCGCGGCGCGTTCGTAAGGGGATCAAGAGATGCCGAGGCGCGTTCTGACCGGCCGGGTCACCAGCGACAAGATGGACAAGACCGTGACGGTGCTTGTCGATCGCCGGGTGATGCATCCGCTGTACAAGAAGTTCATTCGTCGCTCGAAGAAATACGCCGCGCATGACGAGGCCAATCTGTGCCAGGTCGGCGATGTGGTGCGCATCGAGGAGTGCCGCCCGATCAGCAAGCGCAAGACCTGGCAGGTTATCGAGCGTAACGGCACCCCGCTGTGGGGCGCCGCCCCGGCCAGCGGAGAAGCGGCATGATCTCGGTCGAGACCAATCTGGACGTGGCGGACAATTCCGGCGCGCGCCGGGTGCAGTGCATCAAGGTGCTGGGCGGCACGCGGCGGCGCACCGCCTCGGTGGGCGACGTGATCGTGGTCTCCGTGAAGGAGGCGATCCCGCGCGGCAAGGTGAAGAAGGGCGACGTCCACCAGGCGGTGATCGTGCGCACCTCGTTCCCGGTGCGCCGGCAGGATGGCAGCGCGATCCGCTTCGATCGCAACGCCGCGGTGCTGATCAACAAGCAGCAGGAGCCGATCGGCACCCGCATCTTCGGCCCGGTGGTGCGCGAGCTGCGCGGGCGCAAGTTCATGAAGATCATTTCGCTGGCTCCGGAGGTGATCTGATGGCCGCGCGCATCCGCAAGGGCGACACGGTGCTGGTGATTACCGGCGCGTCGAAGGGCATCCGGGGCGAGGTGCTGCGGGTGTTCCCGCGCGCGGAGCGTGCGGTGGTCGCCGGGGTCAACATGGTGCGCAAGCACAAGAAGCCGCAGGGGATGCAGGAGCCGGGCGGGATCCGCTCGGAGGAAGCCTCCATCCATCTGTCCAATCTGAAGCTGGTGGACCCGAAATCCGAACAGCCGACCAAGGTCGGGTTCCGGGTGCTGGAGGACGGGCGCAAGGTGCGGGTGGCCAAGGCCACCGGCCAGGTGATCGAGGGCTGAGGCGATGAGCGGGACCAAGGGCAAGGGCGGCAAGCCGCCGGCGAAGGGTGGGGCCAAGGGTGGCGCCAAGGGCGGTGGGGCCAAGGGGGCCGCGCGCGCCGGCAAGACCTCGGCCACCGGCACCAGCGCCCGCGGCGGCGCCGGCGCGCCGCTGCCGCGGGCGGCGCGCGAGAAGGTGCAGATCGATCCCAACGCGCCCGCGCCCAAGGCGGCGCCGGAGGGGATGCCGCGGTTGCAGCAGCGCTACCGCGAGGAGATTCGCGCCAAGCTGGCGGCCGAGTTCAACTACGCCAACCCGATGCAGGTGCCCCGGCTCACCAAGGTGGTGGTGAACATGGGCGTCGGCGAGGCGACCGGGGACCAGAAGAAGCTGGACGCGGCGGTGGCCGAGCTCGGCGCGATCGCCGGGCAGAAGGCGGTGAAGACGCTGGCGAAGAAGGCGATCGCCGGCTTCAAGATCCGCAAGGGCCTGCCGATCGGCTGCAAGGTGACGCTGCGCAAGGCGCGGATGTACGAGTTCCTCGACCGGCTGATCACCATCGCCTTGCCGCGGGTTCGCGATTTCCGCGGCATCACCGGCAAGGGCTTCGACGGGCGCGGCAATTTCGCCATGGGTCTCAGGGAGCAGATCATCTTCCCCGAGATCAACTACGACCAGGTCGATGATATCCGCGGGATGGACATCGTGTTCGTCACCACGGCGAAGACGGATGCGGAAGCGAAGGCGCTGCTCAAGGCGTTCGACCTTCCGTTCGCGGCGTGAGCTCGGAAAACCGCCAGGGCGTTTCCTGACAGGTTCCACAGGCAAGGACAGAGAATGGCCAAGACCTCCCAGGTCAATCGCAACAACCACCGGGCACGCCTGGCGGCACGCGACAAGGGCAAGCGGGCGGCGCTGAAGGCGATCGTGATGGATCGCACGCTGCCGGTGGAAGACCGTTTCAACGCCTCGCTCAAGCTCGCGCAGCTGCCGCGCAACGGCGCGGCGGTGCGGGTGCGGCTGCGCTGCGAGCTCACCGGGCGGTCGCGCGGCAATTATCGCAAGTTCAAGCTGTCGCGCGTGATCCTGCGCGATCTGGCCTCGGCGGGGCAGATCCCCGGCATGGTCAAGGCGAGCTGGTAGGGGAAGCGCCATGTCGATGTCCGATCCCCTGGGGGACATGCTCACCCGCATCCGCAACGCCCAGCACGCGCGGCATTCGTCCTGCGTGGCACCGGCCTCGCGGTTCCGCGCCAATGTGCTGGACGTGCTGAAGCGCGAGGGCTACATTCGCGGCTTCGCCGCCGAGGAGCTGCGCCCCGGCGTCGCCCAGCTGCGCATCGAGCTGAAATATAACGAAGGCGAGCCGGTCATCAAGGAGATCCATCGCGTCTCCCGCCCCGGCCGGCGCGTCTATTCCGCCATCAAGGACCTGCCGCGGGTGTATGCCGGTCTCGGCGTCTCCATCCTCTCCACTCCGCGCGGGGTGATGAGCGATGCCGAGGCGCGGGCCGCCAACGTCGGCGGCGAAGTCCTCTGCCGCGTGTTCTGAGGTCGCATCATGTCACGTGTAGGCAAATATCCGGTCGAGATTCCGCCAGGCGTGCAGGTCGCCATCGCCGGCGACCGGCTGACTGCCAGGGGCAAGCTCGGCGAACTCGCGCTCACGCTCACGGATCTGGTGGACACCCGGGTCGAGGGCAACCGCGTCACCGTGGCGCCGAAGGGCGGCACGCGGCAGGCGCGGATGATGTGGGGCACCACGCGCGCGCATGTCGCCAACATGGTGAAGGGCGTGTCGCAGGGCTTCGCCAAGGCGATGGAGATCACCGGCACCGGCTATCGCGCCGCGGTGCAGGGTGACCGGCTGGTGCTCAACCTCGGCTACTCGCACGACGTGATCTTCCCGATCCCGCCGGGGATCCGGATCACCTGCGAACGCCCGACGGCGGTGAAGGTAGAGGGCACGGACCGCCGGCTGGTCGGCCAGGTGGCGGCAGAAATCCGCGGCTTCCGCGGCCCCGAACCGTACAAGGGCAAGGGCGTGCGCTACGCCGACGAGACCATCCGGCGCAAGGAAGGCAAGAAGAAATGAGCGCGGTTCAGGACCTTCGCGACCGCCGGCGTTCCCGGCTGCGGTTTTCGCTGCGACAGAAAAGCGGCGGCCGGCCGCGGCTTTCGGTATTCCGCTCCGGCAAGAACATCTACGCCCAGGTGATCGACGACGCCCAGGGGCGCACCCTGGCGGCGGCCTGCTCGCTCGATTCGTCGCTGCGCGGCAGTTTGCGCACCGGCGCCGACAAGGCGGCGGCATCGGCGGTCGGCAAGCTGGTGGCGGAACGCGCGCTCGCCGCCGGCATCACGGAAGTGGTGTTCGACCGCGGTGCCTATCTGTATCATGGCCGCGTCAAGGCGCTGGCCGAAGCCGCCCGCGAGGGCGGACTTTCCTTCTGAGGACCCAGACGCATGGCACGTGAACCACGGGAAGGCGGTCGCCGGCGCGAGCGGGAATCCGAACGCGACGCCGATGACGGTCTCGTCGACAAGCTGGTCACCATCAACCGCGTCGCCAAGGTGGTGAAGGGCGGGCGCCGCTTCGCCTTCGCCGCGCTGGTGGTGGTGGGCGACCAGAAAGGCCGCGTCGGTTACGGCGCCGGCAAGGCCCGCGAGGTGCCGGAGGCGATCCGCAAGGCCACCGAGCGCGCCAAGCGCGCCCTGATCCGGGTGCCGATGAAGGAAGGCCGCACCCTGCACCACGACGTCACCGGCCGCTTCGGCGCCGGGTCGGTGGTGCTGCGCTCGGCCTCGGCCGGCACCGGCATCATCGCCGGCGGCCCGCTGCGCGCCGTGTTCGAAAGCCTGGGCATGGGCGATGTGGTGGCGAAATCGCTCGGCAGCCGCAATCCGCACAACATGGTGAAGGCCACTTTCGCCGCGCTGACCGCCTGCGCCAGCCCGCGCTCGGTGGCCAACCGGCGCGGCAAGAAGGTCTCCGACCTGCTCGGGCCGCGCCGCGATGTCGGCCCGGTGACCCCGGACGCCGAGGCGCCGGCCAATGTCTGACCGCAAGCGCGTTCGCGTCACCCAGATCGCCTCGCCGGCCGGGCGCAAGCCCGGTCAGCGGGAAACCCTGATCGGCCTCGGCCTCAACAAGATCCGTCGCTCCCGCGAGCTCGAGGACACGCCCTCGATCCGCGGGATGATTCGCACCGTCGCCCACCTGGTGAAGGTGGAGGAGCTGACCTGACATGAAACTCAACGAGCTGCGCGACAATCCGGGCGCGCGTCTGAAGTCGAAGCGGCTCGGGCGCGGCATCGGTTCGGGCAAGGGCAAGACCTCGGGCAAGGGTGTGAAGGGCCAGAAGGCGCGCGAAGGTGTGGCCATCAACGGCTTCGAGGGCGGGCAGATGCCGATCTACCGCCGCCTGCCCAAGCGCGGGTTCAAGAATCCGTTCCGCAAGGAATACGCGCCGGTCAATCTGGACGCGGTGGAGAAGGCGATCGCCGCCGGCAAGCTCGATCCCGCCCAGCCGATCACCGAGGAGACGCTGCGCGCGGCCGGCCTGCTGCGCGGCGGCGGCAAGATGTCCGGGGTGCGGCTGCTGGCGCGCGGCAAGGCAACGCGGGCGCTCAGCATCACCGTGGCCGGCGCCTCGGCGGCGGCGGTGGCCGCGGTGGCGGCGGCCGGCGGCACCGTGACCACGACGGTGGCGCGCAAGGACGCGGCGCCGGCGGCGTAGCGCAAGGGGGTTCCCCATGGCTTCGGCGGCCGAACAACTCGCGGCAAACCTCAACCTCGGCGTCTTCTCGAAGGCGACCGAGCTCAAGCAGCGGATCTGGTTCACGCTGGGGGCGCTGTTCATCTACCGGCTGGGAACCTACATCCCGGTGCCGGGCGTCAACGCCTCGGTGATGGCGCAGATGCTCTCCAACAGCGCCGCCGGCGGGTTCCTGAACATGCTCAACATGTTCTCCGGCGGCGCGGCGGGACGGATGACCGTCTTCGCGCTCAACATCATGCCCTACATCAGCGCCAGCATCATCATCCAGCTGATGACGGCCGCCATCCCCTCGCTGGAGGCGCTGAAAAAGGAGGGCCAGCAGGGGCAGATCCGGCTCAACCAGTACACCCGCTATCTGACGGTCCCGATCGCCCTGGTGCAGTCCTACGGCATCGCCTTCGGGCTGGAAGCGATGCACGGCAACACCGGCACCCCGGTGGTGCTGGACCCCGGCTTCGGTTTCATGGTGACCGCGGTGGTCACGCTGGTCGGCGGAACCATGTTCCTCACCTGGGTCGGCGAACAGATCACCGCCCGCGGGGTCGGCAATGGCGCCAGCCTCATCATCATGTCGGGCATCGTCGCCAACCTGCCGGGCGCGTTCGGCTCGCTGCTGGAACTCGGCCACACCGGCGCGTTGTCCGGCGTGTTCATCGTGTTCTTCTTTTTCCTCGCCGTCGGCGTGATCGCCTTCATCGTGTTCATGGAGCGTGCCTATCGCCGGGTGCCGGTGCAATACCCGAAGCGCCAGGTGGGCAACCGCATGTTCGGCGGCGACTCCACCCATATGCCGCTCAAGATCAACACCTCGGGCGTGATCCCGCCGATCTTCGCCAGCTCCATCCTGCTGATCCCGGCCACCGTGGCCGGCTTCGCCGGCGCTGGCTCGCCCTGGCTGCAACGGGTCACCGCGCTGCTGGCCCCGGGCTCCATCGCCTACATGGTGGTCTATGCGGCGATGATCGTGTTCTTCTCGTTCTTCTACACCGCGGTGGTGTTCAACCCTGAGGAAACCGCCGACAATCTCAAGAAATACGGTGGCTTCGTGCCCGGGATCCGTCCCGGCACCGCCACCGCCCAGTATTTCGACTTCGTGCTGTCGCGGCTCACCGTGCTGGGCGGGCTGTACCTGGTCGCGGTCTGCCTGCTGCCGCAGATCCTGATCACCGACTACGGGCTGCCGTTCTATTTCGGCGGCACCTCCATCCTGATCGTGGTCTCGGTGATGATGGACACGGTGACGCAGATCCAGTCGCACCTGATCGCCCATCAATACGAAGGGCTCATCAAGAAAACCCGTGTGAAGGGGCGGAAATGAACCTCATCCTCCTCGGCCCACCGGGGGCCGGCAAGGGTACCCAGGCGAAGCGGATCATGGACCGCTACGGCATCGCCCAGATCAGCACCGGGGACATGCTGCGCGCGGAAGTGGCCGCCGGCTCGCCGATCGGGCGGGAGGCGAAGGCGGTGATGGAATCCGGGGCGCTGGTCTCCGACGACATCATCATCCGGATGCTGGGCGCGCGGATCGACCGGCCGGACTGCGCCAAGGGCTTCATCCTGGACGGGTTCCCCCGCACCGTGCCGCAGGCGGAGGCACTGGACGCGCTGCTGGCCGCCAAGCAGCTGAAGCTGGACGCGGTGATCGAGCTCGCGGTCGATGACGCCGCGCTGGTGGAACGCATCTCCGGCCGCTTCACCTGCAAATCCTGCGGCGCCGGCTATCACGACAAGTTCCAGCCGACGCGGGTGCCCGGGGTGTGCGACGCTTGCGGCGGGACCGAGTTCATCCGCCGTCCCGACGACAACGCCGCCACCGTCGCCGCGCGGCTGGAGGCGTATCACCGCCAGACCGCGCCGATCATCCCGCATTACCGGGCGCAGGGGCGGTTCTTCACCGTCGATGGCATGGCCTCGATCGACGCCGTCAGCGCGGAAATTGCCGGGGTGTTGGATCGGCTGTAGCCTTCGCCCCCGAAACTCAGGGGGAAGCACCATGTCCGAGCCACTGATCCACGACCTCTACGCCATCCGCTACGCCACCCGCGACGCCCGCCGCGCCGATCATTTCATCGGCGGCGATCCGCATGACGCGCCGATGCCGATGGATTATTTCGTCTGGGTCGCCGTCGGCCCGGAGGGGGCAACCGTCATCGATGCCGGCTTCACCGAACCGGTGGCGAAAAAACGCGGCCGCACCTTCCTGCGCTGCCCGGTGGAGGCGTTGTCGCTGATTGGTGTCGATCCGGCCGCGGTGAAGGACGTGGTGCTGACCCATCTGCACTACGACCATGTCGGCAATTTCGACCGTTTCCCCAACGCCGTTTTCCACCTGCAGGAACCCGAGCTCCACTACGCGGTCGGCCGCTACATGCGCTACGCCAAGCTCGCGCATTCCTTCGAGGTCGATGACGTGGTGGGCATCGTGCGGATGAACTACGCGCGCCGGGTGCGGCTCTACAACGGACCGCGCACGCTCGCCTCCGGCATCAGCCTGCATCCCGCGCCCGGCCATTCGGCGGGGCTGCAATTCGTCTGTGTGAACACCAGGCGCGGCCGAGTGGTGGTGGCCTCCGACGTCACCCATTACTACGAGCATTTCGAGAACGAACGCCTGTTCACCACCGCCTTCCATCTGGGGCAGATGCTGGAAGGCTACGAGCTGCTGCGCGAGGCCGCCCCCAGCCCGGCGCATATCGTGCCCGGCCACGACCCGGAGGTGATGCGCCGCTACCCCGCGCCCAGCCCGGCGCTGGAGGGGATCGTGGTGCGATTGGACGTGCCGCCGCGGGGCTGACGGTCCGGCGGCCATGCGGGATATGCGGGCCCGTTCTGCCGCCCATGCATGGCCGGCCCGAGGCCACCGCGCCTATGCTCGGCCCGGTTGCTGAGGGAAACGCCATGACACTCGCCATCCGCGACCTCACCCCGGGCTTCGTGGGCGAGGTCTCCGGCATCGACATCACCGCTCCGCTCGATCCGGCGCAGGTGGCCGCGCTGGAGGCGGGGATGGACCGCTACGCGGTGCTGGTGTTCCACGACCAGCACCTGACCGACGAGCAGCAGATGGCGTTCACCCGCAATTTCGGCGCCATCGAGGATGCCCGCGGCGGCAACATCACCCGCCCCGAGCAGCAGCGGCTGCCGAAGGGGATGAACGATGTCTCCAATCTCGGGAAGGACAACCGCCCGCTGGCGCGGGACGATCGGCGACGGCTGTTCAATCTCGGCAACCAGCTGTGGCACTCGGACAGTTCCTTCCGCGCCATCCCGGCCAAATACTCGCTGCTCTCCTGCCGCCTGCCCGCCACCACCGGCGGCAACACCGAGTTCGCCGACATGCGCGCCGCCTACGACGCGCTGGACGCGGCCACCCGGGCCGAGATCGACCCGCTGATCTGCGAGCACTCGCTGATGTATTCCCGCGGTTCGCTCGGCTTCACCGAACTGACCGAGGAGGAGCGGGCCGCCTTCCGCCCGGTCCGCCAGAGCCTGGTGCGGACCCACCCGGTCAGCGGGCGCCGGTCGCTCTATCTCTCCTCGCATATCGGCACCATCGTCGGCTGGCCCCGGCCGGAGGCGATGGCCTTCATTCGCGACCTCGCCGAGCACGCCACCCAGCCCCGCTTCGTCTATGTGCATCGGTGGCGGCAATGGGATTTGGTGATGTGGGACAACCGCCAGACCATGCACCGGGTGCGCCGCTTCGATGACCGCCAACCGCGCGACATGCGCCGCACCACCGTCGCCGGGGACGCCCCGACCACGGCGCAGCTGGCAGCCTGAACCCGCGCTCCGCGAAGCCCGGTCCCGCGCCCGGCGCATGGGTCAGGCCCCATCCGCCCCTGGTCGCGTCATCGTAACGCTGCTTATCATAAGCGCGGGACGGTCCCGGAAAGTGCCAAGCGTTGCCGGACTACCACCGCGACCTGCTGTTCCTGCTCCATGACGTCGCCCGCCTGCTGCGGGTCGATGCCGACAAGCGGGCCCGGCTGCACGGCATGACCCGCGCGCAATGGGCCATCCTCATCTGGCTGCAACGCCAGCCCGGCCTGTCGCAGAAGGAACTGGCCGAGATTCTCGAGGTGGAACCGATCACCGTGGCCCGGCTGGTGGACCGGCTGGAAGCCCGCGGCGCGGTGGAACGCCGCCCCGACCCGCGCGACCGGCGCATCTGGCGCCTGCACCTCGGCCCACCCTCGGCGGAGATGCTGGCCGAGATCGACCACCAACGCGCCGAGATCACGAAGATGCTGCTGGCCGGGCTCGACCCCGCCATCCTGCGCACCACCACCGACGCGCTGGTCGCCATGAAATGCAACCTGATGGTGGCCCGCCGCCTCGACCCCGACCCAGCCCCGGCCGGGCGGCACCCGGAGACGGTGTGATGTCGCAATCCGCCACCGCGCCGCGCGACGTGACCGAGGCCGCGCCCCGCCAGCGCATCAGCCGCCACGCGCTGGGACCGATGCTGATGATCGCCGGGGTGGTGGCGGTAGCGGTGGGCGCGCTGCTGTTCTGGCTGTGGGGCGGGCGCTACGTCTCGATCGACGATGCCTATGTCCATGCCGCCAAGGAGGCGCTGTCCACCGATGTCTCCGGCATCGTCGCCGATGTCCCGGTGAAGGACGGCGAGCTGGTCCACAAGGGTCAGGTGCTGGTGCGGCTGGTGCCGACGCATTTCACCGTCGCCGTGGCGGCGGCGGAGGCGAATCTGCACCAGACCGAACTCACCATGCGCGCCATGCGCGCCGACTACCGGCGGATGCTGCGCGATGTGGACGCCATGGCGGTGCAGCTGCGCGCCGACCAGTCCAATTTCGACCGCTACGCCAAGCTGGTGAAAAGCGGCGGCGTGACCCGCGCCCAGTATGACGATGCCCGCTTCAAGCTCGATTCGGACCGCGAGGCCGAACACGCGCTGCGGCTGCGCGCGACGGTGCAGCTGGCCCGGCTCGGCGGCTCGCTCGCGCTGCCCCTCCACACCATGCCCGCCTACCAGGAAGCGCTGGCAAAGCTCCAGCAGGCGCAGCTGAATTACAGCGACAGCGTGATCCGCGCGCCGTTCGACGGGGTGGTGACCAATGTCGAGGCCACCCAGCCGGGGATGTATCTGCGCGCCGGCACCGCCGCCTTCGGCATCGTCTCCATCAGCAATGTCTGGGTCGAGGCCGAGCCGAAGGAGACCGAACTCACCTGGGTCAAGCCGGGCGATCCGGTGCAGGTGACGGTGGACACCTATCCCGGCCGCATCTGGAAGGGGGTGGTGGAAAGCATCGCCCCCAATTCCGGCTCGACGTTCTCGATCCTGCCGGCGCAGAACACCTCCGGCAACTGGGTCAAGGTGGTGCAGCGCATCCCGGTGCGGATCCGGGTGATCCGCAAGCCGGGCGATCCCGAACTGCGCGCGGGCATGAGCGTGGAGGCCGATATCGATACCGGCCACGTCAGGCACCTGTCCGAGCTGCTGCCGTGATCGCCATCAGCGCGGGCGGATTTCGCTTCCTCGCCCGGTTCGAGGACGCGCTGGCGCCCGCCACCTGCCGCGCCTTCCGCGCCCTGCTGCCGTACCGCGAGCGCATCATCCATGTCCGCTGGTCGGGCGAGGCCTGCTGGATTCCGCTCGGCGATACCGGCTTCGGGGTGGGCTACGAGAACCCCACCTCCTACCCCGCGCCGGGGCAGATTCTGCTGCACCCGGGGGGGGTGAGCGAGACCGAGATTCTGCTCGGCTACGGCGCGGTGCGCTTCGCCTCCAAGGTGGGCCAGCTCGCCGGCAACCATTTCCTGACCATCACCGAGGGCCTGTCGGAGCTGCCCGCGCTGGGGCGCAAGGTGCTGTGGGAAGGCGCGCAGGAGATTGCGATCGGGGTATGTCCCGCCCGATGTTGAAATAGCTGTGTCGGCGTTGCCCGCCTTGAGCCGGTAAGCTCGGGGTGTCGAATCCACAAAGAAAGGCAACGCCATGACGAGAGATAGCACAGTTTCGCC
>JBMFXF010000019.1:0-21041 GCA_049964515.1 Acetobacteraceae bacterium | reverse complement strand
CGCCGCGCCGAACACCAGGAACGCGGCGCCGACGCCTTCCACGGCGACGACGGCCCGCTCCACGTCTCCGACCTCCGCTCCCGCCACCCACTCAACGACGCCTTCATCGCCGGCGCGCAGCAAACCGGCATCCCATTCAACCCCGATTTCAACGGCGCCGAACAGGAGGGCGTGGGCCCGTTGCAGGTGACGGTGCGTGGCCGGCGCCGCTCCTCGGCCGCGGTCGCCTATCTGCGCCCGGCCATGCGCCGGCCCAACCTGCGCGTGGAAACCGGCGCCCTGACCGAGCGCGTGCTCTTCGACGGCCACCGCGCCATCGGCGTCGCCTACCGCCAGCACAACCAGCCGCGCCAGGCGCACGCCCGCGCCGAGGTCATCCTCGCCGGCGGCTCCATCAACTCCCCGCAGCTGCTGCAACTCTCCGGCATCGGTCCGGGCGCGCTGCTGGCCGAACACGCGATCCCGGTGGTGGCGGACCTCCCCGGCGTGGGCGAGAACCTGCAGGACCACCTCGGCGGACGCATCACCTACCGCGCTCGCCACGCCAACACCTACAACGAGATCTCGTACAGCTGGCTGCGCCAGGCCTGGGCCGGGCTGCAATACGTGCTGGCCGCCACCGGCCCGCTGATGACCGGCGCCGGGCCGATCGGCATGTTCGCCCGCACCCGCCCGGAGCTGGAAAGCCCCGATGTGCAATACCAGTTCCTCGCCGGCAGCCTGGACCGCGCGGGGGCGCCGATGCACCGATTCCCGGGCTGCTCGGCGGTCACCATCCCGTGCCGGCCGGAAAGCCGCGGCTGGCTGCGCATCCGCTCCCCGGACGCGGCCGCCCCGCCCGCCATCCAGCCCAACTACCTCGCAACCCAGGGCGACCGCGACACCATGGTCGCCGGAATGCGCCTGCTGCGCCGCGTGTTCCAGAGCCCGGCGATGCAGCGACTGGTGGAGGGCGAATATCTGCCCGGCCCCGACGCCGAGACCGACGCGGCGATCCTCGCCCATGTGCGCGCCACCGGCGGCACCACCTATCACCCCACCAGCACCTGCACGATGGGCACCCACCCCACCGCGGTGGTGGACCCCGAACTCCGGGTGCGCAGGGTGGACCGGCTACGGGTGATCGACGCCTCGGTGATGCCGACCGTGATCTCCGGCAACACCAACGCGGCCACCATCATGATCGCGGAAAAAGGCGCCGAGCTGGTGGCCCGGGCGGCGGCGTAATCACCCTTCGGCGAGCAGCCGCGCCGCCTCGGCCCCGCGCACGCGGGCCAGGTCATCCTGATATTTCAGCAACACCCCCAGCGTCTCATCCACGACGCCCGGGGTCAGCACGGCCTGGTCCAGCTGCGTCAGCGCGTTCGCCCAGTCGATCGTCTCGGCCACGCCGGGCAGCTTGAACAGCTCCGCCCCGCGCAGCCGCTGCACGAAGGCCACCACCTGCGCCGACAACGCCGCCGGCACCCCGGGCGCGCGCACCGCCAGAATCGCCCGCTCCCGCTCGGCATCCGGGTAATCCACCCAATGATACAGGCAGCGCCGGCGGATCGCGTCATGCACCTCGCGGGTGCGGTTGGAGGTCAGCACCACCACCGGCGGCGTGGCGGCGCGGATGGTGCCGTATTCCGGCACCGTGATCTGGAAATCCGCCAGCAGCTCCAAAAGGAACGCCTCGAACGGCTCGTCGGCGCGATCGAGCTCGTCGATCAGCAGCACCGCCGGCGGCAGATCGGGGTCGATCGCCGACAGCAACGGCCGCGCGATCAGGAACGGCCGGGCGTAGATATCCCGCCCTAGCACGTCGCGGTCGGTCTCCCCGGCCGCCTCGGCCAGCCGGATCGCCATCAACTGGCGGGCGTGATCCCACTCATAGGCGGCGGCGGCCAGATCCATGCCGTCGTAGCATTGCAGCCGCACCAGCCGCCGGTCCAGGCCCGCGGCCAGCGCTTTGGCGATCTCGGTCTTGCCGGTGCCCGGCTCGCCCTCGAGCAGCAGCGGGCGCCGCATCGCCAGCGCCAGATGCACCGTGGTCGCCAGCGCGGCGTCGGCGATATAGCCCTGGTCGGACAGCAGCGCCGCGGTGGCGGCGACCGAACCCGGCAGCGCGGAGGCCGGCATTAAAGCAGCGGCACCACGATCAGATAGAACAGGATCAGCCACAGCACGCCGCCGATCCAGAACGCCAGCGGCAAGCCCATCGGCTCACGCGGAACCATCGCCAGCCAGTTGACCGAGGGCGGCGGCGGGGAGGGGGCACGGGTCGGCGCGGTTTCCGGGGTGGGGGCCATGGTCCGGGCAAGCTCCTTGGCGAAATTGTCGAAGAAGGCATCCGCCATCTGCTTGGCGGTGGAATCGATCAGCCGTGCACCCAGCTGGGCGATCTTGCCGCCCACCTGCGCCTGCACCTCGTAGCGCAGCAACGTTCCTTCGGGGGCGTCGGTCAGATGCACGCTGGCACCGCCCTTGGCGAACCCGGCAACCCCGCCCTGGCCCTCCCCGGCAATCCGGTAGCCGTTCGGGGCATCGATATCCGACAGCGTGACCTTGCCGGCGAACCGCGCCGCGATCGGGCCGATCTTCACCGCCGCGGTCGCGGTCATCTCGGTCGGGCTGGTCGCCTCCAGCTTCTCGCAGCCCGGAATGGCGACCTTCAGGATCTCGGGGTTGTTGAGCGCCGCCCACACGGTCTGCCGCGGCGCGGGCAGCAACCGTTCTCCGTTCATGTCCATGCGGGGGTCTCCGTCCGGCGCGGTCTTTCCTGCCGCGTCTCTTACTTGCACCATCCCCCCCATGCAACCGACCCACGCTCTCGCCTGGAGCCTGCCCTTCGCCGGGCTGGTGCTGAGCTTCGCCCTGATCCCGCTGGCCGCACCCCGCTGGTGGCACCTCCACGAGTCCCACGTCGCCCTGCTGTGGGCGCTGGCGCTGCTGATCCCGCGCGCGTTCGCGCTCGGGCCGCAGGCCGCCGCGGCCGAGGCCTGGCGCCATATCCTGGCCGACTACCTGCCCTTCATCAGCCTCATCGCCGCCCTCTACGCCACCGGCGGCGGCGTGGTGCTGCGCGGCTTTTCTCGCGGCACGCCGGCCGGCAACGTCGCGCTGCTCGCGGCGGGCACGCTGATCGCCGGGCTGATCGGCACCGCCGCCGCCTCGATGCTGCTGATCCACCCGCTGCTGCGCGCCAACGCCCACCGCCGCCGGCGATTCCACCTGGTGCTGGCGTTCATCCTGCTGGTCGGTAACGCCGGCGGCGGCCTGTCCCCGCTCGGCCCGCCGCTGTTCCTGGGCTTCCTGCACGGCGTGCCGTTCTTCTGGCCGCTGCGGAACCTCGGCCCCGCCATCGGCCTGATCGCCGCCTTCGTGCTGGCCTGGGTCTGGGTCCTGGACCGCCACCTCGCCCGCCGTGACCCGCCGCCGCCACCCCGCGAACCCTTGCGCCTGCGCGGCTGGGGCAACCTGGCACTCGCCGCGGCCCTCGGCGGAACCGTGCTGGCCGAGGGCCTGTTCCCCGGCCCCACCTTGCGCATCGCCGGCGCCCCCATCCCGGCCGGCAGCTTCGCCGGGCTCGGCGCCTGCCTGCTCGCCCTCACCGCCTCCGCCGCCCTCACCCCCCGCGCCATCCACCAGGCCAACGATTTCTCCTGGAAACCCCTGACCGACCTCGCCTGGTTCTTCCTCGCGCTGTTCGTCACCCTGAGCCCGGTCGCCGCCAGCCTGCCTACCCACGCCGCACAACCACGAACCCTGTTCTGGCTTACCGGTGGCCTGTCCGCGCTGCTGGATAACGCCCCCAGCTACCTGCTCGCCTGGAACCTGGCCGGAAACCCCACCACCGGCCCCGCCCTTACCGCCCTCTCGGCGGGCGCCGTGCTGTTCGGCGGCCTCACCTACCTCGGCAACGCCCCCAACCTCGCCATCCGCGCCATCGCCGCCCACCGCGGAACCCCCATGCCCTTGTTCCTGACCTACACCGCCTGGGCCACGCTGGCCCTGGGGCCGGCATTGGTGGTGCTGGGGTGGATGGGCGGGTGAAAGAAAGGCGAGGGGGACGCTGTCCCCCTCGAGCCCCTGCCAGGGGGCAAGTCCCCTGGACCCCTCGGACTGGGTTCGGAGCGCAAGGGTCAGCCACGAGCATAATCCGGGCTACAGCGGCTATACCCCGCACTATGAACGACTCGGGGTACTAGTACTGCGATTCCAAATTGTCGATCAGAATGGCTGGACCGGCATCCCGAGCAACCCACTGCCGCCGCGGATGCACCGACCGGCTCATTCGAGTCGCCAATTCGCGAACGCTGTACTAGCCCGCCGCTCCGGCCCGCGCCTCGATCGCCGCGCGCAGCAGCGCCGCGCCCCGGTACATCCCATGGACCATCTTCGAATAGGGCAAGGTCACGAACAGCGCCAGGATCACGCCGAGGTGAACCGCCAGCGCCACGCCCATCGCGCCGGTCCCGCGCAGCGCCAGCAGCGCAAGGCCGGTGGCCGCGGCCAGGAACAGCAGCCCCAGCAGCGCCACATCCGCCCCCAGCAGCGAACGCGCCGCCGGCCCCGGGTCATCGACCAGCTTCATCGCGAACAACCCGCCGGTGCCCACCAGCAACCCGAGCCCGCCCAGCGTGCCCAGCACCACCGGCACCGAGAGCAGCGGGTAGGGCGCCGCGTAGTCCAGGAAGGAATCGTAATAGAACCCGACGCAGGTGGCGGCGAAGCACAGCAGGAACCCGTACATCATCGCGTGATGCAGCCGGCGCCGGCGCATCGACATCCGCTCCGAATTGTCGTTGCACCCGCCGCCGCCACCGCCCAGGTGGCGCAGGCTGGCAATGTCGTGCAGCGCAGACAGCGCGGCGCGCAAAGTGATGGGGCGGCGCGTACCCGCGTCGGCCCAGAAGCGCCGCGCCCCCATCGCCAGCGCCACCAGCGAGAACCCGAAGGTGGCGATCCCCACCACCTGCATCATCCAGAGCGGAATCACCTGGTAGAACGCCCCCGGCGCCACCTTATGCGCCGCGGTCAGCACGTCCCCCGGCACCAGCCCCACCGTCAGCAGCACCAGCAGCGCGATGCCGGCGGCGATCGCACCCGCCACCACCACCCCGTTGCGCTGGAAGGCGCGGGCCAGCTGCGGCGGCCACGCATATTCGGCGTAGCTTTCATCCCGTACCAGCGCCAGGGAGCGCGGCACGTTGATGCCCCATTCGTGCGGCGGCGCGTATTGGCAGGCGTAGTAGCAGCCGCGGCAGTTATGGCAGAGATTGGCCAGGTAGGAGACATCGGCGGAGGAGAACTCGCGCCGAAGATTGACCGCCGGGAAGACCGCGCAGAACCCCTCGCAATAGCGGCAGGCGTTGCAGACTTCGAGCTCGTGGCGCGCGTCGCGCACCGCCTCAGTTTCTTGCATGTCGTGCCGCCTCTTCCCCCGCGATGCGGCCGAACACGGTGCCGATCGTCATGCCGAAGCCCGCCAGATAGCCGCGGCCGAGAATGTTGCCGGCCATGATCTCGCCAGAGGCGAACAGATTCGCCGCCGGACGCCCGTCCTCCATCAGCACCCGCGCGCGCTCGTTCACCCGCACGCCGAGATAGGTGAAGGTGATGCCCGGCCGCAGCGGATAGCCGGTGAAGGGCGGGGTGTCGATGCGCCGCGCCCAGTTGGTCTTGGGCGGGGTCAGCCCGTCGGTGTGCGATCCGTCGAGCCGGGTGTTGTCGAAATTGCCGGGCTGCACCGCCGCGTTGTAGCGCGCGACCGTCGCTTCCAGCTTCGCCGGGTCGAGCCCCAGCTTGCCGGCGAGTTCGGCCAGCGTCTCCGCCACCACCGCCGGATAGACCGAGGGCATGAACAGCGGCACCGATTTCGCGTCGCAGACCGAAAAGGCGATCTGGCCGGGCTGCTGGGCGATCAGCCGACCCCAGATGGCGTAGCGCTTGGGCCAGACATCCTCGCCCTCGTCGTAGAAACGCTCGCCGTCGCGGTTGACCACGATGCTGAACGGCACGCTGTCGAGGCGGGTGGTGATGCCGCCGTCGAATTTCGGCGCCCGCGCGTCCAGCGCCACGGCGTGGCACTGGGTCGGGTCGCCCACCGGCGCCACCTTCTGATCCAGCAGGTTGCGCAGCAGCCGGCCGCGATTGAAGGGCGTACCGCGGATCACGAAATTATCCACCGCGTCGCCCCAGTACTGGCGCATCCAGTCCAGATTGGCCTGGAACCCGCCGGAGGCCGCCACCACGCAGCGCGCGTTCACCCGCGCGGGGAATCCCTTGTGGGTGATGTCGGCGCCGGTGACCGCGCCGTCCTTCAGGTGCAGCGCCACCACCTCGCTGTCGTAGAGAATCTCCACCCCCAAGCGCTCGGCGGTCAGGTAGTAGGCGTTCACCAGCGCCTTGCCGCCGCCGAGGAAGAAGGCGTTGGTGCGGGAGAGATTGAGCGTGCCGGTGAGCGAGGGCTGGAACTGCACGCCAGCCGATTTCATGAACCCGAACACCCCGGCCGAGGCGCGAATGGTCATCCGCGCCAGCGCCTCGTCGGTGTTGCCGGCGGTGACGCGCCTGAGGTCGTCCCAGTATTCCTCTTCCTCGTAGGCCTCGGTCAGCACGTCGGTGGGGGCGGTGTGCATGGCGCGCAGGTTGCGGGTGTGGCGCGAATTGCCGCCGCGGAAGGCGCGCGGGGCATGTTCCACCAGCAGCACGGACGCCCCCAGCTGGCGCGCCGTGACGGCCGCGCAGAGCGCCGCGTTTCCCCCGCCGGCCACCAGCACGTCGAAGCTCTTGCTCAGGTCGGTCATGCGTGGTTTCTACGCACCACCCCCTGGCCGCGCAAGCCGGCTTCATGTTTCATGGTGCGAAATGCCCGACCCGAAACCCTGGTACGAAACCACCGTCGCGGTGTTCAAGCGCCACGAGATCCGGCTGGTCCCGTTCGTGCCGGACAATGTGCTGCGCCCGCTGATCGGCGCCATCCAGGCCGATCCCTTCTTCACCAGCTTCTCCTGCACGCGGGAGGAGGAGGCGATGGGCATCTGCGCCGGCGGCTGGATGGGTGGGATGCGCGGCATCGTGCTGATGCAGACCTCGGGCTTCGCCACCCTGCCGAACGTGATCGCCTCGCTTTCGGTGCCGTTCCAGATCCCGACGCTGATGATGGTGTCGGAACGCGGCACGCTGGGGGAATTCAATCTCGGCCAGGCGCTGGTGGCGAAGACCATGCGCCCGGTGCTGGACGCGCTGGCGCTGGAGCATCACACCATCGCCCGCGACGACGAGCTCGAGTTCATCCTCGACCGCTCCATCCGCCAGGCGGTGGCGACGCGGATGCCGGCCTGTTTCATCCTGTCGCCGCTGTTGACCGGCGGCAAGGTCTTCGCGGCGTAAGGGGGCCGAACCATGGCATTTGCAACCAACCGCCCGCTCGCCCGCGCCGAAGCCCGCGTGATGTCCCGCGCCGACCTGACCCGCCGGCTGGTGGCGCAGCTGCGTCACGAGGAGGCCGTCATCGGCGGGATCGGCTTTGCCAATTTCGAACTCTGGGGCGCCGGCCACCGGCCGCAGAATTTCTACATGCTGGGCAGCATGGGGCTGGCCATCCCGATCGCGCTGGGGGTGGCGCTGGCGCAACCGCAGCGGCGGGTGGTGGCGCTGGAGGGCGACGGGTCGTTGCTGATGGAACTCGGCGTGCTGGCCACCGTCGCCGGGCTGAAGGCGCCCAATCTGGTGATGGTGATCCAGGACAACGGCACCTACCAGATCACCGGCGGCCAGAAGGCGGCGTCGGAGACGGCGGACCTGATCGGCATCGCCCGCGAATCCGGCCTGACCCAGGCGGCCTGGGCGACGGACGAGGCGGATTTCGATGCCATGGTGGCACGGGCGCTGTCGGCGCCCGGGCCCTGGGTGATCGGCGTGCGCATCGGCACCGACCGGCCGGAGGCGACCACCGAACGCGACCCGGCGCGCATCCGCGACCGGTTCATGCGCGGGATCGGAAGCATTCGGTAGGGGCAGCCGCTGCCGGGCTTGACACCGGACTTATACTCACTTCAAGTATAACACGGCTCGCCGGCCGCCTCTGGCCGGTCTCCTTCCACCCACATAATGCTCAAAATGAGCACAAAGGCCGCGCCATGTCCGCCACCCTCTACGAACCTGTCCGCCACCTGATCCCGCCCATCGAGTGGCCCGCCTTCGTCCCCGATATCGAGGCGATCCTGCGCCTCAAGCGCGAACGCAACGCGGTGGTCCTGGCGCATAACTACCAGACGCCCGAGATCTACCATTGCGTGGCCGATATCACCGGCGACAGCCTGGCGCTGGCGCGCGAGGCGATGGCGACCGAGGCCGAGGTCATCGTCATGGCCGGGGTGCATTTCATGGCCGAGACCGCCAAGCTGATGAACCCCGACAAGACGGTGCTGATCCCCGACCTCGAAGCCGGCTGCTCGCTGGCGGAATCGATTACTCCCGCCGATGTCCGCCTGATGCGCGCGAAATACCCCGGCGTGCCGGTGGTGGCCTATGTGAACACCTCGGTCGCGGTGAAGGCCGAGGCCGACATCTGCTGTACCTCGGGCAATGCGCGCAAGGTGGTGGAATCGCTCGGCGTGCCGCGGGTCATCATGCTGCCCGACGAATACCTGGCGCAGAACATCGCCCGCCAGACCAAGGTGGAGATCATCGCCTGGGCCGGGCATTGCGAGGTCCACCAGCGCTTCACCGCCGCCGAGGTGGCGGGGCTGCGCGCCGACCACCCGGGGGTCATCGTGCTCGCCCATCCGGAATGCCCGCCGGAGGTGGTGGCGGCGGCCGACTACGCCGGCTCCACCGCCGAGATGGCCGGGTTCGTCGCGCGCGAACGCCCGGCGCGGGCGGTGCTGCTGACCGAATGTTCCATGGCCGACAACATCACCGCCGCCAACCCGGCCACCGATTTCGTCCGCCCCTGCAACCTCTGCCCGCACATGAAGCGGATCACGCTGGCCAATATCCGCGCCGCGCTGGAACAGAACCGCCACGAGGTGCGCATCGATCCCGCGCTCGCCGCCCGCGCGCGCGACGCGGTTGCGCGCATGTTGGCCGTCCGCTGAAGGAACCCGCCATGACCCCGCCGCTTCCCGCCCTGATGATCGAGCCGCTGGTCCGTGCCGCCCTGCTGGAGGACCTCGGCCGCGCCGGCGATCTCACCACCGATGCGATCGTGCCGGAGGCCGCGCGCGCCCGCACCGTGCTGCGCGCCCGCCGCCCCGGCGTTCTGGCCGGGCTCGATTTCGCGCTCAGCGCCTTCCGCCTGATCGATCCCCGCATCGAGGTCACGCCGGCCCGCCATGACGGCGACCGCCTCGCCCGCGGCGACGTGATCGCGCGGATCGAAGGGCCGGCCCGCGGCATCCTGACGGCGGAACGCACCGCGCTCAATTTCCTCGGCCATCTTTCCGGCATCGCCAGCGCCACCCGCCAGGTGGTGGATGCCATCGCCGGGCATCGCGCGCAGGTGGTGTGCACCCGCAAGACCCTGCCCGGGCTGCGCATCGCGCAGAAATACGCCATCCGCGTCGGCGGCGGCGCCAATCACCGGTTCGGGTTGGACGACGCGGTGCTGATCAAGGACAACCACGTCGCCATCGCCGGCGGGGTGGCCGAAGCGGTGGCGCGGGCCCGGGCCGGCGTCGGGCATATGGTGAAGATCGAGCTGGAAGTCGATACCATCGAGCAACTTCGCGCCGCCCTGGCGCTGCGGGTGGATGCGATCCTGCTGGACAACATGTCTCCCGAAACCATGACGGAGGCGGTGCGGCTGGTGGACGGGCGGGCGCTGACCGAGGCCTCCGGCGGGATCACCCCGGCGACCGCGCCGGCGGTGGCGGCCAGCGGGGTGGATCTGATCTCGATCGGCTGGCTGACCCACAGCGCGCAGGTGCTGGATATCGGGCTCGACCACGAAGCCTGAGCAGGTCGGCAGCCCGGTCCACATCCGAGAGGGTGCGCACGAACGCCACCTTGCGCCCGCGCTGGCGAGCCAGCGCGTCGGCCAGGGTCTGCGGCACCGACCAGCGCACGCCGCGAAACGGGGCGGCGATGCGCAGCGGCCCGAACCCCACCAGCCAGAACCCGCCATCCGCGGCGGGGCCGAACACCGCCCGCGCCCGGCCGAGCGCGCCGAGCGCGCCGATGACATCTGCGGCCCCGGCCTCGGGGATATCGGAACCCAGCAGCACCACCCGCCGGCGCGGGAAGCGGCCGATCGCGCGCGCCATGCGGGTGCCGAGATCGCCCCGCCCCTGGTCGATCCGCGCCACGCCGGGCGGGATGCGCAGGAACGCGCGGTCCGGGGTCAGCGCCAGCACGGTGCGAAACCGCCGCTCCCGCGCCAGCGCCCACAGCAGCCGGCGCAGGGTTTCGGCGTGGAAGCGCAGCGCTGCCCGGGCGCCGATGTCGGCGGCCAGCCGGCGCTTCACCCGGCCCAGGCGCGGCGCGCGGGCGAACAGGATCGCAACGTCCTTCACCGATACCAGCGCGCCAGGCGGGAGGGCGGGATGCCGGCGAACCAACCGGCGAGGCAGGCGAGGTTGCGGGCCGACCGCCGCAGCCAGCCGTCGCGTTCCCAGCGGTCGGCCGCGGTCACCGCCGCCGCGTCCAGCGCGCAGAGCCGCGCCCGGCCGAGGCGGCGGATCAGGTCCACATCCTCCATCAGCGGCAACGGGCGGATGCCGCCCGCCGCGGCCAGCAGATCGCGGTGGATCAGCAGCCCCTGGTCGCCATAGGGCAGCGCCAGCATCCGGCAGCGCAGCGCGACCGCGCGTTCCAGCCGGCGCGCGCGGGGGTCTGGGCTGTCGAGGCGTAGGCGGAAATACCCGGCCCGGGCCGGGCCGGTCGCGATCAGCCGCGTCGCGGCGGCCGGCCACTCCGCGGTGAGCACAGTATCGGCGTGCAGCAGCAGCAGCCAGGGAAGGCGCGCGGCGGCGATGCCGGCGGCGAGTTGTCCGCCCCGTCCGCGCGGGGCGCTCAGCACCCGGGCCCCGGCGGCGCGGGCCAGGGCGGCGGTGGCATCGGTGCTGCCGCCATCGACCACGATCCGTTCGCCCGCTGCGGCCACCGCGGCGAGGGTGGCGCCGATCCGCCGGGCGGCGTTCAGCGCCGGAGTCACCACCGAGATCATCTCAATCCGGGTTGAAATCCGCCCGATCCTCCGCCCGCGCCGGCCGCCAGGGATGGCCCGCCCAGAGGGGCATGGAGCTCCGCCTAGCCGGCCCGTGGCGCACCCGCAACCGCCGGCTTCGCCCGGGCTCCCGGCAGGCCACCGTCATGTCGCCGCCGCCGACCCCGGCCAGGATTTTCTCCATCCGCCGGGCCGGGTCGAACACCTCCATCAGGCCGCACTCGCCAGCGCGGGCGTCGCGAGCCGCGGCAGCACCTCCCGCGCGAACAGCTTCAACCCCTTCTCCGCCTGCGCGTGGGTCATGAAGCCCGAGCGCCCGATCAGCACCAGATTGGCGAACCCGCCCACCTTGGCCTGAAACTCGTTGATCTGGCGCACCACCGAATCGGGGTTGCCGGCGAACATCAGCCCCTGCGCGATGGCGCGCTCGGCATCGATGCCGGCCAGCATCGCCCCCGGCCGCCCGGCCGCGCCGCCCGGCGGCGGCTTGGAGCGGAACAGTACCGGCGCCGCCTCGGGCGGGGACTGGCCAGGCAGCATCCGCCCATATTGCGGCGCCTGTTTCAGCGAGGTGTTGATGAACCACAGCAGCTGGCTGCCGACCCGCAACCCCTCCTCGTCGGTATCGCCGGTATAGACGAAGGCGGAATAGGCGAATTTCTCCGGCCCCGCCGGGGTCATGCCCGCCTCCAGCCGCGCCGCGCGATAGGCGTCCCACGCCTTCTTCGTGCCCTCCGGGCCGCGGAGCACCACCGTGTTGAGGATGTCGCGGCGCGCGAGTTTCGCCGAGCTCGCCGGGTCGCCGGTGGCCGCCCACAGCGGCGGGTGCGGGCGTTGCAGGCAGGGCGGCCAGATATTGATGCTGCGGTGGCGGTAATGCTTGCCCTCCCACGAAATCGGCCCGTCGTGATGGGTCAGGGTGGCGATGATGAGATCGATCGCCTCCCAGAACCGCTCGACGAAGCCCACCGGGTTGGCGTTGCCCGAGGCCATCTCCGACCCGCCCGATTTCACGAACCCGATCTCGAGCCGCCCGCGCGACAGCACGTCGGCGGCGGCGTATTCCTCGGCCACCCGTACCGGGTCCTTGCGCACCGAGATCAGCGTGCCGAGCGAAAGGATGCGCACGTTGCGGGTTTGTCGCGCCAGCGCGCCCAGAAACAGCGGCGAGGCGCCGAACAGGCAGTTGATTCCGGCGTGATGCTCGTTGGAGATCACGTTGATCCCGAGCTCGTCGCACAGCAGGAACTCGTCCAGCACCTCGTGGTAGAGATCGGCGGCGAGGCGCGGATCGACATAGTGGTTGGGCAGGCTCGCGCGCACCGAATCCGCCTTTTCCAGCACGTCGTCGGGCACGAACGGATAGGGGCACTCGCAGAGATACCAGGCTTTCATCGCGTTTCCTCCATGAAAGCGGCCACCGCCGCGGCGAACGCCGCCGGTTGTTCCAGCTCGGGATGATGTCCGGCGCGCGGGATCGTCGCGAACCGCGCCCCGGGGATGGCGGCGGCGAAGGTGCGGCCGTAGTCGGGGGTGACCACCCGGTCGCTCTCCCCCCACAGCACCAGCGTGGGCGGAGCGATCCGGCGCAGCCAGGCGCCGAGGCGCGGGTTGTACATATGCGGGTCCCACCCGTAGAGACAGAGCGCGTCGCGCGCCCGCGCCGCCGCGACCAGCGCCGCGTCCGGCATGGTATCGTAATCGGGGGCGAGCGAGGGATCGTGCCAGGAGCAGGCGGTCACCTCGCGCGGGTGGGTGTTGAACAGGTCCAGGATGTCGCGGCGCAGCGGGTCGGCGGAGAAGCGCACCCCCAGCGCGTCGGCCAGCACCAGCCGCGCGATCTGCCTTGGCCGCGCGAGCGCGAGTTCGGCCGCGATCCAGCCGCCGAAGGAGCAGCCGATCAGGGTCACCGGCGCCGCGGTCTCGTCCAGCAGCGCGGCGTAGAGCTGGATCAGGTCGTAGAGCGTCTCGAACCCGTCCGGCCGCGGCGCGGCGCCGAAGCCGGGATGGGCGGGCGCCATCACCCGGCCGAGCCGGCCCAGGGCGTCCAGCACCGGCGCATCCGGCGCCAGCGGCGTGAACCCGTGCAGCAACAGGATCGGGCGCCCGGCGCCCGTCTCGGTCCAGTCCAGCGCGATGCCGGCCACGTCGCGGACCATGCGTTCCCCCATGCGATCGTTCTTGGCGGGCAGCCTAGCCCCGGGCGCGCTTCCCGCAAACCACATAGATGCGATAGCTTCCATCCGCTTTGCGGATCGCGGCATGGACCTTCGTCACCTCGCCAGCTTCGTCGCCATCGCCGAGGCGGGCAGCCTGTCCGCCGCCGCCGCCGCGCAGGGCCGCGCGCAATCGGTGCTGTCGCGCCACCTCGCGGGCCTGGAACACGCGCTCGGGGTCAGCCTGTTCGACCGCTCGCGGGGCGGCGTCAGCCTGACCGCGGCCGGAACGCTGCTGCTGGGCCGGGCCCGGGCGATCCTGGCCGAGGTGGCGGCGACGCGGGCGGAACTCGCCACCGGCGCGGCCGGCGGGGTGCATGGCAAGGTGGCGATCGCCACCTCCACCACCGTCGCGGACGTGCTGTATGGCCCGCTCGCCGCCCGGCTGGCGCGCGCGCATCCGGCGCTGGCGCTCGATCTGCACGAGGGGCAGGACGATCTGGCGGAGCGTCTGGCGCAGGGGCGGATCGACCTCGCCATCGTCACCACCTCGGGAGAGGCCGAGCCCAGCCCGTTCCGCGCGCTGTATCATGAACCGGTGTGGCTGGTCGGCCCGGCCGGCGATCCGGCGCTGACCGGCGCGCCGATTCCGCCGGCGGCGGCGATGGCGCGCCCGCTGATCCTGCCGGTGGGGGAGGCGAGCCTGGCGCCGCTGCTGGCCCGGGCCCGCGCGCGGGGGCTGGCGCCGCCCTGCCGGCTGCACGCGGAGAGCCTCGGCACCATCCGCGATCTGGTCCGCCGCGGCCTGGGCGCGGCGCTGCTGCCCTATGCCGCGGTGCGCGACGAGCTGGCGGCCGGGCGGCTGTCCGGGGCGCCGGTGGCGGGGCTCAGCCTCACCCGCCGGCTGGGCACGCCGCGCGGGCGGCGGATGGCGCGGGCGGTGGCGGTGGTGGCCGAGTCGATCACGGAGGAAGTGGCGGCGCTGCTCGCGCGGGGCGCGATCCCCGGGGCCCGGCCGAACCGGGAAACCTCCCGGACGGGCGGGGGGCGCCCCTCACCAGACAGCGGGAACGCGGTTTTGCAGGGCTGACAGGGGTTCAGCCGCGCGCGTAGCGTTGGCCGGGAAGCAGGCGGAACACCATGCAGGGTCGGCGGTCATGCGCCATCTGCCCGCAGGCGCCATAGGCGGCGTGCTGCGACAGGCCCGTGACCTGCGCGCGCCAGACGAACCCGCCGCGAATGGCGACGCGTTGCAGCCGCACCCCGCCGCCCCCGGTCAGCCGCTGGGCGCTGTAGGCGACCGAGCGGGCGACCGGAAGACTGCGGAACGCCCCGACCTGGATGCCCCAGCTGGCGGCCGGCGCGGGCCGGCGATACGCTGCCTGGCGCAGGCTCGGGTGGACGACCGGTGGATGGAATGCCGCGGCCCGCACCGGCGGCCGGGGCAGCGCCGCGGGCGGACGCGGCAGGGTGGCGGCATGGGCATGCGCGATCAGCCCGCCGAGACCGGGCGTCGCCTGCGCGGTCATCACCCGCGGCCCGCCCAACGGAACGTTGAGCGCCAGGTAGCCCGCATTCAGGAGCTGGCCCATGCCGCCATAGGCCTGCGGCCAGGAGGTGGCGCCGAACTCCACCCCCACCAGCCGCACTCCGTCGCGGACGGCGGAGGTGACGAGGTTGCGCCCCGAGGCATCGACGAACCCGGTCTTGAGCCCGTCCACCCCGGGATAGAGCTTCAGCATCCCGTCCAGGTTGACCACCGTCTGCCCGTGGAAGACGAAGCTGGGGGTGCTGAACAGCGGATAATACTGGGGAAAATCGGCGATCAGCCGGCGCGCCAGCAGCGCCATGTCGCGCGCGGTGGTCCATTGGTCGCCGGCCGGCAGGCCGGAGGCGTTGACGAAATGGGTCCGGCGCATCCCGAGCGCGTGCGCCTCGAGCGTCATCATCTGCGCGAACCGCGGCTCCGACCCACCGAGCAGTTCGGCCAGCGCCACCGCCGCATCGTTGGCCGAGCGGGTGATGAGGCCGAGGATCGCCTGGCGGACGGTGATCCGCATCCCCGGCACCAGCCCGAGCTTGGTGGGCTGTTGCGCCGCGGCGTGGGGGGAGACCGGAACCAGCTCCTCCATGGCGATGCGGTGGTCGCGCAGGGCTTGGAAGGTCATGTAGAGGGTCATCAGCTTGGTCAGGCTGGCCGGGTGGCGCAGCGCGTCCGGATCCCTCGCCTCGAGCACGCGGCCGGTGGACGCGACTTCCAGGATGGAGGATTGCGGCGGCGGCGCGGCCAGGGCGGCGACGGGAAGCATCGCCAGGACAGCGAACGCGCGCATAATGTTGCGCCAGACCCCATCCAGAGGCGCCATTTCCGTCTTTCTCCTGCAAGCCGAGGCCACGTTAGACGCGGTCCGGGGCGGTTGTCCAGCGGGGTAACGCGAAAATATGAGAAATCGATGAACGGGTTACAGGGCGGTGCTGAAACCGCCCGGAGGTTAGGGGGGCGAACCCGGGCGGCGGCGGCATTGTGCGGCGCACAATTTTCCCCTTGATCGGCCGCTTGCCGGGGCCTATATCGCCGTTGTGCTGCGGTGCAGCAAAAGGTTGAACGGCAGACGTAACGGGCCGGCGCGGCCCAGAACAGGAGCACGGCAATGGCAGTCAAGAGCAAGTCGGAAGACACTTCGGTGGTGGACCTGGCCCCGGCGGCGAATTTCGCGGCCGAAGCGGGCGCGAAGGGGATCGAGCAGACCGTGGCCGCCCTGAAGGACGGCATGGCACAGGCGACGGCCGGGATGGAAAAGACCCAGGCCAAGGTCAAGGAAGGCATGGAGAAAGCGATGAAGACCGCGGAAGAGTTCGTGGCGTTCGGCCAGGGCAACCTGGAAGCCGTGATGAAGGCCGGCCAGATCTGGGCCGCCGGCGTGCAGGACCTGTCCAAGCAGGTCGCCGCCACCGCCCAGGGCAGCTACGAGGAGAGCATGGCCACCTTCAAGGCGCTCACCTCGGTGAAGTCGCTCAAGGACGCGATCGATCTGCAGACCGGGTTCGCCCGCGCCGCGATCGAGAAGACGCTGGCGGAGTCGGGCAAGCTGACCGACGCCTCGATCAAGCTGACCGAGCAGACCCTGGCGCCGCTGACCGCGCGCGTCACCCTGGCGGTCGAGAAGTTCGCGAAGCCGGTCTGACCAGACCTGGCGGCGCGACCCCGGGCGGCACCGCACCCCTCCCCCCGAGCGGTGCCGCCCACCCGGTTGGGAAACCCGGGCCCGCCATGCGGGCCCGGGTTTTTTGCGTCCGGGTGGCGCGGACGGGAAGATGACACTCTTTTATCATCGCCACGGGTTCCGATATGCTGCACCGAGCGCCGCCCCCGGTGGGGTCGCCCCCGGTGGGGTCAGCCTGCGTGGGGGCCGGCAAGAGCATGTGGATGACGATGAGCACGAACGACAGGCGGGGGAGCGACGGTCCAACCACCGGAGTGGTGGTCCGCCCGCGGCCGAAGACACGCAAGCCGGCGATGTACAAGGTCCTGATGCTCAACGACGACTACACCCCGATGGAGTTCGTCGTTCACGTCCTCGAACGGTTCTTCCAGAAGAACCGGGAGGAGGCGACCCGCATCATGCTGCATGTGCATCGCCGCGGGGTCGGCGTGTGCGGGCTCTATACCTACGAGGTCGCCGAGACCAAGGTCACCCAGGTGATGGACTTGGCGCGACAGAATCAGCACCCTTTGCAGTGTACCATCGAGAAGGAATAGCGTGTCGATGAGTCACCCGTCCCGACCGCCGCAGGAGCGCCGCCATGCTGTCGCGTAACCTCGAACAGACGCTGCATCGCGCCCTGTCGCTCGCCAGCCAGCGCAAGCACGAATACGCCACCCTGGAACATCTGCTGCTGGGGCTGGCCGACGATGCCGACGCCGCCGGGGTGCTGCGGGCGTGCGGGGTGGATCTGGACAAGCTGCGCGCCGATCTCGGCGAGTTCCTCGACAAGGACCTCGCCGGCCTGGCCACCGACCGCTCCGGCGACCCGAAGCCCACCGCCGGGTTCCAGCGGGTGGTGCAGCGCGCCGCCATCCACGTGCAATCCTCCGGCCGCGACGAGGTCACCGGGGCCAACGTTCTGGTGGCGCTGTTCTCCGAGCGCGAATCGCACGCGGTCTATTTCCTCCAGCTGCAGGACATGACCCGGCTGGACGCTGTCAATTTCATCTCGCACGGGATCGCCAAGGCGCCGGGACGGTCGGCGCCGCGTCCGGTGCAGGGCAGCGCCGCGCCCGGCGGGGAAGGCCAGGGCGAGGCGGAGCGGGAGGAAAAGCCTTCCCGCCGCGGGCAGGACGCGCTGTCGAACTACTGCGTGAACCTCAACAAGAAGGCGATGGCGGGCAAGATCGACCCGCTGATCGGGCGCGAGACCGAGATCGAGCGCACCATCCAGATCCTGTGCCGGCGCACCAAGAACAACCCGCTTTATGTGGGTGATCCCGGCGTCGGTAAGACCGCCATCGCCGAGGGCCTGGCCAAGCGCATCGTCGAGGGCGACGTGCCGGAGGTGCTGGCGAAATCCACCATCTTCGCGCTGGATATGGGCGCGCTGCTGGCCGGCACCCGCTACCGCGGCGATTTCGAGGAACGGCTGAAGGCGGTGGTCACCGAACTCGAGAACCAGGCCGGCGCGATCCTGTTCATCGACGAGATCCACACCGTCATCGGCGCCGGCGCCACGTCGGGGGGCGCGATGGATGCCTCCAACCTGCTGAAACCGGCGCTGGCGTCGGGGAACCTGCGGTGCATCGGCTCCACCACCTACAAGGAGTTCCGCAACTATTTCGAGAAGGACCGCGCCCTGGTGCGCCGGTTCCAGAAGATCGACGTGAACGAGCCGAACATCGAGGATACCGTCAAGATCCTGCGCGGCCTCAAGACCAATTACGAGAAGCATCATCGCGTCCGCTACACCGAGGAAGCGATCCGCGCCGCGGTGGAGCTGTCGGCCAAATACATCAACGACCGCAAGCTGCCCGACAAGGCGATCGACGTGATCGACGAGGTGGGCGCCTCGCGGATGCTGCTGCCCGAGAACAAGCGCCGCAAGACCGTCACCCTGCGCGATGTCGAGGAGATCGTCGCCAAGATCGCCCGCATCCCCCCGAAATCGGTCTCCGCCGACGACAAGGAGACGCTGCGCAACCTCGAACGCGACCTGAAATCCATGGTGTTCGGCCAGGACAAGGCGATCGAGGCGCTGTCCGCGGCGATCAAGCTCGCCCGCGCCGGGCTGCGGGAGCCGGAGAAGCCGATCGGCAACTACCTGTTCTCCGGCCCTACCGGCGTCGGCAAGACCGAGGTCGCGCGCCAACTTGCCGCCACCCTCGGGATCGAGCTGATCCGCTTCGACATGTCCGAATACATGGAGCGGCACTCGGTCTCCCGCCTGATCGGCGCGCCGCCGGGTTATGTCGGGTTCGACCAGGGGGGGCTGCTGACCGATGCCATCGACCAGCACCCGCACGCGGTGCTGCTGCTCGACGAGATCGAGAAGGCGCACCAGGACCTGTTCAATATCCTGCTGCAGGTGATGGACCACGGTAAACTCACCGACCACAACGGCAAGACGGTGGATTTCCGTAACGTCATCCTCATCATGACCACCAATGCCGGCGCTTCCGACCTGGCGAAGGAAGCGATCGGCTTCGGCCGCGAATCCCGCGCCGGCGAGGACGAGGACGCGATCAAGCGGCTGTTCACGCCGGAGTTCCGCAACCGGCTGGACGCCACCATCGCCTTCGCCGGGCTGACCCCGGAAATCGTCGCCCGGGTGGTGGAAAAATTCGTCATGCAGCTCGAGGCGCAGCTGGCGGACCGCAACGTGACGATCGAGCTCTCCTCGGCGGCGAAGGAATGGCTGGCCGAACGCGGCTACGACCGCCTGTACGGTGCCCGGCCGCTGGCCCGCGTGATCCAGGAATACATCAAGAAGCCGCTGGCCGAGGAGCTGCTGTTCGGCCGCCTCACCCGCGGCGGCGCGGTCAAGGTGACGCTGGCCGACGGGAAGCTGGCCTTCGAGATCGCGGAGGCCCCGCTGCCCGCGCTGCCGAAGCCCGATGACGATTCCCCCGACGCCAGCGGGCGCGCCGAGGAGACGGTGGAATAGCGAAGGCTCAGGCCGCCAGCATCTGGCTGCGCACCAGCCGCGCATAGAGCCCGCCCGCGGCCAGCAGCGAGGCGTGGGTGCCCCATTCCTCCGCGCGCCCGGCCTCCATCGCCACCACCAGATCGGCGTCGCGCACCGTCGAAAGCCGGTGCGCGACCACGATGGTGGTGCGCCCCTGGCGCAGCCGGGCCAGCGCCGCCTGCACCGCCGCCTCTGATTCGGTGTCCAGCGCGCTGGTCGCCTCGTCCAGCAGCAGGATGCGCGGGTTGCGCAGCAGGGCGCGGGCCAGCACCACCCGCTGGCGCTGCCCGCCCGACAGGCGCTGCCCGCCGGGGCCGACGCGGGTGCCATAGCCCTCCGGCAGCGCGGCGATGAAGCCGGCGGCGGCGGCCTCGGCGGCGGCGCGGAGCTCGGCATCGGACGCGCCCGGCCGGCCGATGCGGATATTGGCGGCGATGGTATCGTCGAACAGCAGCGCGTCCTGCCCCACATACGCAATCGCGCCGCGCAGGCTGGCCAGGCGGATGGCGCGCACATCCACCCCGTCGATCCGCACCACCCCGGCGGTGGCCTCGTGCAACCGGGGGATCAGCGCCAGCGCGGTGGATTTGCCCGCGCCCGAGGGGCCGACCAGGGCGACGGTGGTGCCGGGGGCGGCGGTGAAGCTGAGCCCGTCCAGCCCCGCGCGGCCGTCGGCGTAGGCGAAATGCACGTCCTCGAACACCACCTCGCCGCGCCCCTCCGGCAGCGGGCGGGCGCCGGGCCGGTCGGCGATGCCGGGGGGTTCGTCGATCACCGTGAACACCCGGATCAACCCCGCCACCCCCTCCTGCACCGCCGCGTTCAAGGTGCCCAGCGCGCGCAGCGGACGCGAGGCGATCAGCAGGGCGGCGACGAAGCCGGTGAAATTGCCGATCGAATGCCCGCCCTCGGCCGCCCGCCACCCGGCGAAGCCGATCACCAGCGCCACCGTAGCCCCGCCCAGCACTTCCAGCACCGGGTCCACCGCGGCGCGCGAGCGGCTCATGCGCAGCAGCGCGCGATAGAGCGCCATGAAGGCGCGATCGGCGCGCGCGGTCTCGGCATCCTCGAGGCCGTAGGCGCGCACGGTGCGGGCCTGGGCGAAGCTCTCGTTCAGCATCGCCGAGGCTTCGCCCATGCGTTCCTGCATCCCGCCCGAGGCGCGGCGGACCCGCCGGCCGATGCGCTGGATCGGCAGCGCCGCCAGCGGGTACAGCACCGCGCCGATCAGGCAGAGTTCCCAGTCCAGATACAGCATCGAGCCGATCAGCCCAACCAGGGTCAGGCTGTCGGCCAGCCCGTTGACGGCGCGCGTCAGCGCGTCGCGGATCACGGTGGCATCGGTGGTGAAGCGGGCCGCGAGCTGGGCCGGCGCCTCGCGCTCCACCCGGGCGAGGTCGGCGGCGGTGAGATGGGCGAACATGCGCAGCTGCAGGCCGCGGATGATGCGCAGCACGGTACGCTGGACTTCCACGTTCTGGCTGTATTGCGCCAGCGCCTTGATGCCGGTGATGACCACTACCAGCGCCGGCACCTGATAGAGGATACGCGGG
>JBMFXF010000018.1:0-21987 GCA_049964515.1 Acetobacteraceae bacterium | reverse complement strand
CAGCGGGCGCTGGCGGGCTCGCCGGGGGCGGGGGCCAGCCGCGCGGCCTTCGGCGGGCCACCCGGCCGGCTGGCCTGGGCGGCGCAGGCGTGCAGCCTGGGGCTGCTCGCGCTGGCGCTGGTGCTGCCGTTCGGTCCAGCCGCGCTCGGCGCCGCCGGCGGGGTGCTCGCCGCCCTCACCGGGGCGGGGCTCAAGACCCTGCTGATCACGCGCGCCGGGTTCACCCGCGCGGTGGTGCTGCCATCATTCCCGGTGCGCGGAGGCGGCGGCCATGCCCATCCCGGCGGCTGACCCAAGCGGGCTACGCCCCCGCCCGCCGCGCCGGCGATGCGGCCTCCCACGGCCGGCGCTCGATCAGCTTCAGCATGGTGGACAGGCTGACCGAGCGCAGCGTCGCCTGCGCCTGGTCGTCGATCTCGGCCAGCATGAAGCGCAGCCCCTGGGCGATGTCCTGGTTGGCCTCGGCCGCCGACAGCGCGCCGTCGCCCAGCTCCTCGAAGCGGCCGATCACGTCCCACAGGGTCAGCCGCTTGGGGTTGCCGGCGAACCGGTACCCGCCACCCACCCCGCGCACCGCCGCCACCAGCCCGGCGCGGCCCAGATCGCGCAGCACCTTGGCCAGATGATGGGCGGAAATACCGTAGCGCTCGGCGATCTCGGTCACCGTCCGCTGCCGCCCCGGCTCGGCGGCCAGTTCCAGCACGGCATAGAGCGCGCAGAGGGTGGCTTTCTGCAGGCGCATTCAGTCGAGCCTTGCTTCGAGTTGGATGAACGGCCCCGCGGTCATGCCCTGACTGCGGAAGAAGGCGTGGATCACGGTGTTGTCGCGCGCCAGCATGGTGCGCACCCGATCGACGCCGTCGTCGCGGAACGCCGCGCAGACGGCGGCGAACAGCCGCGAGCCGAGCCCGCGCAGCCGCCGCCCGGGGCGCACCTGCACCGCGAACACCCAGCCGCATGGCGAAGAGCCGAACTCCCAGGCGCGGACCTCGCCGACGATGAAGCCTTCGACCCGATCTTCCGCCCGCGCCACCAGGAAATGCCCGCCCCCACCGCTGCCTCCGCCGGGCCGCCCGCCGTGGCGGCGGAACGATTCCTGCCAATACTCGGGCTTGGCGAGGCCGGTCGTTTCCTGATCGAGCGCGATCACGCCGGGCAGATCCGCCGCGGTGGCGGGCCGGATGGTGACGGCCTCGGCCGCCTTGCGGCGGACGGGCTTCTTCATGTCGGTGGGTTCTTTCGCTGCGCGTCGCATCATCCGGCATTCAAGCACCGTTTTGCCTTCATGCCCAGCCCACCATAGTCAGCCCACCTGGACCATGCCCCAACGGGAGGCCCCAATGCAGGATCACACCGTCATCGTGGAACCCGGCCCGAGCGCATCCCGCCTGCGGTTCCCGCCCCGCTTCAACGCCGCGGTCGCCTTCATCGACCGCCACCTGGCCGCGGGCCGCGGCGCCCGCATCGCCATCCGCACGCCCGATGCGGACATAACCTACGCGGAACTGGCCGAACGGGTCGCGCGCTGCGGCGACGCGCTGCTGGCCGCCGGTCTGATGCCCGGGGAGCGGATGCTGATGGCGGTGCTGGACCGACCCGAGTTCTTCTATCTGTTCTGGGGCGCCGTCAAGGCCGGAATCATTCCGGTTCCGCTCAACACCCTGCTGCGCGATGCCGACTACCGTTACATGATCGCCGATGCCGAAGCGGCAGCGGTGGTCTATTCGCCGGAACTGGCCGCCGAGATGGGCCTCGCGGTCGCCGCCTCGGCGCCGCGGCTCGCCTTCACCACCGATGCCCTGCCGGCGATGCTCGCCGCCGCCGCGCCCATCCTCGACCCGGCGCCGACCGGCCCGGACGATGATTGCTACTGGCTCTATTCCTCCGGCTCCACCGGCCGCCCGAAGGGCGCGGTGCATGTCCAGCACGACCTGCCGGTCAGCGCCCAGCACTACGCGGTGGAAACCCTGGGCGTGCGCACGGACGACGTGTTCTTCTCGGCGGCCAAGCTGTTCTTCTCCTACGGTCTCGGCAACGCGATGAGCTTCCCGCTCTGGGTCGGCGGCACCTCGGTGCTGCTGCCCGACCGGCCGACGCCGGAGATGACCTTCGCCGCCATCGAACGCTTCCGCCCATCCCTGTTCTTCGGCGTGCCGACCCTGTTCGCCCGCCAGATCGTCGAATACCCGAAACTGCGCCCCGATCTCTCCTCGGTTCGCTTCTGCGTCTCGGCCGGAGAGGCGCTGCCGGCGCATCTCTTCGCCGCCTGGAAGGCGCTGACCGGCACCGAGATCCTGGACGGCATCGGCTCCACCGAGGCCACGCACATGTACATCTCGAACCGCCCCGGCGACGTGGTGCCCGGCACCACCGGGCGGGTGGTGCCGGGCTATGCGCTCAGGGTGGTCGATGACCGCGGTGCCGAGGTCCCGCCGGGCACGCCCGGGCGGCTGCTGCTCGCCGGCGATTCGATTGCGCGCTGCTACTGGCACAACCCGAAACCCACCGTCGTGGACGGCTGGTTCGACACCGGCGATACCTATTGCCGCGCCGCGGACGGTACCTTCACCTACAGCGGTCGCAGCGACGACATGCTGAAGGTTGGCGGCATCTGGTGTTCGCCGGCCGAGATCGAGGCGGCGCTGATCGAACACCCCGACGTGCTGGAGGCCGCGGTGGTCGGCCGCGCCGATGCCGACGGCCTGGTCAAGCCGGAAGCCTGGATCGTGCCCATGGACCTCGAACGCGCCCGCGGCAGCGGCATCGAGGCCGACCTGATCCGTCACTGCAAGAGCCGACTCGCGCCCTACAAATACCCGCGCTGGGTCCATCTGGTGGCCGACCTGCCGAAGACCGCGACCGGCAAGATTCAGCGCTTCGTGCTGCGTCAGGCACCGCCGCCGCAACTGGCGCGCGCCGGATGACGGTGGTGCCCCTCATCAGGAGACACGACATGAGCACGTCCGAGAACAAGGCGGGCCTGTTGCTGGCCCGCATCGACCGCATCCCGGTCTGGGCCCTGCCCAGCCTGTTCGCCGGCATCATCGGGATGGGCTTCCTGTTCACCTTCTACGACATCTTCGACATCAACGTCTCGTTCATCCAGACCTGCATGGCGCTGGTGCCGGGCTGCACGCCACCCTCCTCGGCGCAATATATCGGCCTGCCGGTGCTGCTGAACCTGGCCGGCTACGTGGTGGGCACGCTGTTCTTCAGTCCGCTGGCCGACCGCGCCGGGCGGCGCGACCTGCTGCTCATCACCATGCTGGTCACCGGCATCGGCTCGGTGCTGACCGCGGTGGTGGACAGCTACACCTGGTTCGTGGTCGCGCGCCTCATCACCGGTGTCGGCATCGGCGCCGATCTCGCCATCGTCAACACCTATATCGGCGAGATGGCCCCGCGCGGCGGACGCGCGCGCTATACCTCGATGATCTTCGTCTTCTCCGCCCTCGGCGCGGTGCTGGGCATCTGGCTCGGGCTCTGGCTCACCACGCCATCGACGCCGCTGCCGCTCGGGCTGCCGTTCGCGCTGGCCTCGGAAAGCTTCGGCTATGGCTGGCGGATCATGTATCTCATCGGCGGCGCGCTGGCGCTGGTGGGCGTGATGCTGCGCTTCCAGCTGCCGGAATCGCCGCGCTGGCTGATCTCCCGCGCCCGCTACGAGGAAGCGGAGATGGTGATCGTCGAGATGGAAGCCCGCGCCCACGAGATCTCGCCGCTGCCGCCGGTGGCCGAGCCGGTGGCGCCGCCGCCGGCGGCCGGGGAGCGGATGCCGTTCGCGGCGATCTTCCACAACCCCATCTACCGCAACCGTACCCTGCTGCTGCTGGCCATGTGGTTCTGCGCCTATATCACCGTCTATTCCTTCGCCGCCGGCTTCACCACCCTGCTCGCGGCCCTGCGCTACCCGCCGCCCGAGGCCGGGCTCATCACCGCCATGGGGACCTTCGGCTTCGTGCTCTGCGCGCTGGTCGCCTACGCCTATGGCGAGCGAATGGAGCGCAAGACCTGGGTGCCGCTCGCCGCCGCCATCACGCTGGTGGGCGGGGTGATGGTCGCCCTCGGCGGGTCGGCGTTCTGGATCGGCGTGCTCGGCTCCATCGTCGTGTTCTTCGGCTTCAACGTGTGGGTGCCGATCGCCTACACGTGGTCGGTCGAGAACTACCCGACCCGGGCCCGCACCACCGGCTTCGCGCTGGTGGACGGCATCGGCCATCTCGGCGGCGGCGTCGGGCTGATGCTGATCGCGCCGCTCATTCCGCATCTCGGGGTGCTGGCGGCGATGCTGCTCATCATCGCCTTCCTGGTGCTGGCGGCCATCATCGCCCAGTTCGGCATTTCCACCCAGGACCGGCTGCTCGACGACATCTCGCCTTGACCCAGATCAACGCGTCGCCGGCGGGGGACGCCTAAAACCGCATCCGTTTACCGTAATAGGGACCGCGAAGGGATGCAGATGCAACCGGATGCCCCGTCGGCGGCGCCGCGCCGGTTCCGCCTCAACGGGCGAGAGCGATCCGTGCTCGCCCCCGATCACGCATTGCTGATCGAGACCTTGCGCGAGACCCTGCGCCTGACCGGAACCAAGCAGGGCTGCGACGGCGGCGAATGCGGCGCCTGCACGGTGCTGATCGACGGCGCCCCCCGCCTCGCCTGCCTGACCCGCACCGGGGAGTGCGAGGGGCGCGCGGTGGAAACCATCGAGGGGCTGGCGCGTCAGGGCCGCATGAACCGGGTCCAGCGCGCGTTCCATGAGCAGCTTGGCACCCAGTGCGGCTATTGCACCCCGGGCATGGTGATGGCGGCCGAGGCGCTGCTGCGCCGCATCCCCCACCCGAGCGAGCCCGAAATCCGCGCCGCCCTCGCGGGCAATCTCTGCCGCTGCACCGGCTACGTGAAAATCATCGCGGCGGTACAGGCCGCCGCCATGGAGGGATGATGCGCAACGCCCGCGCCGTGGTCGGCCAGCCCACCCCGCTGATCGACGGGATCGAGAAGGTGACCGGCCAGGCCGTCTATACCGCGGATCTGCCGGCCGCGGGCGCGCTGGTCGGGCGCATCCTGCGCAGCACGGAGGCGCATGGGCGGATCCGCCGCATCGACACCGCAGCGGCGCGCGCCCTGCCCGGCGTGCGCGCCGTCATCACCGGCGCGGACTGCCCACTCACCTACGGCGTGCTGCCGATTGCGATGAACGAGCCGGTGCTGGCGCGCGAGGTGGTGCGTTATCGCGGCGAGCCGATTGCCGCCGTCGCCGCCGAGGACGCCGCCACCGCCGCCGCCGCGCTGGCGCTGATCGTGGTCGAGATCGATCCGCTGCCGGCGTATTTCACCGCCGCCGCCGCGCGCGCGCCGGAGGCGCTGGCGCTGCACGCCGACAAGCCGGGCAACCTCGAACGCGAGGTGCATCACCGCTTCGGCGACGTGGAGGCCGGCTTCGCCGCCGCCGCCTTCATCCACGAGCACGTCTATCGCTGCGCCGAGGTCGCGCACGCGCAGATGGAACCGCACGCGGCGCTGGCCAGCTTCGACCCCGAGCGCGGCCAGTTGCTGATGCAATCGACCAGCCAGGTGCCTTACTACCTGCACCTGATGCTGGCGCGCTGCCTCGCGCTCGACCCCGCCGCCATCCGCGTGATCAAGCCGTTCGTCGGCGGCGGCTTCGGCGCCCGGGTCGAAGTGCTCAATTTCGAACTCGTCACCGCCCTGCTCGCCCGCGCCGCCGGCGGGACGGTGCGGATGGTGCTGTCGCGGGAGGAAACCTTCCTCACCCATCGCGGCCGGCCGGAGACCGAGATCCGGCTGAAACTCGGCATCACCGCCGCCGGCCGGCTGACCGCCTGCGCCGCCGAGGTGGTGCAGCGCGGCGGCGCCTATGCCGGCTATGGGATCGTGACCATCCTCTATGCCGGGGCGCTGTTGCAGGGGTTGTACGACCTGCCGGCGCTCCGCTACGACGGCTACCGGGTCTATGCCAATCTTCCCCCTTGCGGGGCGATGCGCGGGCACGGCGCGGTCGATGTCCGCTTCGCCTTCGAGGCCGCCCTCGACGCCCTGGCCGCCGAGGCGGGGCTCGATCCCTTCGCGCTCCGCCGCGCCAATCTGCTCGCGGCCCCCACCGAGACGCCGAACGGGCTGCGGGTGGAAAGCTACGGGCTCGGCGCCTGTCTCGACTGGGTCGAGGCGGCCAGCGGCTGGCGCGCGCGCCGCGGACGGCTCGGCCCCGGGCGCGGTCTCGGGATGACCTGTTCGCACTACGTGAGCGGGGCGGCCAAGCCGATCCACTGGACCGGGGAGCCGCACGCGGTGGTGCATCTCCGGCTCGATTTCGACGGCGGCATCACCGTCCTCACCGGGGCGGCGGATATCGGCCAGGGGTCCAGCACGGTGATGGCGCAGGCGGCGGCGGAGGTGCTCGGGGTGCCGCTCGCGCGGGTGCGGGTGATCGCCGCCGACAGCGCGCTGACGCCGAAGGACAACGGGTCCTATTCCTCGCGCGTGACCTTCATGGTCGGCAACGCCACCATCGCCGCGGCGCGCGCCCTGCGCGAGCGCCTGGTGGCGGCGGCGGCGGTGCTGCTCGACGCGCCGGAGGCAGCGGTGGAATCGGCCGCTGAGCAGTTCCAGGCCGGCGCGCGGGCCGCGAGCTTCGCCGAGGTCGCCCGTGCCGCTCTGGCGCGCGAGGGTGGGCCGATCACAACCAAGGGCAGCTTCACCTGCCCCGAACCCTTCCAGGGCGGCAAGCACCGGGGCGGCGCGGTCGGCGCCACCATGGGCTTCAGCTACGCCGCGCAGGTGGTCGAGGTGGCGGTGGACACGGAGACCGGGGCGATCACCGTCGAGCAGGTCTGGGTGGCGCAGGATTGCGGCTTCGCGATCAACCCGCTGGCGGTGGAGGGCCAGATCCAGGGCGCGGTGTGGATGGGCATGGGCCAGGCCCTCTGCGAGGAGACCGGCTACGAATCCGGCCTCGCGCTGCACGCCTCGATGCTGGACTACAAGGTGCCGACCATCATCGAGTCACCGCCGATCGCCGTGCATGTGGTCGAAAGCCTCGATCCCAACGGCCCGTTCGGCGCCAAGGAGGCGAGCGAGGGCGCGCTGGCCGGGTTCCCGCCCGCGCTCGCCGCCGCCGTCGCCGATGCGGTCGGTCTGCGGATCGATACGCTGCCGATCACACCGGACCGGCTGCTGGAAGCCCTGGCGCAACAGGCCCGCGCCGCCCGCCTCGCCCGCGCGCTGGAGGTCGCGTGATGGACCCGCTGTCACCGTTCCGCGTCCTCACCCCCGCCTCCATCGCCGAGGCGGTCGCCGCTGCCGCGGCGCACCAGGGCGCGCGCTTCGTTGCCGGCGGAACCGATCTCCTGGTCAACCTGCGCCACGGCATCGGCGCGCCGGGCGTGCTGATCGACCTGCGGTCGATCCCGGAGTTGCGTCGCATCGGCCCCGATCGCGGCATCGGCGCCGCCGTCACCCTGGCCGAGATCGCCGCCGCCCCGCCCGCGCTCGCCGCCTACCCGGCGCTGATCGCGGCGGCGGCTTCGGTCGCGGGCCCCGCCCATCGTGCCGCCGGCACCATCGGCGGCAATCTCTGCCTCGACACCCGCTGCGTCTTCTACAACCGCGGCGAATGGTGGCGGGCGGCCAACGCGTTCTGCCTGAAACACCGGGGCGAGACCTGCCACGTCGCCCCCACCGGCCACCGCTGCCACGCCGCCTTCAGCGGCGATCTCGCCCCCGCCCTGCTGGCCTATGACGCCGCGGTGCGGATCGCCGGCCCCGGCGGGCTGCGAACCGAACCCTTGGCGGCGCTCTACGCCGAGGACGGGGCCGCGCATCTGCGCCTCGGCCCGGGCGAGTTCCTGGTGGGCGTCGTCTTGCCGCCCGACCCCTGGCCGGCCGCCTACGCCAAGGCGCGCACCCGCGGCGCCATCGATTTCCCGCTCGCCGGCGTCGCCGTCGCGCTGCGGACCGAGGGCGGACAGGTCGCCGGGCTGCGCGTCGCGCTGACCGGAACCAACGCGCGCCCGTTCCTGCTCGCGGGCACCGAGGCCCTGCTCGGCGCGCCGGTGGATGCCGCCTGGCGGGACCGGCTCGGCCGGCTGGTGCAGAAGCAGGTCTCGCCGATGCGCACCACGCTCGCCGCCGCCCACTACCGCCGCCGCGTCGCCGCCGCGCTGGCCGGGCGGGTGGTGGCGCGGCTGGCCGAGGCCGCCTGATGCCCGCGACCCATGTCACCCGCGCCCTGCATCAGGAGCATCAGGCGACGCTCGCGCTGCTGCGGCGGCTGGACGCGATGCTGGGCCGCCATGGCCCCACCACCCCGCCCGACCGCGCCGACCCCGCGCTGGCCGCGCTGCTGCGCGACCTCGCAAGTGCCGTCACCGGCGAGATCGGCCCGCATTTCGCCTTCGAGGAGCGGGCCCTGTTTCCGCTGCTGGCCGATGCGGACGAGCTGGTCGCCACCCTGACCGCCGAGCACGCGGCACTGCTGCCCGCCGCCCTCGCCCTGGCCGCCACCGCCCGCCTGCCCGGTCCCCCCGCCGCCTGGGCCGGCTTCCACGCCGATGCCGCCAGCCTCTCCGCCGCCCTCGCCGCGCATGTGGAGAAGGAGGAGTTCGGCTTGCTGCCGGCGCTGGACGCCATCCTCGATGCCGAGACCGACGCGCTGCTGGCAATGGACTACGCGGCGCAACGATGATGGAGCCCGCCATGACCGAGCCCCCGCTCACCCTGCGCCCGCTGGCCGCGGCCGACCTGCCCGAGGTGGTGGCGATCGACCGCGTCCTCTCCGGCCGTGGCCGCGAGGATTTCTTCGCCCGCCGGCTGGCGCAGGCGACCCGTGCGCCTGCCGCCTTCGCCGCCTTCGCCGCCACAAGCGGCGAGGCGCTGGCTGGCTTCGTGCTGGCGCGCATCTATGACGGCGAGTTCGGTGCCGACCGCCGCGAGGCGGCGCTGGACGCGATCGGCATCGCCGGCCCGCCCGGCCAGGGCATCGGTCGCGCCTTGCTCGCGCGGCTCGCCGCTCACCTCGCCGCCCTGGGGGTGCGGATGCTGGCGACCGAGGTGGACTGGACCGACCCCAGGCTGCTGCCGTTCTTTGCCCGCAACGGCTTCGCGCTCGCGCCGCGGCTGGTGCTGGCCCGCGCCGGCTCGCCGCTGGCGGAGACCGAGGACGCGCCGGCGCGCGACCGCATTCCGGTCCGTTCCATGACCCGGGCCGATTTCGACGCCATCGCCGCGATCGACCGGCGCATCACCCGCCGCGACCGCCAGCGCTACCTCGCGCGCAAATGCGACGAGGCGATGGAGGAATCGGCGATCCGCGTCTCCCTGGTGGCCGAGTGCGACGGCGCGCCCGCCGGCTACGTGATGGCGCGCGTCGATTTCGGCGAGTTCGGCCATCCCGAGGCGGAGGCGGTGATGGACACGATCGGCGTCGATCCGCGCCGGTCGCACCAGGGTCTGGCCCGCGCGCTGCTCTCGCAGCTGCTGATGAATCTCGCCGGGCTGCGGGTGGAAACCCTGCGCACCGAGGTGGCCTGGAACCAGTTCGGCCTGCTGGCCTTCCTCGATCGCATGGGCTTCGCCCCGCACCGGCGGCTGGCGCTGATCCGCGGGATCAGCCCACCATCGTAAGCCCCCCGCTCACGCTCAGCACCTGGCCGGTGATGTAGTCGGACCGCCCGCCCAGAAAGAACAGGATCGCCTGCCCGATCTCCTCGGGTGCCGCGACCCGGCGGAACGGGATGGCGCGGATCAGCGCCGCCTGCATCTTCTCCGGCTGCACCTGGAACAGCGGCGTATCGGTGGGGCCGGGGCAGACGCAGTTCACGTTGATCCGGTAGCGGGCCATTTCGCGGGCGAGCGACTTGGTGAAGGCGATCACGCCCCCCTTGGCGGCCGCATAGACCGTCTCGCCCATGCTGCCCACCCGCCCGGCGTCGGAAGCGACGTTGACGATCTTGCCGCGGTTCGCCTCGATCATCGGCATCAGTACCGCGCGCGAGAGGCGTACCGCGCCCATCAGGTTGATGGCGATCACCCGCTCCCACATCTCGGGCGTGTTTTCCATGAAGGGCTGGATGCGGTCCCAGCCGGCCGCGTTCACCAGCCCGTCGAGGCGCGGGGCGGCCCGGTGCACGGCGGCGGCGAAATCCGTGATCGAGGCGGGATCGGTCAGCTCCAGCGCATGGAACTCCACCGCGAGGCCGTCCGCGCGCGCCGCCTCGGCCATCGCCCGCCCGGCCTCGGCGTTGACGTCGCCCACGAACACCCGTGCTCCCTCGCGCGCCGCCAGCAGCGCGGTGGCGCGCCCGATCCCGGACGCGCCGCCGGTGACGATGATGCTGCGATCGGTCATTTCCATGGAGAGTCTCCTCAAGCCGGTTGCGATCGTTGCAGGAATGCGCCCACCAGGGCACGGGTCGCAGCACTTTGCAGCAGGGCGCTGGTGGCGGTGATCTCGGCCTCGAACCCGCCCACCCCCGGCGTCGCCGCGGCGGCGATGCAGGCCTTGGCGGCGCGCGCGGCGTGGGCGGGCAGGGCGGCGTAGTGGGCGGCCAGGGCGGCGGCGCGGGCCGGCAGTTCGGCCCCCGGCACCGCCCATTGCACCAGCCCGAGTTGCGCCGCCTCGGCCCCGGTGGGCGTCTCCGCCCCCAGGATCAGCCGCAACGAGACCGCCCGTCCGGCGAGCCGGGTCAGCCGCTGCGTCCCGCCCGCCCCGGGCAGCAGCCCCAGCCGCAGCTCGGGCAGGCCCATCCGCGCCTCGGCGGCGGCGATGCGCAGGTCGCAGGCGAGCGCGAGTTCGAACCCGCCGCCCAGCGCCGCGCCGCCGATCTCGGCCAGGCTCACCAGCCCCATCGCCTCGATGCGCGCGAACAGCCGCTGATAGCCGCGGATGCTGTCGAGCTGCGGGGCCAGCCCCGCCTCCGAGAAGCGGTCGCGCATCTGCGCCAGATCGGCGCCGGCGGAGAACACCCGCAGGCCGCTGCGCAGATGCAGCACCGCGACGTCGGTGCGGGCTTCGATCCGGTCCAGCAGGGCGTGGAACTCGGCTACCCAGGCGTCGTTCATCGCGTTCACCGGGGGCCGGTCCAGCAGCAGGCTGGCGACGCCGTCGGCGATGTTCAGCTGGAACATGCCCCTCACTCCCGGTCCAGCGCGCGGGCGATCACCAGCAGCTGGATATCGTTGGTGCCTTCGTAGATCTTCGCCCCCCGCACGTCGCGGTAGATGCGCTCCACCTCCTGCTCGGCCAGATAGCCGGCGCCGCCGCAGGTCTGGATCGCGTCCGAACAGACGCGCTCGGCCATTTCCGAAGCGAACAGCTTGGCCATCGACGCCTCCTTCAAGCAGGGTTGCCCGGCCGAGGCGAGGGCGGCGGCGTGCAGCACCAGCTGTTCCGCCGCCGCCAGCCGGGTCGCCATCCCGGCCAGCCGGAACCCCACCGCCTGATGGTCGATGATGCGCTTGCCGAACGTCACCCGCGCCCGCGCATAGGCCACCGCGCGCTCGAGCGCGGCGCGCGCCATGCCGACGCATTGCGCGGCGATGCCGATCCGCCCGCCCTCCAGATTGGCCAGCGCGATGCGGTACCCCTGGCCTTCCCGCCCCAGCAGCGCCTCCGGGCCGAGGCACAGCGCCTCGAAGCGGATCTCGCAGGTATCGGAGGCATTCTGCCCCATCTTCCGCTCCCGCCGCGTCACCACGTAGCCAGGGGTGGTGGTCGGCACCAGGAAGGCGCTGATGCCGCGCTTGCCGGCCGCCGGGTCGGACACGGCGAAGACCAGCGCCAGGTCGGCGATGGCGCCCGAGGTGATGAACTGCTTGACCCCGTCGAGCCGCCAGCCTTCGCCCTCGCGCCGCGCGCGGGTGTGGATCGCGCCGGCATCGGAGCCGCCCTGCGGCTCGGTCAGGCAGAAGCAGGACAGCACCTCGCCGCGCGCCATCGGGCGCAGCCAGCGCGCGCGCTGTGCCGCGGTGCCGTAGCGCAGCAGCGGCTGGCAGCCGACCGAGTTGTGCCCGCTCATCACGGTGGAAATCGCCCCATGCGCCGCCGCCACTTCCGCCAGCGCCAGGGCGTAGCTCACGTGATCGGCCCCCGCCCCGCCCCATTCCGGGGGCACCGTCATGCCCATCAGCCCGAGCGCGCCCATCTCGGCGATCACCGCGCGCGGGATCTCCCCCGCCGCCTCGCGCTCGGCGGCGAACGGGGCCAGCCGGTCGCGGGCGAAGGCGCGCGCGGTGTCGCGGATCAGCGCCTGCTCCTCGGTCAGGATCATGGTGCCGCGTCTCCGGCGAGTGCCCGGGCGCGCTCGCGCAGAAGGTTCTTCTGGATCTTGCCGCTCGGCGTCTTCGGCAGCGCGTCCTGGATTTCCAGCCGCTCCGGCCAATAGGTGCGGGCCAGCCCGCGCGCTTCGAGGAAGCCGCGGAGGGTGGGGAGATCGAGCGTCGCGCCATCGCGCAGGGTCAGGAACGCGCAGGCGCGCTCGCCGAGGCGGGGATCCGGCATCGCCACCAGCGCCGCCTCCCGCACCGCCGGGTGCTGGTAGAGCAGGTTCTCGACCTCCACCACCGGAATGTTCTCGCCGCCGCGGATGATGACGTCCTTGAGCCGGCCGGTGATGCGCACGTAGCCATCGGCGTCGATGCGCGCGAGGTCGCCGGTCTCGAACCAGCCTGCGGCGTCTATCGCGTACCACTCCGGGCGCTTGAGATAGCCCAGGAAATGCCCGGGGCCGCGCGCCTGCAAGCGCCCCTCGGCGCCGGCGGGCAGGGTGTGCCCCTCGGCGTCCAGGACCCGAATCTCGAAGCCGGGCAGCGGGCAGCCGTCGGTCTCGAAGGTCTTTTCCGGCGGGTCGTCGGGGCAGGTGGTGGTGACCGCCCCGTTCTCGGTCATGCCCCAGGCGGAGATGATCCGCGCGCCCAGGGCCACGCTCGCGCGGCGCACCAGCGGACGGGGGATCGGCGCGCCGGCGGACAGGAAGACCCTGAGGCTCGCCGCGGCCCCGGGCCGCGCCTCGGCGGCGGTCGCGAGGTCGGCCAGGAACGGGGTGGCGCCCATGGTGAAGGTGACGCCTTCCGCGGCGATCAGGTCGAGCGCCCGTTGCGGATCCCACACATCCTGCAGCACCAGGGTCGCGCCGAGCCAGATCGGCATCACCACGCCGTAGAGGAACCCGGTCTGATGGGCGATCGGCGAGGCCATCAGCACCACGTCGGCGGGGCCGAGACCGAACCGCGCCGCGTAGGGCAGCATCGCCGCCAGCAGGGAGTGTGTGCTGTGCATGACCCCCTTGGGTTCGCCGGTGGTGCCCGAGGTGTAGAGCAGCTGAATCACATCCGCCGGGTCGGGGCGGCGGGCGGCGAACAGGGCGTCGGCGCCGGCGGTGGGGACCGTGTTCGCCCACAGCGCCTCGAACCCGTCGCCCACCGCCAGCACGCGGCGCCGGCCGGGCAGGGCTTCGGCCATGGCGCGGTGGTCGAAGCCGCGGAACCGGCTGGGGACGATGAACAGCCGCGGCTCCGCGAGGTCCAGCATGAAGCCGAGTTCGCGGGCGCGGAAGATCGGCTGCAACGGGTTGCTGACGGCGCCGAGGCGCAGCAGCGCGTAGTGCAGGGCGACGAACTCCCACCAGTTGGGCGATTGGTAGGAGACCACGTCGCCGCGGGCGACCCCGAGGCCGGCGAGCGAGACGGCGATGCGGTCCACCCTGAGGTCGAGTTCGGCGTAGCTGAGGGCGGTGCGGATGCCGGTGAGGGAGGGGGTTCCGGTGATGGCGAGGCGGTCGGGGGTGACGGTTGCCCAGTGGCGCAGCCGGTCGGCGGCGAGTTCGCGGCCGGGGTCGCCGGGCGGGGTGGCGGGCAAGGGGGTGGGCGGCATGGCCATTCCATCCTTCCACTGCGAGTTTACCGGATTGGCCGTTGCCTTGCAACCGCTATTCCAGTATTCCGATACGCCATTGCAGTCTTGACCGTCGGCGCCTAGACTGCTCCGGCCCATGCGCCGCGCCAGGGCGCGAACCCCATGCCGGAGGCACAGATGTCCGACTACCAGGACCTTCTCTACGAAACCGAACGCGGCGTCGCCACCATCACCATCAACCGCCCGAAGGTGATGAACGCGTTCCGTCCGCAGACCTGCGCCGAGCTCATCATGGCCTTCCTGCGCGCCGGCTGGGACAAGGACATCGGCGTGATCGTGCTGACCGGCGCCGGGGAGCGCGCCTTCTGCACCGGCGGCGATCAGTCCGATCACCAGGGCCAGTACGGCGACGGCCAGACCCGCGGCACGGTGGGCATGCCGGTCGAGGAGCTGCACAGCGTGATCCGCGACGTGCCGAAGCCGGTGATCGCCAAGGTGCGCGGCTACGCGATCGGCGGCGGCAACGTGCTGGCGACCCTGTGCGACCTGACCATCGCCGCCGATACCGCCATCTTCGGCCAGGTCGGCCCGAAGATGGGCTCGGTCGATCCCGGTTTCGGCACCGCCTATCTCGCCCGCGTGGTGGGCGAGAAGAAGGCGCGCGAGATCTGGTACATGTGCCGCCGCTACAGCGCCGCGGAGGCGGTGGCGATGGGCCTTTGCAACAAGGCGGTGCCGGCCGATCAGCTGGATGCCGAGGTGCGCGCCTGGTGCGACGAGCTGATCCTGCGCAGCCCGACCGCGCTTGCCATCGCCAAGCGCTCCTTCAACGCCGACAGCGAGAACATCCGCGGCATCGGCGGGCTCGGGATGCAGGCGCTGAGCCTCTACTACGCCACCGCCGAGTCGAAGGAGGGGGTGGCATCGGTCGGCGCCCGACGTACCCCGGATTTCCGCAAGGCGATGGGATTGCGGTCCTTCCTGGACGACACCCCGTAGCCTGCCGCGCCGTCCCTGGTCTCAGAACCTGAAAATCTTTCGCTCTTATTGCGAGCGCTATTGGCAGGGAACCTGATGGAAGAATAATTCAACCGCAGATGCACGCCGATGTACGCAGATGCGCGCAGATGGACCGAACGGAACAGCCGAGCCGGCGGCCTCCTCCGCAGCTGCGGGTTGGGTGGGACCGTTGAAGCGGCACGGTGCATCTTCGTGCATTCGCGTACATCGGCGTGCATCTGCGGTTGAAATTCCTTATGTTCTTGCGCCGGCACCGGGGCCCGGCGCCAAGTCCGGCTGTCCGCCGCCGAACCGAGCTCCGCCGGCACGCAACAGAGGTTGCGATATGAGCCAAATCTTTCGCTCTGTATTGTAAAACCTGTTGTGGGCCGGCAGGTTCGCCGGAGAACAACGGGGATCGGACATGGATTCGGCGGCATTCAGGACCTGGTTGGACGGCGTCCATCGGTTGGGACCTGATACAAAATAACAGCGTCAAGGTGGTCGTTGGTCAGGCGAGATGGTGTAGTTCCACTCAGGGCGGAGGCATCGCCGTTGAGATTGAGCCCCGCCATCTCCTGGTCGGAGACCTGCAGGGGCCACGGTGGCTACCTCGATGACCCCTGCTGTGGATAAGTGGCCCGCCTCCGCCAGACCTTTGACGGTCGCTCCGGCGGGCCGCTTACCCACAGCTCCGACACCATCCAGGGGGACACAACCGCCCGGGGGGTTTCCCTGCGCGCGTGGCGGTCGATATATGGCCCCATGCGCGCGCGCTTCACCAAGATGCAGGGCTGCGGGAACGATTTCGTCGTGCTCGACGAACGCGCCGCCCCGCTCGGCCTCACCCCGGAACGGGCCGCCGCGCTGGCCGACCGCCGGCTGGGCGTGGGCTGCGACCAGGTGATCGCGCTCGGCCCCGCCGCCGGCGCGGATGTGGCCATGCGCATCCTCAACCCCGACGGGTCGGAGGCCGGCGCCTGCGGCAACGCCACCCGCTGCGTCGCCCTGCTGCTCGCCGCCGAGACCGGGCGGTCGCAGTTCACCATCCGCACCATCGCCGGCGACCTCGCCGCCACGGCGCTGCCGGACGGGCGGTTCCGCGTCGATATGGGCACCCCGCGGCTGGACTGGGCGGATATCCCCCTCGCCGGTCCGGCCGATACGTCCCATCTGCCGCTCGCCGCCGGCCCGCTCGCCGATCCGGCGGCGTGCAGCATGGGCAACCCCCACGCCAGCTTCTTCGTCCGCGACCTTGCCGCGATCCCGCTCGAAACCCTGGGACCCCGGCTCGAACACGACAAGATCTTCCCCGAACGCGCCAATATCGGCGTCATGCAGGTGCTGGCGCCGGATCGGCTGCGGCTGCGGGTCTGGGAACGCGGAGCCGGCCTCACCCTCGCCTGCGGCTCCGGTGCCTGCGCGGCCCTGGTGAACGCGCATCGGCGCGGCCTCATCGGCCGGGCGGCGCAGGTGGTCCTGGACGGCGGGGTGTTGGAGATCGCCTGGGGTGCCGATAATCATGTGCGCATGACCGGCCCCGCCGCGATCGCCTTCCAGGGCGAGATCGCCCTGCCATGAGCGCCGAGATCCTCACCTTCGGCTGCCGCCTCAACGCCTATGAGTCCGAGGTGATGCGCGGCTTGACCGCCGCCCGCCCCGACCTGCTGGTGGTGAATACCTGCGCGGTGACCGCCGAGGCCGAACGCCAGGCCCGTCAGGCGATCCGCCGCGCCGCCCGCGCCAGTCCGGGCCGTTCGATCGTGCTGACCGGCTGCGCGGTGCAGCGTGACCCCGCCGCCTGGCGGGCACTGCCCGGGGTGAGCCGGGTGCTGGGCAACGCCGAGAAGCTGCGCCCGGACTCGTGGGAGACCGAGGCCGACGCGGTCGCCGACATCATGACCGCGCCCGCCGCCCCGGCCCGGCCGGTCACCGAGTTCGCCGGCCGCGCCCGCGCCTTCGTGCAGGTCCAGCAGGGCTGCGACCATCGCTGCACCTTCTGCGCCATTCCGTTCGGACGCGGGCCGAACCGCTCGGTCGCGCCGGCCGAGGTGTTGGCCCAGGCGCGCAGCCTGCTGGACGCCGGCTTTCGCGAGCTGGTGCTGACCGGGGTGGATATCGCGAGCTACGGGGCCGACCAGCCGGGCGGGCCGCGCCTCGGCGACCTCGCGCGCCAGCTGCTCGCCGCGCTGCCGGACCTGCCCCGGCTGCGCTTCTCCTCGCTCGACCCGGCGGCGATCGATCCCGCGCTCTGGCGGCTGCTGGCCGAGGAGCCGCGGGTGATGCCGCATCTGCACCTGTCGTTGCAGGCCGGCTCCGATCTGATCCTGAAGCGGATGAAGCGGCGGCACTTGGTTCGGGATGCGGCGGCGGTGATCGCGCGCGCCCGCGACCTGCGCCCCGGCATCGCCATCGGCGCCGACCTGATCGCCGGCTTCCCGACCGAGACCGACGCGCTGTTCGCGGAGACGCGGGACTTCGTCGCCGCCGCCGCGCTGCCCTATCTGCACGTCTTCCCCTACAGCGAGCGCCCGGGCACCCCGGCGGCGCGGATGCCGCCGGTGCCGGTGGCCACGCGGCGCGCGCGGGCCGCCGCGCTGCGCGCCCTGGCCGCCGGTCCGGCGTTCTTCGCGGCGATGGACGGGCGCCGCATCGCCGTGCTGGCCGAGACCGATCGTGCAGGCCATAGCGAGCATTTCGCGCCCGTGCGGCTGACCGCGCCGGCCGCGCCGGGCCAGGTGATCGCCGCCATTGTGGTGGCGGCCGACGCCGCCGGCGTGACGGCCACTCCCATCTAGGACGCACCGATGGCACTCGGCAGCTTCTTCTCCCGCCTCAAGGACGGGCTTTCGCGCAGCACCCAGAAGCTGGGCGGCGGGATCGCCGCCGCCTTCACCCGCCGCAAGCTGGACCAGGCCGCGCTCGATGAGCTCGAGGAGCTGCTGATCGCGGCCGATCTGGGCACCGAGGCGGCGGCGCGGGTGATCGCCGCCTTCCGCCGCAGCCGGTTCGGGCGGGAGGTGACGGAGGCCGAGATCCGCGAGGCGCTGGCCGGCGAGATCGCCGCGATCCTGGAGCCGGTGGCGCGTCCGCTGGTGCCGGACCCGGCGCGCGCGCCGCATGTGGTGCTGGTGGTCGGCGTGAACGGCACCGGCAAGACCACCACCATCGGCAAGCTCGCCGAGCTGTGGCGCGCCGAGGGGCACCGGCCGATGCTGGTCGCCGGCGATACGTTCCGCGCCGCCGCGGTGGAGCAGTTGCAGATCTGGGGCGAGCGCGCCCATTGCCCGGTGGTCTCCGGCCCGCCGGAGGCCGACCCCGCCGGCCTGGCGTTCGACGCCATCGCCCGGGCCCGCGCCGAGGGCGCGGATGTGCTGCTGATCGACACCGCCGGGCGGCTGCACAACAAATCCGCCCTGATGGCGGAATTGACCAAGATCATCCGCGTCATCCGCAAGCAGGACCCGGACGCGCCGCATTCGACCCTGCTGGTCCTGGACGCCACCACCGGCCAGAACGCGATCCAGCAGGTGAAGATCTTCAAGGAGATGGTGGACGTCACCGGGCTGATCGTGACCAAGCTGGACGGCAGCGCGCGCGGCGGCATCGTGGTGGCGCTGGCCGAGAGCTTCGGCCTGCCGGTCCACGCCGTCGGCGTGGGCGAGCGCGCCGGCGACCTGCGCCCGTTCGTCGCCGCCGAGTTCGCGCGCGGGCTGGTGGGCGCCGCCGATGCCGCGACCCCCTGAGGCCGCTCGGCAGCGGGTGGACCTGCTGCTGGTGGCGCGCGGCCTCGCGCCGTCGCGGGCGCGGGCCCAGGCGCTGGTGATGGCCGGCAGGGTGAGCGCCGCCGGCCGGCCGGTGACCAAGCCCGGCGAGATGTTCCCCGGCGATGCCCCGTTGGCGGTGAGCGGCCCCGATCACCCCTGGGTCTCCCGCGGCGGGATCAAGCTGGCGCATGGGCTGGCCGCGTTCGGGCTGTCACCGGCCGGGCTCCGCTGCCTGGACGTGGGCGCCTCCACCGGCGGCTTCACCGACGTGCTGCTGGCCCACGGCGCGGCGGAGGTTCACGCGGTGGATGTGGGCCATGGCCAGCTGGCCTGGACGCTGCGCCAGGACCGGCGGGTGGTGGTGCATGAGCGCACCAACGCCCGCTACCTGGATGCCGCCATGGTGGGCGGGGCGGGGTTCGGGGCGCTGGTGTGCGATGCGAGCTTCATTGGCCTCGCCACCCTGCTGCCGGCGCCGCTGTCGCTCTGCGCGCCGGGGGCCTGGGCGGTGGCGCTCATCAAGCCGCAGTTCGAGGCCGGGCGGGCGGCGGCCAAGGGCGGCGTGGTGCGCGACCCGGCGGTGCACGAGGCGGTGTGTGCGCGGGTGCGCGACTGGTGGGCGGGGCTGACGGGCTGGTCGGTGATCGGGGTGGAGGCGAGTCCGATCACCGGGCCGGAAGGGAACCGGGAGTTCCTGATCGGGGCGCGTTACGCCGGGTAGTGCTCCCGCGGCACCGGCAGCGCGGCGCCCCAGCGTTCACGCGCCGCCAACTCGGCCAGCAGCGACCACACCCGATCCGCCTCCATCGGCGTCGCGGGATCGTTCAGCAGGCGGTCGAGCTCGGCTTCGGCGTCGGGATGCGGGGACATCGGGCGTGCTCCGGAATACGGCGAGGGCGACCCCGATAAGACCCCCCGAATGCGGCATCCGCATGGCGCGGATGGAGAAGGACCGCGGCACTGGTCAGCCCCGGCGGGCTCGGCTACCGTCCGGTAGCAGGCTCCGGACGAACGAGGAAACGCGATGAAATTCGGCATCTTCTACGAGCTCCAGCTGCCCCGCCCCTGGGCCGCGGATGACGAGCACCTTCTCTATCAGCACGCGCTGGATCAGGTGGAGCTGGCGGACCGGCTGGGCTACGACACCGCCTGGGAGGTCGAGCATCATTTCCTCGAGGAATACTCCCACTCCCCGGCGCCGGAAGTGTTCCTCGCCGCGGCCAGCCAGCGCACCCGGCGCATCCGCCTCGGCCACGGCATCGTGCAGCTCACCACCAACCACCCGGCGCGGGTCGCCGAGCGCATCGCCTGCCTCGATCTGGTCAGCAACGGGCGGGTGGAGTTCGGCATCGGCGAGGGCGCCTCCATCACCGAACTCGGCGGCTTCGCCCGCGCCATGGAGGACAAGCGCGCGGTGTGGGAGGACGCGGTGCGCTGCATCCTGCCGATGTTCACCCACGAGGGCTGGGAATATCACGGCGAGTATTTCGACTTCCCGCTGCGCAACGTGCTGCCCAAGCCGGTGCAGCGTCCGCATCCGCCGCTGTGGGTGGCCTGCTCGCAGCTGGAAACGATCGAGATGGCCGGACGGCGCGGGATGGGCGCGCTCGGCTTCCAGTTCCTCTCCGCCGAGGCCGCCCATGCCTGGGTTCATGCCTATTACAACAGCTTCGTCCACCGCCGCGCCCTGCTGACGGGGCACGCGACCAACCCCAACATCGCCCTGGTCAGCTATTTCATGTGCGCGCCGACCGACGAGGAGGCGCGCCGCCGCGCCGACGGGGTGACGTTCTTCCAGTTCGCGCTGCGCTATTACGGCGCGGCACAGGGGCGGGAGCGGGCGAAGCCCGGCACCGTCAATCTGTGGGAGGAATACAACGCCTGGAAGCGCGCCAATCCGGAGGCGGCGGCGCGCGCCGTCTCCGGTGGGCTGGTCGGCTCGCCCGAGACGCTGCGGCGCAAGCTGCGCCGCTTCGCCTCCTCGAACGTCGATCAGATCATTCTGCTCAACCAGGCCGGCCGCAACAGCCATGAGCACATCTGCGAAAGCCTGGAACTGTTCGCCGCCGAGGTGATGCCGGAGTTCCACGCCGCCGAACCGGCCCATCAGGCCTGGAAGCGCGACGTGCTGGAAGGACGGATCCAACTCGAGGAGATCGACACCGCCCCCTACCGCGACCGGTTCGGCCCCAACGCGGTGCAGGTGGTGCGCGCGGCCGAGTAGGGCAGGGGCCGGATGTTTCCCGCCGAGGCCGAAGCGCGGGCGCGCATCCCGGTGGTGCTGCTGGCCGGTTTCCTGGGCAGCGGCAAGACCACTCTGGTCAACGCCCTGCTCGCCGACCCGCGGCTTGCCGACACCGCCGTCGCCGTCAACGAGTTCGGCGAGATCCCGCTGGATCAGGCGCTGATCGCGCATGGCGCGGAGCGCAGCGTGACCCTGGCCAACGGGTGCCTCTGCTGCGACCTCTCGGGCGCCTTCGACGATGCCGTGCTGCGCCTGTTCACCCGCCGCGCCGAGGGCGCGCTGCCGCAATTCGCGCGGCTGCTGGTGGAGCTGTCGGGGCTGGCCGAACCGCTGCCGGTGGCGCAGGCGATCCTGGGCAACCCGATGCTGGCGCGGCGGCTGCGGCTGGAAGGCATTATCGCCACCGCGGATGCGCCGCGCATCGCCGTGCAGTTGCGCGACGAGGCGGAGGCGGCGGGGCAGATCGCGCCGGCCGAGGCGGTGGTGCTGACCAAGCCCGACCGCGCCGATGCGGCGGCCCTGGCCGCGGCCGAGGCGGCGCTGCGCGCGGTCAACCCGCGGGCGCGCATCCTGCCGGCGCGGCATGGCGCGGTCGATCCGGCGGTGCTGCTCACCGAGCCAATGTTCCAGTTCCCACAGGTCCGAGGCTTCCGTGATCTGCGCGGCGCGTTCCTTCGCTTCCCGGAGGACGGCATCGAGTTCGCGGCTGAGGGCCAGATCGAAGGCCAGCCGGGCGACGGCCTTCTCTGCCGGGGTCCACTTCCACTCGCGCACCGGGGCGGTGGCCGGGCTATGTGCGCTTGCCATGCTCGCTTCTCCCTGGCGGCATTTTAGCTCCCGCCGAGCGGTGTCTGCGGGGCCAGCGTCGGTAGCGCTGCCTTGCGGCATCGGCAGTAGGGTGACACGTCAGCCCCAAATGGGAGCTGCGGAGTTATCGGGCGGTAACTGTGCGGGAACGTGAATGCAATCAGCGCCATGCAGCGCGGGACCGCGCCAACACTGGCGTTTACGTGTTTACGCGAGTCAACGTGAATGGAATCAGCAGCTAAGAAGAAAACGGGCTGTTCGCGGTTACCGGTGCGGTAACGCGGTGTAGCTGCGGCGTG
>JBMFXF010000017.1:0-23679 GCA_049964515.1 Acetobacteraceae bacterium | reverse complement strand
AGCGCCGATGACCCAGCCAGACGCGGACCGCTACATCGCCGCCTACCTCGCCCGCTCCGCCGCCGCGCTGAACGCGCTGGCAGGCGATCCGCTGGCCGCGGCGCTGCTCGCCGCCATGGCCGGGGCGATCGCCGGGGCGATGCGCGCCGGCGGCAAGCTGCTGGTCGCCGGCAATGGCGGCAGCGCCGGCGATTCCCAGCACATCGCCGGGGAGTTCATCTCCCGGCTGATGTTCGACCACGCCCCCCTGCCCGCGGTCGCGCTGACCACCGACGGCTCGGTGATGACCGCCACCGGCAACGACTACGGCTACGAATACGTGTTCGAGCGCCAGGTGCTGGGCCTCGGCCGCCCCGGCGACGTGTTCCTGGGCATCTCCACCTCCGGGCGCTCGCCCAACGTGCTGCGCGCGCTGGACGCGGCGCGCGACCGCGGCCTGGTCTGCCTGGGGTTCTCCGGCAACGGGCCGGGCGCGGCGGCGATGGCCGAGCGCTGCGGGCTGCTGTTCCGCGCGCCCGCCACCGAGACCGCCATCATCCAGCAGCTGCACATCACCGCCGCGCATATCGTCTGCGCGCTGGTGGAACGCGCGATGTTCCCGGACCTCGCGCCTGCGGTCTGAAACCCCGATGTCGCGCCCGCCGATCCGCCAGTGCGCCATCCTGACCGGCGGGCTGGGCACGCGGCTGGGCAGCCTGACCGCGGCCACGCCGAAGCCGCTGCTCCCGGTGGGCGACCGGCCGTTCCTGGGCTGGCTGATGCGCGAGCTGGTGCGCTTCGGGATCGAGGATTTCGTGCTGCTGGCCGGGCACCTGGCGCCGGCGCTGGAGGCGGCGCTGCCGGCGCTGCGGGCCGGGCTGCCGCGCCCGGCGCGGGTGCGGGTTTCGGTGGAGCCGGCGCCGGCCGGCACCGCGGGCGCGCTGGCGCACGCCGCGCCGCTGCTGGCCGAGCAGTTCCTGCTGTGCAACGGCGACAGCCTGTTCGACACCAATCTGGCGCCGCTGCTGGCCGCCCGCGCCGCCGACCCGCCGGAGCTGCCGGCGCGGATGCTGCTGCGCGAGGTGGCCGATGCCGCCCGCTACGGGGTGGTGGCGCTGCGCGGGGAGCGGGTGGCGGCGTTCCGCGAACGCCCGGCGGCGGGCGGTGGCGGGATCATCAATGCCGGCGTCTATGCGCTGGACCGGAGCATCCTGGCGCGGATCCCACCGGTCGCCTCGATGGAGCGGGAGATCCTGCCGGCGCTGGCGGCGGCCGAGGCGCTGGCCGGCACCCTGGCCGAGGGCTGGTTCATCGACATCGGTATCCCCGAGGACCTGGCCCGCGCCCGCGCCCGCCTGCCGGCGCGGCTGCACCGGCCGGCGCTGCTGCTGGACCGCGACGGGGTGCTGAACCGCGACCACGGCTATGTGGGCGATCGGGCGCGGTTCGAATGGATCCCGGGCGCGCCGGCGGCGGTGCGGGCGGCGACCGCGGCCGGCTGGCACGTGTTCGTGGTCACCAACCAATCCGGCGTGGCGCGCGGCTTCTACTCCGCCGAGGCGGTGCGCGCGCTGATGGGCTGGGTGGGCGACGCGCTGCGCGCGGCCGGCGGCACGCTGGACGACTGGCGCTTCTGCCCCGATCACCCGGAGGCGGTGCTGCCCGCCTGTCGCCGCGCCAGCGAATGGCGCAAGCCCGGCGCGGGGATGATCCTGGACCTGCTGCGGGCGTGGGAGGTCGCACCCGACCGCGCGCTGCTGGTGGGCGATCAGCCGACCGATCTCGCCGCCGCCGCCGCCGCCGGGGTGCGTGGGGAGCGGTTCGCCGGCGGCGATCTCGCCGCCTTCCTGGCGCCGCTGCTGGGCGCGCATTGACTTCGCCGCCCCCGCGTGAGACCCGCAGCGCCGACGCGCGTCCCGCGGAGAGTCCGATCGTGCCCCTGCCCCGCCTTCCCGTGGTCCTGCTTGCCGCCTTCGCGCTCGGCAGTTGCAGCCTGCTGGTGCCACCGCGCCAGATCCGCGGCAACCCGGTGAGCGCGGCGGAACTCGTGAAGCTGCATCCCGGCCGCACCACCGAGGCGGAGGCGAGCCGCCTGCTCGGCTCGCCCACCGCCAAGGGGACGTTCAATCAGAACGACTGGTATTACATCTCCGAGGTCACCCGCCAGGCGATCGGCAGGACGCAGGCGGTGCTGAACCAGGGCGTGGTGGTGCTGCATTTCGCCGCCAACGGGGTGCTGACACGGGTGCAACGGATCGGCCGCAAGCAGGCGCTGTCGGCGCCGATCGTGGCGCGCACCACGCCCTCGCCGGGCGGCAGCGCCGGGTTCTTCCAGCAGCTGTTGGGCAATGTCGGGCGGTTCGGTCCGGGCCCGGGCGGGGGAGGAGGTGGCGGGTCGGTCGGCGGCGCGCCGACCCAGTGAGCCGGGCGATGCGCCGTCTCGCGCCGCTGCTGGCGCTGTGGCTGATCGCGGCGGCGCCGGCGCCGGTGGCGTTGCTCGCGCACCGGGCGCTGTACCGGCTGAGCCTGGTCGATGGCCGCGGCAACGTGGTGGCCGGATCCGGGCTGATGGGCTTCCAGCTGACGGCGGCCTGCCCCGGCTGGCGGCTGACCCAGCGGCTCGAGATGACGGTGACCGACGCCGAGGGCGCGGAGACCCACATGATCTCGGCCTACCGCACCTGGGAATCGGCCGACGGCACGCGGCTGCGCTTCCACACGACGCAGACCACCGACGGGCGGATCGCTGCCGAGACCGCCGGCACGGCGCGGCTGCTGCGCCCGGGCGGACCAGGGGCGGTGGATTACATGCTGCCCGGCGGGCCGCACCAGGTGGCGCTGCCGGCCGGCACGTTGTTCCCGCTGGCGCAGACACGGGCGCTGATCGCCGCCGCCCTGGCGGGCAAGCGCTTCCTGTCGGCGCCGCTGTTCGACGGCACCGGTGCGCATGGCGCCACCCCGTCCAGCATGGTCGCGCTGGCGCGGCTGCCGCCGGGGCCGGCGCCGTTTCCGCTTCTTGCCTCCCTGCCCAGCGTGCGCCTGCAGCTGGCGTTCTTCAGCCACGATCCGCGGGCGGTGGGGCCGGATTTCCAGACCACAGTACGCTACTGGGCGAACGGGGTGGCGGGGACGCAGCTCATGGATTTCGGCGATTTCGTGATCAAGGCGCGGCTGATCGCGTTGCATCCGCTGGCGCAACGCTGCGGGCGATGATCGCCGCCGCGCTGTTGGTGGCGGTTGCCTTCGCCTTCGCCTGGAGCATGGGGGCGCATTACACCGGCGCCTGCATGGGGATGCCCTATGCCTCGGGCAGCATCCGGCTGCGCCCGGCGCTGTGGGTGATGGCGGGGTTCACGCTGGCGGGGGCGGTGCTGCTCAGCCGGCGGGTGCTGGTGCATGTCGGCCACGGGCTGCTGGCCGGGCCGCGGCTCGGCATGGGGGCGGCGATCGCGGTGCTGGCGGCCGCGTTCCTGCTGACCACCCTGTTCACCTGGCGGCGGGTGCCGACCTCGACCATCCAGATCCTGGTGTTCGCGGTGGCCGGGGTGGGGACGGCACGCGGTCTTACCGTGCGCTGGGGGGCGATCGGGCAGCTGGCGGCGCTGTGGCTCGCGGCCCCCTTCGTCGCCGCCGCGCTGGGGTTCCTGTTCACGCGGCTGCTGGATCGGGCGGCGTGGCTGGATGCCGCGCCCGGGCGGCTGGGGGCGGCGCTGGTGACGGTGGGGGCCGTCGCCTCGCTGACCATGGGGGCGAATGACGTGTCCAACGCCACCGCGGTGTTCCTGACCACCGGCTTCGCCGGCCCGCTGGCGGCCGGCGCGCTGGGCGGGCTGGGCCTCGCGCTCGGGGTGCTGACCTGGGGCCGGCCGCTTTTGGAGCGGGTGGCGTTCGACGTGGTGCGGATGGACCGGCGGATGGCGACCGCGGCGCAGGCGGTGCAGGCGCTGGTGGTGCTGAGCGCGGTGTCGTTCGGGTATTTCACCTCGATGAACCAGGCGCTGATCGGGGCGATGGCGGGCGCCGGGCTGGCGCGCGGGAGGCAGACGGTGCAGGGGCGGGTGCTGCGCGGAATTGTGCTGGGCTGGCTGGTCGGACCGGCGGCGGGGCTGGCCGCTGGGCTTCCTGTTCGGGCGGCTGGCCTGAACCGGCGGGCGGCGCCATTGCACGCCCGCACCCTCGCGTTTATCCACCGCGTCACGTCAACCCAGTTTTGCGAGGCACCATGAGCGGAAGCGACCCCATCCGGATTCTCGGCATCAGCGGCAGCCTGCGCCGCAGCTCGTTCAACTCGGCCGCGCTGCGCGCCGCCGCCGAGCTGGCGCCCGCCGGCATGAGCATCGAGATCCACGACATCGGCGACCTGCCGCTTTACAACGACGACGTCCGCGCCGCCGGCTTTCCCGCCCCGGTCGCGGCGCTGCGCGAGAAGATCAAATCCGCCGACGGGCTGCTGTTCGCCACTCCGGAGTATAATTATTCCACCTCCGGCGTGCTGAAGAACGCGATCGACTGGGCCTCCCGCCCGCCCGAGCAGCCGTTCGACGGCAAGCCGGTGGCGATCATGGGCGCCTCCCCGGGCGCGCTGGGCACCGCGCGCGCGCAGTATCAGCTGCGCCAGTGCTTCATCTTCCTCAACGCGCATATCCTGAACCGGCCGGAAGTGATGATCGGCGGCGCGGGATCGAAATTCGACGCCGAGGGCAAGCTGACGGATGCCGCGACGCGCGAGTTCCTGGGCACCATGCTGACCGCCTTCGCCGCCTGGGTCCGGCGTATGCGGGCCTGAGCCGCCGGCGATGAGCGCCGCTCCGGCCACCGGCCTCTCGGGCGCGGAGGCGGCGCGGCGCTTGGCCGCGACCGGTCCGAACGCGGTCCCCGAGACCCGGGAGTCCTGGCCGCGGGCGCTCGGCGCCAAGCTGTGGACGCCGCTTTCCTGGATGCTCGAGGCGACGGTGCTGCTCGAGCTGTTCCTCGGCCATCTGACCCAGGCCGGGGTGATCGCGGCGCTGCTGCTGTTCAACGCGGTGCTCGGGGTCACGCAGGAAGGGCGCGCGCACGCGGCGATGCTGGCGCTGCGGGCGAAGCTGGCGGTGATGGCCTCGGTGCGCCGCGACGGCGCCTGGCAGCGCATCGATGCCGCCGGCCTGGTGCCGGGGGATGTGGTGAAGCTGGCACTGGGCGCGGTGGTGCCGGCCGATATCGCGCTGACCGAGGGCAGCGTGCTGATCGATCAGTCGATGCTGACCGGGGAATCGCTGCCGGTGGAGCGCAAGCCAGGCGAGACCGCCTATGCCGGCGCGCTGGTCCGCCAGGGCGAGGCCACCGGCACCGTCACCGCCACCGGGGCGCGCACCTATTTCGGCAAGACCGCCTCGCTGGTGCAGGAAGCGCACAGCGTGAGCGGCGAGCAGCGCGCGGTGCTGGCGGTGGTGCGCGATCTGGCGCTGGTCAACGGCGTCATCGTGCTGGCGATGCTGGTCGATGCCCATGCGCGCGGGATGTCGTTCGACGAGGCGGTGCCGCTGCTGCTGACCGCGCTGCTGGCCTCCATTCCCGTCGCCCTGCCGTCCACCTTCACGCTGGCGGCGGCGCTCTCGGCGCGGCGGCTGGTGCGCCAGGGCGTGCTGCCGACGCGGCTCGCGGCGATCAACGAGGCGGCTTCGATGAGCCTGCTGTGTTCGGACAAAACCGGCACGCTGACCGAGAACGCGCTGGCGATCCGCGAGGTGGTGCCGATCGGCGGGGCGGATGCGAATGCGGTGCTGGGCGCGGCGGCGGCGGCTTCGTCGGAGGGCGGCGATCCGGTCGATCAGGCGATGATCGCCGCGGCGCGGGCGGCCGGGGCGGTGAGTCCGGCGGCGACGGGATTCCTGCCGTTCGATCCGGCGCGGAAATATGCCGAGGCGCGGCTGGCCGACGGGGCGCGGCTGCGCAAGGGGGCGCCGGCGGCGTTGTGGTCCGGCCCGCTGCCCGCCGAGGTGGCGGCGGCGGGCGTCCGGCTGGCCGGGGCGGGCAACCGGGTGCTGGCGGTGGCGCGGGAGGACGCGGCGGGCACCACGCCGCTCGGCCTGCTGGGGCTGGCCGATCCGCCGCGCGCCGATGCCGCCGGTCTGATCGCCGCGCTGAACGGGCTTGGGGTGCGGGTGGTGATGGTCACCGGCGATGCGCCGGAGACCGCCGGGGTGATCGCGCGCGCGGTCGGGATCACGGGTGAGGTCTGCCCGGCGGCGAGCCTGGACACGCTGTCCTCCCCCGACCGCTACGGCGTGTTCGCCGGCGTGTTCCCGGAGCAGAAATTCCGCCTGGTCAAGCTGTTCCAGGCCGCCGGCCAAGTGGTGGGCATGTGCGGCGACGGCACCAACGATGCCCCTGCCCTGCGCCAGGCGCAGATGGGGATCGCGGTGTCCACCGCGACCGATGTCGCCAAGGCGGCGGCCGGGCTGGTGCTGACCACGCCCGGGCTTTCCGGCATCCTGGATGCGATCCGCGAGGGGCGGGCGGCCTTCGCGCGCATCCGCACCTATACGCTGTCGATGGTGGTGCGGAAGATTGCGTTCGTGCTGTATCTGGCGCTGGGGCTGATGCTGACCGGCCATGCGGTGCTGACCCCGCTGCTGATGGTGCTGCTGCTGATCGTCAATGATTTCCTGACCATGGCGATCACCACCGATCGCGCCACGGCGAGCGCGCATCCGCGCAACTGGCGGGTCGGGCGGATCATCATCGAGGGCGGCGCGCTGGGCGTGGCCACGCTGGCGTTCGTGACCCTGCTGCTGCTGGTGGGGCGGGCGTGGTGGCGGCTGGATCTGGCGGACCTGCGCACGCTCTCGTTCCTGGGGCTGATGCTGGCGGTGCAGGCGAATATCTACGTGGTGCGCGAGGAGCGCTGGGCGTGGTCCTCGCCACCCAGCGCCTGGCTGGGAGCGGCCAGCGTGGCGCTGGTGGCGATCGGCGTGGCGGCGGCCTGGTTCGGCGTGTTCATGGCACCGTTGGCGCCGGCGCGGATCCTGGCGGTGGTGGCGGCCTCGATGGTGTTCCTGGTGGTGCTGGACGGGATGAAGCACGGGATGGCGCGGCTGAGCGCGCGCCGGCCGCGCGGGGCGGCCCTTTAACCGCGGACGCGGTTGCCCTAAGAAGGCGCTCCCTCCTGCTCCGGGATGACCCGCGATGACCGAAGAGTTCCACCGCATCCGCCGCCTGCCGCCCTATGTGTTCGCCGAGGTGAACACCGCCAAGGCGCGCGCGCGCGCCGCCGGGGAGGACATCATCGACCTCGGGATGGGCAATCCGGACGGGGCGACGCCGCCGCATATCGTCGCCAAGCTGGTGGAGGCGGTGCAGGACCCGCGCACGCATCGCTATTCCGTCAGCAAGGGCATCCCCGGGCTGCGCCGGGCGCTGGCCGCGTATTACCAGCGCCGGTTCGACGTGGCGCTGGACCCGGAGACCGAGGTGATCGCCACGCTGGGCTCGAAGGAGGGGCTGGCCAACCTGGCCTCCGCCATCACCACGCCGGGCGATACCATTCTGGTGCCGAACCCGTCCTACCCGATCCACCAGTTCGGCTTCATCATCGCCGGCGCCGGGGTGCGTTCGATTCCCGCGGCGCCTGACGAGGCGATGCTGCGGGCGCTCGATCGGGCGGTGCGCCATTCGGTGCCGAAGCCGACGGCGCTGATCGTCAATTTTCCGTCCAACCCGACCGCGCATCTGGCCGAGCTGGAGTTCTACCGCGAGATCGTGAGCTTCGCCCGCCGGCACGAGATCTGGATCATGTCGGATCTCGCCTATGCCGAGATCTATTTCGACGAGACGAAACCGCCACCCTCGCTGTTGCAGGTGCCGGGGGCGAAGGAGATCGCGGTCGAGTTCACCTCCATGTCCAAGACCTATTCCATGCCGGGCTGGCGGATGGGCTTCGCGGCCGGCAATCCGCGGCTGATTTCGGCGCTGGCGCGGATGAAATCCTACCTGGACTATGGCGCGTTCACGCCGATCCAGGTGGCCTCGGCGGCGGCGCTCAACGGGCCGCAGGACTGCGTGGCGGAGATGCGCGCGCTCTATCGGGAACGCCGCGACGTGCTGATCCGCGGGCTGGCCGCGGCGGGGTGGGACGTGCCTTCGCCGGAGGGATCGATGTTCGCCTGGGCGCCGGTGCCGCCCCGCTTCGCCTCCCTGGGCAGCCTGGAGTTTTCCAAGCTGCTGCTGGAACGCGCCAAGGTGGCGGTGGCGCCGGGGATCGGGTTCGGCGAACACGGCGAGGGGTATGTGCGGATCGCGCTGGTGGAGAACACCCACCGGCTGCGCCAGGCCTGCCGGTCGATCCGCGGCTTCCTGCAGGCCGGGTCGAACCAGGCCGAACCCGCCGAGCTGGCCACGCTGTGAGCGCGCCGCTGCGGGTGGGGGTCGCCGGCCTGGGCACGGTCGGCGCCGGGGTGGCGCGGCTGTTGGTGGAGAACGCCGGGCTGATCGCCGCCCGCGCCGGCAGGCCGATCGAGGTGGTGGCGGTCTCGGCGCGCGACCGCAGCCGCGACCGCGGCATCGCCCTTGCCGGCGCCCGCTGGTTCGCCGACGCGACGGCGCTGGCCGAGGCGCCCGGGATCGACGTGGTGGTGGAGGTGATCGGCGGGTCCGAGGGCCCGGCCCGGACGCTGGTGGAGCGCGCGATCGCCGCCCGCCGCCCGGTGGTGAGCGCCAACAAGGCGCTGCTGGCGGTGCATGGCCGGTCGCTGGCGGAAGCGGCCGAGCGCGCCGGGGTGGCGCTGGCCTTCGAGGCGGCGGTGGCCGGCGGCATCCCGGTCATCAAGGCGCTGCGGGAGGGGCTGGCGGCCAACCGGATCCTCTCGGTGGCCGGGATCCTGAACGGCACCTGCAACTACATCCTGACCCGGATGACCGAGGAGGGCGGGGATTTCGCCGCCGTGCTGGCCGACGCCCAGCGTCTGGGCTACGCCGAGGCCGACCCGTCGTTCGACATCGATGGCGTCGATGCCGCGCATAAGCTGGCGATCCTGGCCGCGCTGGCGTTCGGCCGGCCGGTGGCGTTCGAGGCGGTGCATGTCGAGGGCATCCGCCGCGTCTCCGCGCTGGATATCGCGCTGGCCGGGGAGCTCGGCTACCGGATCAAGCTGCTGGGCATCGCGCGCGCTTCCGCCGCCGGGGTCTCGGCGCGGGTGCATCCCTGCCTGCTGCCGCGCACGGCGCCGCTGGCGCGGGTGGACGGGGTGTTCAACGCGGTGGTGATCGAGGGCGATACGGTCGGGCGGGTGATGCTGGAAGGCCGCGGCGCCGGTGCCGGTCCCACCGCCTCGGCGGTGGTGGCCGACCTGATCGATCTCGCCCGCGGGCGGGCGACGCCGGTCTGGGGCGGGGCGCTGGCGGAGGCGCCGCTGGTGGCGATGACCGAGCATATCGGCTGCTACTATCTGCGGCTGATGGTGGTAGACCGGCCGGGGGTGATCGCCGATGTCACCGCGGTGCTGCGCGACCACGGGGTTTCGCTGGAAAGCATGTTGCAGCGCGGGCGGGCACCGGGCGAGGCGGTGCCGGTGGTGCTGGTGACGCACGAGACGCGGGAGGCGGCGATGACCGCGGCGCTGGCGCGCATCGCCGCGCTGGGGGCGGTGCTGGAGGCGCCGAGCCTGCTGCGGATCGAGCCGGGCTGACAGCGCGGCCGGGGCGTGCAAGGGTCCCGTCAAAGGGATGGAGACCAAAATGACCCAGCCGCAAGCCCTGTCGGGCATCCGTGTCATCGACATGACGCACAACCAGGCGGGCCCCGCCTGCACGCAGATCCTGGCGTTTCTCGGCGCCGAGGTCATCAAGCTCGAGGACCCGCGCGGCGGCGACATCGCCCGGCGCAACATGGCCGACCGCGACGGCGACAGCCTGTTCTTCCTGGTGCTGAACGCCAACAAGCAGAGCCTGACCTTGAACCTGAAGACCGCGGCGGGCAAGGAGATGTTCCGCCGGGTGATCGACCGGGCCGACGTGCTGGTGGAGAATTTCGGCCCCGGCGCGCTGGACCGGCTCGGCCTGGGATGGGAGGCGCTGCGGGCGCGCAACGAGCGGCTGATCTACGCCACCATCAAGGGCTTCGGCACTTACGGGCCCTATGCCGATTTCAAGAGCTTCGAGCCGATCGCCCAGGCGATGGGCGGGGCAATGAGCGTGACCGGATTTCCCGACAATCCGCCCACCTACACCTGGCCCGCGATCGGCGATTCCGGGACCGGGATGCATATGGCGATCGGGATTCTGGCGGCCTTGCAGCAGCGCCATGCCACCGGGCGCGGGCAGCATGTCGAGGTTTCGATGCAGGATGCGGTGGTCAACCTGATCCGGGTCAGCCTGCGCGATCATCAGCGCTTCGGCCATCCGCCGGCGCGCGGCGGTAACCAGCTCGGGCGCAACGTGCCGGGCACCACCTACCCTTGCGCGCCGGGGGGGCCGAACGACTACATCTACATCTTCGCCCAGCCGCAGATGTGGGAGGCGTTCGCGCGCGCGATCGGCCGGCCGGAGCTGACCGCCGATCCGCGCTTCGCCTCGGCCGAGGCGCGCTGGGAGAACCGCGCCGCGCTGGATGCGATCGTCGCCGAGTGGACACGCGGGCGCGGCAAGCACGAGGCGCTGCGCATCCTGGGCGAGGCCGGGGTGCCGGCGGGAGCGACGCTGGATACCGGCGAGGTGCTGGCCGACCCGCATCTGCGCGCGCGCGAGATGATCGTCGATGTCGATTATCCGGGGCGCGGCGTCTATCAGACCGTCGGCTGCCCGATGAAACTGTCGGACAGCCCGGTGACGGTGACCCGCCCGCCGCTGCTGGGCGAGCACACGGACGCGCTGCTGGAACGTCTCTGCGGCGTCTCCGCGGAGGAGGCGGCGCGGTTGCGCGCGGCGGGCGCGGTATAGCCGGTGGCGGAGGAAACAAGGTGAAGATCGCGATCCTCGACGATGTCTTCGACGCCATCCGCGACCTGCCCTGCTTTCGCAAGCTGGAGCGGCACGACGTCACCATCTGGAACGATCATGTCCAGGACACCGACATCCTGGCCGAACGGCTGCGCGAGACGGAGGCGCTGGTGCTGATCCGCGAGCGCACGCGCATCGAGGCGGCGCTGATCGCGCGCCTGCCGAAGCTGCGCCTCATCAGCCAGCGCAGCGTCTATCCGCACATCGACATCGCGGCCTGCACGCGCGCGGGCGTCATCGTCTCCTCCGACATGCATGCCGGCACGCCCTCGCACGCGACGGTCGAGCTGACCTGGGCGCTGATCCTGGCCGCGGCGCGGCGGCTGCCGGAGCAGGTCGCCTCGGCCAAGGCGGGGCGCTGGCAATGGGGCATGGGACATACGCTGCGCGGGAAGCTGCTGGGCCTGCACGGCTATGGGCGGATCGCGACCGAGGTGGCGAAGGTGGGCCGCGCGTTCGGGCTGGAGACGCTGGTCTGGGCGCGGGAGGCATCGCGCGCCCGCGCGCTGGCCGAGGGTCATGCGGTCGCGGACAGCGCCGAGGACCTCTATGCCCGCGCCGATATCGTGACCTTGCACATGCGCCTGGTACCGGCGACGCGCGGGATCGTGACGGCGGGGCTGCTGGCGCGGATGCGGCCCGAGGCGATGCTGGTGAATACCAGCCGCGCCGGGCTGATCGCGCCGGGGGCGCTGGAGGCGGCATTGCGCGCCGGACGGCCGGGCTTCGCGGCAGTGGATGTCTATGAACAGGAGCCGGCGGTGGACCATCCGCTGTTCGCGCTGCCGAACTGCCTCTGCACGCCGCATATCGGCTATGTGACGCGCGAGGAGTACGAGTTGCAGTTCTCCGACATCTTCGAGCAGATCGTGGCCTATGCCGCCGGGACGCCGATCAATGTGGTGAATCCCGAGGTGCTGGCTGGGCATTGAGGCCCGCGCATCGGCGCGGATCAACCCGTCGGACCACGGGGCCATTGCATCGTTGCGCTGGAATCCGACCGCTCCGCTGCGTTATTCCATCTCTTGAAACTATGCTGCGCGCGTGATAGCCGAGAGAGTGGTGGTTCACACGCATGTGTTTTTCGGGGCATGGATTCCCGGAGTCCCGCACATGATATGCGACCTCCAAAGCCGCCGCGCCTATCTACGGTCAACGAAGATGGAGTTCGTGCATGACTGTTCTGTTACCCGACGAACACCCGCCGGCCGCGGATGCGCCGCTCGATGGATCGCCTTCGTCGTCACACCAAGACATTACGAATACGTTATCGGTGAGCCCGCCTTTCGGCAGCGGCGCAGCACCCTCGGCTTCCCCCCGCGTGGTGATGGCCTATCGCCTGCTGGTCGGTCTGTTCGGCGCGATCTGGCTGGCCAATGGGTGGTTCCAGTTCTCGGCCTGGGTCCTGCGCGCCGGTCCCGCGCATCCCGCACCGCTGCTGGACGTGCTGAACGGCGCGGCCGGTCATGCGCCGGCCTGGCTCCGCCCCTGGTCGCTCCGGTTCGTCCACCTGGTGGACGCGATCGGTCCGCAAACCATGGCGATCGCGATGGTGGCGGTGGCGCTGCTGTTGGGGCTGGCGATGCTCTTCCGTCGCGGCCTCGACGTCGCCGGCTGGGTCGGCCTCGCCTATAGCCTGTTCTGCTGGGTGGCGCTCTGCGCTCTCGGCTTTCCCTATACGGGGGGACAGACCGATCCCGGCGTGTTTCCCGCCTATGCGATCGCCTTCCTGTTCGTGCTGGCGGTGGCCCCGGTGATCGCGCCTTCCGGATCGGCGCGGGCCCGCCCGCGCAGCTGGGCCTGGCGCGCCGGGGCGATGCTGTTCGCCCTGCTCTGGGTTTTCGATGCCGTTCTAAAATGGTCCCCCTACTTCCTTGGCCATTTTCTCTCCCAGCTCACATCGGCGATCCAAGGTCAGCCGAGCTGGGTCGTCACCTATATCGGCTGGACCATCGCCGCGGTGCGGGCGATCGGGCCGACGCCGGTCGCGGTCACGGTCGCGGTGGCGGAAACCGCGCTGGCGTTCAGCCTGCTGTCCGGGGTGCTGGTCTCGCTCGCAATCCCGCTCGGGTTCCTCTACTCGCTCGCGGTGTGGACCACGGCCGAGGGATTCGGCGGCCCATACGGACCGGGCGGTACCGGGGTCCGCGGGGACGTGCTGGGCAACGTCCTGATCTACGCGCTGGTCTTTCTGTTCCTGGCCGCCGGGCGGCGGCGGGCGGGGCGCCGTTAGATATCAGATACGATGCCGGCCGGGCCGGCCATGATCGATCCTCACCGCCCGTGCTTTGCCCGCCAGGCGGCGAACGCGGTCAGACTGGCCGGGTCGGTCGCCGGATACAGCCCGACGATGCTGGCTCCGGCCTGCACGCGCTCGAGCACGAAATCCTCGTAGGCGGTCATTTCCACCGCCTCGGCCGCGATTTCCTCGACCAGATGGGCGGGGATCACGATCACGCCGTCGGCATCGCCCACGATCACGTCGCCCGGAAACACCGGCGCCTCCCCACAGCCGATCGGCACATTGGCTTCCACCGCATGGTGCAGGGTCAGGTTGGTGGGGGCCGAGGGGCGCTGGTGATAGGCGGGGAAATCCAGCGCGGCGATCTCGGCGGCGTCGCGGAATCCGCCGTCGGTGACCACCCCCTCCGCCCCGCGCGCGCGCAGGCGGGAGACCAGGATGCCGCCGGCGGAGGCGGCGCGGGCGTCGCGGCGGCTGTCGATCACGAACACCGCGCCGGCGGGGCAATGCTCGATGGCATGGCGCTGCGGGTGGGTGGGGTCGCGGAAGACGTCCAGCCGGTCGAGGTCCTCCCGCGCGGGCATGTAGCGCAGGGTGACCGCCTCGCCGACCATGCTGCGCTTCGGGGGCGACAGCGGGCGGACGTCCTGGATCATCTGGCGGTGGAAGCCGCGCTTGAAGAGAGCGGTGGCCAGGGTGGCGGTGCTGACGCCGCGCAGGGCTTCGCGGGTGGTCGGGGAGAGGGGCATGGCGGGTTCTTTCGGGCTGGCGCAACGGGGTTGAGGCTGCCTATATAGCACCAAGTGCTATGGGTCGCGGATGAAGGTCTTCATGGTGCCGCAGGTGGCGAGATGGATGCGCAAGGAACGTCTTCCCGAGGCGGTGCTGTGTCAGGCCGCCCGGGAGGTCGCCGCCGGCCGCCTTGGCGCCGGGGGGGCGGATCTTGGGCGACCGGCTCTACAAGAAGCGCATCGCGCGCCCGGGCGAGGGCAAGCGCGGCGGTTATCGGGCGATCCTGGCCTGTCGGTATCCCGGGGATGCCCCGGAAACACAGCGGGTTCTGTTCGCTTATGCTTGGGCGAAAAACGTCGCGTCCACGCTGACGCCGGACGGCCGGGCGGCGCTGGCCCGGGTTGCCGCCGCGTTCCTTGATGCCACCGAGGCGCAGGTCTCGGCGCTGCTCGCCACAAAGTATGTTATCGAGGTGGACTGCCATGACGACATTGCGACCTGATCCCGGTCCTGCCGAATCCGGTACGGAAGCCGATATTCTGGCGACCGCGCACCGGCTGGGCCGGGCGCTGCACGGCGTCGGCGCGCTGGATGCGGCGGGCATGGAGGCGCTGGACCAACTGTGTCTGCCGCCCCGGCCCGCGTATGACGGCGCCGAGGTCCGCCGTATCCGCGCCGCCACCGGCCTCAGCCAGCCGCTGTTCGCACGGCTGCTGGGCGTGGCGAAGTCGGCCGTGGCGCAGTGGGAGCGTGGCGCCAAGCGCCCGTCCGGCCCGGCGCAACGCCTGCTGGAAATGCTGGACCCCGAACAACCGGAAAGCCCGGTCGTGCGGGTCAGGCGCGGCATCAAGACGGCCTGACCGCGGGCTTCGCAGCCGCCCATGGCGGGGCCGTTCAGTAGATCGCGGGCTCGGGCACGGGGGCGCCGAACTCGGTGCGCAGGAAATCGAAATCGCACCCCTGGTCGGCCTGCTGGATGTGGCGGGTGAACACCCAGCCGTAGCCGCGCGCGAACCGCGGCGCGGGCGGCGTCCAGGCGCTCCGGCGGCGGGCAAGTTCGGCCTCCTCCACCCGCATGTCGATCCGGCGCGCATCGACATCGATCGCCACGATATCGCCGGTGCGCAGCAGCGCCAACGGCCCACCGATCCAGGATTCGGGCGCCACATGCAGCACGCAGGCGCCGTAGGAGGTACCGGACATGCGCGCGTCCGACAGCCGCAGCATGTCGCGGTGGCCTTCCTTCAGCAGTTTCTTCGGCATCGGCAACATGCCCCATTCCGGCATTCCCGGCCCACCCTGCGGCCCGGCGTTGCGCAGCACCAGCACGTGATCGGCGGTGATGTCGAGCGTTTCATCCTCGACCGCCTGCTTCATCGAAGGGTAATCGTCGAACACCAGCGCGGGGCCGGCATGTTTCAGGAACCGCTGGTCCATCGCCGCCGGCTTGATGACGGCCCCGTCGGGGGCGAGATTGCCCTTCAGCACCGCGAGCGAACCCTCGCCGTAGATCGGGTTGTCGAGCGGGCGGATCACGTCGTCGTTGAACACCCGTGCGCCGTCGATGTTCTCGCCCAGGGTGCGACCGGTGACGGTCAGGCACTCCAGATGCAGATGCGCGCGCAGCCGGTCCATCAGCGCGCGGATGCCGCCGGCGTAATAGAAATCCTCCATCAGATAGGTGGACCCGCTCGGCCGCACATTGCCGATCACCGGCACCCGGCGCGAGACGCGCTCGAAATCGTCGAGACCCAGCGACACTCCGGCGCGCCGCGCCATCGCGATCAGGTGGATGATCGCATTGGTGGAACATCCCATCGCCATCGCGACCACGATCGCGTTCTCGAACGCCGCCCGGGTCTGGATGCGCGCCGGCGTGAGGTCTTCCCACACCATCTCCACGATCCGCCGCCCGGATTCGGAGCAGAGCCGGATATGTCCGGAATCGGCGGCCGGGATGGAGCTGCCACCCGGCAGCACCATGCCCACCGCCTCGGCGATCGCGGTCATGGTGCTCGCCGTGCCCATGGTCATGCAGGTGCCGTAGCTGCGCGCGATGCCCGCCTCCACCCCGGCCCAGTCGCCCGGCGTGATCTTGCCGGCGCGCAGCTCGTCCCAGTATTTCCAGCTGTCCGAGCCGGAGCCCAGGAACTTGCCCTGGAAATTGCCGCGCAGCATGGGGCCGGCGGGAACGAAGATGGCGGGGATGTTCATGCTGGTGGCCCCCAGCAGCAGGCCCGGCGTGGTCTTGTCGCAGCCGCCCAGCAGCACCGCGCCATCGACCGGGTGCGAGCGCAGCAGCTCCTCGGTCTCCATCGCCAGCATGTTGCGATACATCATCGTCGTCGGCTTGACGTAGCTTTCCGAGACCGAGAGCGCGGGCAGCTCCACCGGGAAGCCGCCGGCCATCAGCACGCCGCGCTTCACGTCCTCGACCCGCTGCTTGAAATGCATGTGGCAGGGCTGAAGGTCGGAGAAGGTGTTGACGATGGCGATCACCGGCCGGCCGGTCCATTCCTCCGGCGCGTAGCCCATCTGCATCGCGCGGGAGCGATGGCCGAAGGAACGCAGATCGGCGGGGCCGAACCAGCGGGCGGAGCGCAGCGTGGCGGCGGTCTTGCGGGGCATGGCTTGGTCCGGGAACAGGGGCGGCGCAGGAAGCATCCGGTCTGGCAAGCTGTCAAGTTGTCTGGCATATATCCGCCATGCCGACCACGTCGCCGCCGCGCCGGGAACGCCTGGCCGACCAGCTCTACGGGCAGGTGCTGCAACGCATCGTCGCCGGGCAATGGGCGGAAGGCGCGCGGCTGCCCTCGGAACAGGCGCTGTGCCGGGAGTTCGGCGTCTCCCGCCCGACGGTACGGGAGGCGCTGATGCGCCTGCATGCCGACGGGCTGGTGAGCACGCGGCAGGGGTCCGGCACGATGGTGCTGCACCGCCCGCCGCCGGGGCTGACCGCGGCGGGGGCAGATGTCGCGGGGCTGCTGCGGGCGCTGGAGCTGCGCATCGGCCTCGAAGGCCAGGCAGCGGCGCTGGCGGCGCGGCGGCACGACGGGGCGGATCTGGCGCGCATCCAGGCGGCGCTGCGGGCGCTGGAAGCGCGGATGGCGGACGGCGCCGCCCCGGCGGTGGCCGATTTCGCGTTCCACCTGGCCGTCGCGGCGGCCAGCGGCAACGCGCTGTTCGCCGAGACCCTCGAACGGCTGGGCCCGACCATCCGCCAGGCGATGGGGGTGGCGCTCAGCATCACCCGGGCCGGCTCGGCCGAGCGGGCGCGGCGTGTGCTGGACGAACACGCCGCCATCGCCGAGGCGATCGCGCGCGCCGACCCGGAGGCGGCGGATCTGGCGATGCGGTATCATCTGCACCGGTCGCGCCAGCGGGTGACCGACGGCGGGCGGGACCGGTAGCCGGGCCCGCCTGACGCAGGCTTCATCCTGCGGTCGCGCCCGCGCAAGCCGGGGCGACCTATATGCCCGCCGTCAACCCGATTGATATGGGAGATCGAGCGATGTCCTCCCCGTTGATGCTTCTCCGTCATGCCGGCGCGGCGGCGGTGCTGGCCGCAGGCTTCGCCGTTCCGGCGCTGGCCGGCGCCCCCGGCTGCCCGCCGGACGTTGCCCCCTCGCGGGTGGTGACGATGACGCCGGGCAGCCACTTGGTGCTGACCGCCGCCCCCGGCAGCGTGATCGTGCTGTCCGGCGGCAACCCGGTTCGGGTCACCGCGCTGCCGGCCACCGCCGCCGCGCGGCTGCCGGGGCTGCATATGATGGCTTATATGCAACAGATGATGCAGCGCATGACCCGCCAGGTGGACGCGCTGTTCGCCGCCCCGCTTGGTCCGTTCGGGCCGGGCGGGCGGTGGCGCGCGGCGTTCGCGCCGGGCCTGCTCGCCCCGGTCGGCGGGCCTGGCGTGCAGAGCTGTGCCGCGAGCGTCAGCTATCGCATCGGGCCGAACGGCAGGCCGATCCTGCATGTGGTGCAGACCGGCAACGCCTGCGGGCAGATGCGGCTGCTGGGTCCCGGGCTGACGCCGGCGGCGGCGCCGCAGCCGGCGGCTCCGGCGGGCATGGCCCCCGCGGCGGGGCCTGGACCGCGGTTGATCCCGGCGGTCTATCGCGTCACCGCCCCCGCACCGGCGCGCTGATCCGCGCGGCCTGATCCGGGGCTGGCCGCACGTCGCGGCCGCCCCCGGGCCTGGCTCGTTTTATCCGGCCAGACCGCCCGATCGCCGCGACCGGCCGCGGCGGCTCCGCACCAGGGCGAGGCCGGCGAGGCCAGCGCCCAGCAGCGCGATGGACCCAGGCTCCGGCGCCGCCAGCGGTTGCGCGGCGCTGGTGCTGAAGGTCAGGCCCGACAGGAACGCGGGGTCGTTATAGACAAGCTGGTTGATCTGGAAATTCGCGATGGTGTCGTTCTGATAGGCGGAGCTGATGCTGAACTCGCGCACGTCCAGACGCTGGTAGCCGGAGGTGCCCTGGGTGGCCTGGTCGGTCCACCAGTTGGTGGTGGTGTCGGCGATGGTGTTATCGGTCGAGGGGTTCTCGTTGTAGTCGCGGGTATTCACGCCGCCGATCGAGGCGTAGCTCTCGGACGCGCCGCCGACGAAGTTGATCGTCACCGTGTACTCGTCGGCGTTCGGGGTGCCGTAATAATTGTTGAGCAGGGCATAGAACGAGGCCTGTCCGGTGATGTTGAGCGCGCTCAGATCGATGGTGAGGGTCGAGCTGGCGCCGGGGCTGGACTGGCCCGCCAGAAAGGCCGAGCCCATGTCGCCGCTCGGCGTATAGGCATAGGTCTGAAACGGGATCCCGGTGCCGGTATTGCCCGTTGTCAGGCCAATCGGGAACAGCGACGGGTTGATGGCGACGTTACCGTTGATGGCACCCGATATGTCAACCGTGGTGAAGCCCGCGCGGGCGGGAATGGCCGCCGCGCAGAGCCCGGCGAGGACGATGGCGCAGAGAGACAAGCCCCGGTTCATCATGGCGCTCCAGATCACGCGCCATGCGATGCCACGGAGGCGGTTGCAAACCGGTGTCAGGCCGCGCGCGGCTTCGCCTCGCCGCGGCTTTCCGCCAGATGGTCGAACGCGCGCCGGTAGGTCCCAAGGCCCATCGTCTGCGAACGCAGCTCGATGATGAAATCCTGCAACTCCGCCTGCGGCACCAGCGCCTCCACCTCATCCCAGCCGGGCCAGCCGGGCTTCTCGGCGTAGCCCAGGATCTGCCCCCGCCGTCCGGTCAGCAGCCGCTGCGCACGGGCGGTGAATTCGTTGGGAACCAGCACCGAAACCCGGTCGATCGGTTCCAGCAGCACGGGGTCCGCCGCCGCCAGCCCCTCCTTCATGGCGATCTGGGTGGCGGTGCGGAAAGCCATGTCGGAACTGTCCACGCTGTGGAACTGCCCATCGGTCAGGGTGACCGCGATGTCCACCACCGGATAGCCAAACGGTCCCTTGCGCGCCGCCTCCTCGGCCGCCTCGCCCACCGCGGGGATGAAATTGCGCGGCACCGCGCCGCCCACCACCTTGTCGATGAAGGCGAAGCCGGCGCCGCGCTCGCGGGGGGCGATGTCGATCTTCACATCGGCGAACTGCCCATGCCCGCCGGTCTGGCGCTTGAGCCGCCCGTGCTGGTGGACCGCGTTGCGGATGGTTTCGCGATACGGCACCGAGGGTTTCGCGGTGGTGAGCTTCAGCCCGTAGCCGCGCGCAAGCCGGTCGAGGGTGGCGTTGAGATGCATCTCCCCCTGCCCCGCCAGCACCGTCTCGCCGCTGTCCTGGGTATGGATCACCGACAGCGACGGGTCCTCCTCGGTCAGCTTCTGTAGCGCGCCCGAAAGTTTCACATCGTCCTTGCGGTCGGTGGTGGCGATCGCCAGCGCGAACACCGGCGGCGGGGGGGCGGGGAACGGCAGCGGATCGACCGCGACGGTGGAGATGGTGGCACCGGTCGCAACCGGGTCGAGCCGGCCCAGCAACACGGTATCGCCGGCCACCGCTTCGGCGATTTTCGTCGGCTCGCCGCCGGGGGCGCGATAGATGCCGCCGAGCCGGGTGCCGGCCAGCATCGCCCCGTCCTTCACCGCGCCGCGCCACACCCGGGCCCAGGAGAGCTTGCCGGTGTGGCCGGCGTGGACGGTGCGGAACACCTGCGCCAGCGGCGGCCCCTCGGGGGCGATTCCCTTGCGCGCGGCGGTCTCGGCCACGCCAGGGGTGTCGTGGCGCAGCGCCTTCCACAGCCGGCGGATGCCGCCGGCGAGCTCGGCCGCGCCCAGCAGCACCTCGGTCACCGCCCCGGCGGCGAGGTCCTTGCGCAGATCGGCGTAGAGCTCGGAGGGCGAGGGCGCGATGTCCTCGAGCACCTTCTCGAGCAGCGCATCGTCGCGGTCGGCCAGCGTTTCCACCAGCTTCGACTTGGCCTCCCGTTCCGCCTCCGTCATCTCGGAGGGAACCTGGATCAGCTCCGACGGCTGGCCCTTGCGGTAGCGGTAGGCCCGTTCCGAGACGACATCGACATAGCCGGTGACGGCGCCGCCGTCGGTGATGGGGACCTGGCGCAGCACCAGCGGGGCGGCGGCGTAGCCCTGCAACGCCGCCAGCGTGTCGCGCAGGCTGCCTTCCAGGGTATCGATCTTGTTGATGAACACCAGGAACGGCACGCCGGCGTCGGCCAGCGCCTTCAACAGCGGCGCGGCCGAGAGCGCGCGCGCCGGGGCGGGTTCGCAGACCAGCACCGCCAGATCCACCGCCGCCAGCGCGACGGTGGCCTCATGGGCGAACTCGACCGAGCCGGGGCAGTCCAGCACGGCCCAGGAATCCCCCAGAAAGCTGCAGTGACCCAGGCGGAGCTCGGTGGTCATCGGCCGGTTGCGCGGGTCGGCGGGGCGCTTCACCGGGCTGCCGGCGGCGTCCATCAGGGCCTCGAACAGGGTGGATTTGCCGGCGCCGGCGGGACCGATCAGGGCCACCGAGCGAGGTTCTCTGCCGGTTGGGGTTGCGGACATGAAGGCGCCTCCCTCGGATGGGGGCACCGTCGGGCGCGGCGCCCCGGGAGGCGATCCTAAGCCCGGGCGCGGGGCGGCGGAAAGGGGGGCTGGCGGATCAATCCAGATGCCGCTTGCCGTCCAGCCACTCCATCATGTGGTGGTTGAACACGTCGGGGTGCTCGACATTGGGGAAATGCCGGGCGTCGGCGATCTCCTCGTAGCGGCCGTTCGCCACCAGCCCGGCAATGCGCCGGTTCTCCACCGGCGGGGTGCCGGGGTCCTGGTCGCCGCACAGGACCAGCACCGGGGTTTTCACCTCCGGCAGGCGAGGGGTGAAATCGAAATCCATGATCGCCCGGCAGGACCCGATGTAGCCGGCCGGGGTGGTGGCGGCGACGGTGTCGCGGATCTGGCGCAGCCGGGCCGGGGCGCGCGCGGGGAAGGCATCGGTGAACCAGCGCGCCACCGTGGCATCGGCCAGCGGAGCCACCGACCCGGCGCGCTCGACGGTGGCGATGCGCTCGGCCCAGGCAGAGGCACCCTCGTGCGGGGTGCTGGGTCGGGTGTCGCACCAGATCGCCGAGATCAGCCGATCGGGGTGTTCCAGCGCGAAGGCCTGGCCCAGCATCCCGCCGATCGACAGCCCGATGTAGTGGACCCGCGCGATGCCCAGCGCGTCGAGCGCGCCGGCCACATCGGCGGCCAGCGCCGACATGGTGTAGGGCCCCGCCACCGGGTCCGACCCGCCATGCCCGCGCATGTCGAGGCGCAGCACCCGCCAGCCCATCGCCAGCAGCGGCGGCACCTGTTCGGCCCACATGCCGCCGTCGGCGGCCAGGGAATGGGTGAAGCAGACCACCGGCGCCGCGGCATCGCCGAGCAAGTCGTAAGCGACGGCGCGACCGTCGAGAAACAGTTTCATGTGGGGGTTCCCTTGGGTGAGGCGGATCAGGCCGGATCGGCGGCGCCGGACCAGGCCTCGCCCCAGCGGTCGCCGAACACGATCTCGGTGAGCTTGCCGCGCCCGACCGGGCCGAAGCGTCCCATCGGGTAGCCGATCGGCAGGATGGCGTAGGAATGCACCCCGGGCGGCAGGCCCAGCGCCAGCTCGGCCTCGGCCTCATACAGCAGGTGCCTGGTGGTCAGGGTCGAGCCGAGCCCGAGGGCGCGCGCAGCCAGCAGCATGTTCTGCACCGCGGGGTAGATGGAGGCGCCGGACCAGCGGGTGGGCGCGGCCGCCCCTTCGTCGAGGCAGGCCACGATCCATACCGGCGCCTCGTGGAAATGCCTTGTCAGATACTCCACCGCGTCGTGCTGGCGCCGGTAGCGCTCGGGCGAAACGCCGGGCGGCGGGGCGGATGTGCGGTAGCGCGGCCCGATCACCTTGTCGAAGGCGCGCTGATAGAGCGCCTGCACCGCCTGCTTGATCGCCATGTCCTTCACCACCATGAAGCGCCAGCGCTGGCTGTTGCCCCCGTTGGCGGCGGCGGCGCCGGCTTCAAGAATGCGCCGGATCAGGGCGTCGGGCACCGGGTCCGGCCGCAGCCGGCGCATGGCGCGCGTGGTGTGCATGATCTCGAAGACGTCCTGGGTTTCCGCCGTGCTGTCGGCCATCGCGTCCTCCTTGCGGGCGCGGCTGGGGCGCCCGATCCGTCGCCATCAGACCATGACCCGGCGGTCCTGTCACGCCGCAGCGGCGATGCTGGGGCTGCTCGCGCTCGCCGGCTGCGCGGCGCGGCTGGCGCCGGCGGGGCCGGCGGTGGAGCCGCCGCGGCTGGGGCGGCAGGCGTTCGTGATGCCGGACGGGATGCGGCTGCCGTACCGGGTCTGGCCGGCCCACCACGGGCAAGCGCCCCCTTGGGCGGTGATGCTGGCGCTGCACGGGATGGACGACAGCCGCGACGCCTTCGCCATCCCCGCCCCCGCCTTCGCCGCCGCCGGGGTGACGGTGATCGCGCCGGACCAGCGCGGCTTCGGCGCCACCGCGACCCGCGGCCTCTGGCCCGGCACGAGCAGCCTGGTGAACGACGCCCGCACCATGGTCGGCCTGATCGCCGCGCGTTATCCGGGGCTGCCGGTGTTCGTGCTGGGCGAGAGCATGGGCGCGGCGGTGGCCGCCCTGCTCGCGGCGGGGCCGCATCCGCCGGTGGCGGGCTTCGTGCTGGTCTCGCCCGCGGTCTGGGGCTGGCAGGGGCTCAACATGTTCGAGCGCGCGGGGCTCTGGGTGATGACGCATTTCCTGCCCGGCCTGACCGTCAGCGGCGGCGGGCTGCATATCCGCGCCTCCGACAACCTTGCGGCGCTGATCGCGCTGTCGCGCGATCCGCTGACCCTGCTCTCCACCCGCTGGGACGCGGTGGGCGGGCTGGTGCGGCTGATGGGCCAGGCCGCGCGCGCCGCCCCGCGCCTGCCGGGCAACGCGCTGATCCTCTATGGCGGGCATGACGAGCTGGTGCCGAAGCGGGCGATGCGGGCGTTCTGGAAGGGGCTACGCCCGCCGCCGGCGGGGCCGCGTGTGGCCTATTACCCCGGGGCCTATCACCTGATGCTGCGCGATCTCGCCCGCGCGGTGCCGATCGGCGATATCCTGGCCTGGATGCGCGCGCCCGAGGCGCCGCTGCCATCGCACGCGGGGCGGGCGGCGCGGCGATGGATGCGCCAAGGGGGGATGCAATAGGAGGAGATCGCCGCGCTGGTGGAGCTGAGGGGGATCGAACCCCTGACCTCAAGACTGCCAGTCTCATGTCTCTAGTTTTTACGCT
>JBMFXF010000016.1:0-23766 GCA_049964515.1 Acetobacteraceae bacterium | reverse complement strand
ACGTCCTCGAACGCATCGTCGCCGGAACCACCAGGGCCCACGAAATCGACCGCCTGCTGCCTTGGGCCTGGAAAACTCAGGCCGCCATTCAGACAGCGCTTACATACGAGCCGCGGTCGTAGCGCGTTGTCGGATTCCCGAAAGAGCCTCGAGATGGCGGTTGGCATGAAACTCTCCTGCCGTTTACGTCAAGTGTCACACCAAGGCTCCTCGAACCGCTCTTTCGGTCCAGACCCACCGAGACATCCCGCCCGATGTTCCTGCTCTGACGTCCGTGATGGCAGGTCTCCTGGCTCGTAGCACTCGCCCCCACCGCCTTCCCAGCCCGCCGGGCCAGTGGCTTCTGGAGAGGGCCCGCCACTTACGGTTGCGGGGGCAACCGTGGCATCGGACCCGAATCCCCACCGCGATCTCTTTTTATCCCCGAGGGGAACCGTCGAGACCTGCATAGAAGCCGGCACGCCAGGCCGTCAACGCAAAATCCGACCCTCAGGCGGCGGCGAGCGCCAGCAGGGCCGCGAGTTCGGCGGCGATCTGCGCTGCTCCGAGGACGTCTCCTGTGAAACCGCCGATCTGGCGGCGAGCAAGAAGGCCGGTCAAAGCGGCCGCCGCCGCCGCCGCGAGGACGGGGCAGAGAAGTAACGGCAGGAAGAGCGCGGCGAGGGCGAAGCCGGTGAGGGCCGCCGCGGCCGCCTGCCCTGCACCTATGCGCAGCGCCGCGGAGTGGCCGAGCCCTTCGGCGCGCGCGGCGGGGAGAAGCCGCATCAGGACCGGCAGCGGCGCCCGACTGAGCGCGCCGAGCCCGAGGAGAACGAACAGCGGCGCATGATCCGGCAGCACCTCTGCCAGGACGACGACGCGGAGGAACAGCGCGAGGCAGAGCGCGATCACCCCATAGCTGCCGACCCTGCTGTCGCGCATGATCTCCAGTTTCCGGGCGCGGTCGCCGCCGCCGCCGAAGCCGTCGGCGAGATCGGCGAGCCCGTCTTCATGTATGCCGCCGGTCGCCACGACGCCCGCCAATACGGCGAGCACAACCGCCGGGAGGGGCTGGAGGCCGAGGCTCTGCGCCAGGAGATAGACCAGCCCCACAATCGCCCCCACCACGGCCCCGGCGAGCGGATAGGCCCAGGCAGCGGCGGAGAGCGTGGGCACCGGGTCGATCCTGCCCATCGGCAGGCGCGTCAGCAGCATCAGCGCCAGGCGCACCTCGTCCACTCGGGACTGGATCCAAGAGCAGCTCATCCGGTCGAGATCCCGGCCTCGGCGAAGGTCGCCATGCCGTCATGCGCGGCAAGGGCCGCCCGCAGCACGCCCAGCGCCACCGCCGCGCCCGAGCCCTCGCCGAGGCGCATCCCGAGATCAAGGACGGCCTTCTTGCCGATGGCCGAAAGTAGCTTTCGGTGCCCCGGCTCGGCGCTGGCGTGGCCGACCATGCAGTGGTCGAGTGCGCCGATGCCAAGCGGCGCAAGCACGGCCGCGGCGGCGGTGCAGATGAAGCCGTCGAGAATCACAGGGATCCGCGCTGCCCGCGCGGCGAGGACCGCCCCGCAGATCGCCGCCTGCTCGCGCCCGCCAAAGGCCGTGAGCGTGGCAAGCGGGTCGCCGAGGGCGGCGGCATGGCGCTCCATCCCCGCCTCGATGACCTGAGCCTTGATCGCGATCTTGTCGGCATCCGCGCCGGTGCCGGGACCGACCCAGTCCCAGGCCGTGCCGCCGAAGGAGGCGCAGGCCTGTGCGGCCGCCACGGTCGAGTTGCCGATCCCCATCTCACCTAGCAAAAGGACATTCGCGCCGGTGTCGACCGCCGCCGCCCCGCGGACCATGGCGTCAAGCACCTCGGCCTCGGTCATCGCAGGACCTTCGGTGAAATCGCCGGTCGGGCGGTCCAGGTCGAGCGCCACGATCGAGAGATCCGCGCCACTCACCCGGCAAAGCTGGTTGATCGCAGCGCCGCCGCGCATGAAGTTCGCCACCATCTGGGCGGTAACCTCCTGCGGGAAGGGGTTTACGCCCTGCCGGCAGATGCCATGGTTGGCGGCGAAGACCACCGCCTGCGCACGGTCCAGCACTGGGCGCGCGCGGCCCTGCCAGCCGGCCATAAAAATCGCCAGTTCCTCCAGCCGGCCAAGCGCGCCAGGGGGTTTCGTAAGGTTGTCCTGGCGCATCCGGGCGGCGGCGATGCTGGCCGGGTCGGCGGCGGGCAGATCCGCCAGCCGGGCGCGGAGATCGGCAAAAGAGCCGGCGGGGAAAAGCGGCGTTTGCATCATTTCACCTTCAGTGGCAGCCCGGAGACGACGAATTGCACTTCGTCGGCCGCAGCCGCGAGGGCCTGGTTCACCAGCCCCGCCGCATCGCGGAAGGCGCGTGCGAGCGCGTTTTCGGGGACAATGCCGAGGCCGACCTCGTTGGTGACGAAGATCACCGGGCTTTGCTGCGCCGGCAGCGCGTCGAGCAGGGCGTCCAGCTCCGCTAGCCAGTCGCGATTGGCCAGCACGAGGTTCGTCAGCCAAAGCGTGATGCAATCGACAAGGCGGGGGCCGTCACCGTCGGTCTCGGCAAGGGCCGAGACGAGGTCGAAAGTCGCCTCGCGCTCGCGCCATTCGGGGCCTCGGCGGGCGCGGTGGTGGGCAATGCGTTTTGCCAACTCGGCGTCGCGGATCTCAGCCGTCGCAATATAGCAGGGCCGCCCCGGAAGCGCGATCACCCGCCCTTCCGCATAGCTGCTCTTGCCCGAGCGCGCACCGCCGGTAATGAGTAGGATCATGTCGCCTCTCTTTTTCGGATAGCAGAAAACATTATTTTGGCCACGGGAAAAGGGAGAAAGCCGACCGTGCCAGGGACGCAGACGACCAACCTGATTCTGATCCGACACGCGCCCACAGGCGCGGGCGGGCGGCTTGCCGGGCGCAGCGACCCTTCTGCGCGGCAGCCCGGCGCCGAGGCGTTGACGCGCGCGTGGGCGGCGCTTGCGGCGCTCGGCGCGGCGGAGGCGCGGCTGGTGACGAGCCCCGCCCGGCGCTGCCGGGAGACCGCGGCAGCACTCTTTCCCGGGCGGGAGGCGGCGCTGGCCCCCCGGCTCTGGGAGCAGGATTTTGGCGCCTGGGAAGGGCTTTTGCCCGAGGAGATCCCCGATCTGGGCCCGCTCCGGCGGGCGGAGATCGCGGCGCACCGCGCGCCGGGGGGCGAGAGTTTCCTTGACGTCTGGGCCCGAGTGACACCCGCACTGGAGGGGCTGACGCAGGGCGGCACGGTATTTGTCGTTGCCCATGCCGGGACGATCCGCGCAGCCCTCGGACTAGCACTAGGGGAGGCCCAGATGGGGCTCGGCTTCGAGATCGCACCGCTGTCGGCCACGCATTTGCGGGCATTGCCGGGCGGTGTCTGGTCGATCGGCTTCACCAACCGGGCGCTGGCATGAACGGCATGGAGATCGCCGTCCCCGGCCATTTCGGAGAGTTCCTCCAGGGACGAATCGGCCCAGTCGGGCCGGTGGCGCTGGTCACCCTGCCCTGCCCGGCACTTCGCGCCCGGGCGTTGCGCCAGCCCGGGCCCTTCGCCCTGCACCAGCCGGGCGCGCGGGTGCTGAGCAGGGTCGGCGCGGCCGGGCTGCTGCTGAGCCTCGGTGTCAGGCGCGAGGAGTGGTTCGGCCTTCGGCTTGACATGCCGGCGGGGGGCGGCGCCGGGGCCTCGACCGCGGCGCGGGTGGCCCTGGCGCGCGCGGCGGGAGTCACGCACCGGGAGGCCATCGCGCTGGCCCGCCTCTGCTCCGAGGGGGCGGTCGATCCATTGATGCTGGATGATCCAGGGCGGCTTCTCTGGGCCTCGCGCGCAGGGTACGTGCGCGCCCGACTGCCATCTCCGCTACGAATGGAGATCGTCGGTGGCTTCTTCGGGCCGATGCGGCGGACCGATCCGGGGGACGCGGCCTTCCCGGACATCGCCGACCTCTCCGAGGACTGGCCCGCCGCTTGCGGCGACCTCACCGGGGTGGCCGCGCTTGCCTCCGAATCGGCCCGGCGCACGATCCGCCTGCGCGGTCCGGCTGATGATCCGACCGAAACACTGGCCAGCGCGACGGGTGCGCTTGGGTTCGTCATCGCCCATACCGGGGCGGCCCGCGGGCTGATCTTCGCGCCGGGAATAGTGCCCGAAACGACGCCAGCCGCCCTTCGCGCAGCGGGATTCTGCCATATCCTGCGCTTCCGGATAGGGAGCGTACGATGAGCATGGCGGCGGCAATGGCGGTGGCGCTTGGGGTAGATTGGGGGCTTGGCTGGCCCGATCCGCTCTATCGTCGCATCGGCCATCCCGTGACCTGGATCGGCGCATTGATCGGGCGCCTGGACCGGGACTGGAACACGGTAGGCGCGCGGCCGGGTCGAGACTGGGTGTCGGGGCTCGCGACGGCGCTTCTGGTCATTGCGCTGACCGTGGCCTTCGCCACTGCGATCGCGGCGCTGCTGCCCGGCGGATGGGCCGGGCTGGTGCTGACGGGCGTTCTCGCCTGGCCGCTGGTCGCGGCTCGGTCGCTCGACGATCACGTCGCGCGGGTTGCCGCGCCGCTCGGGCGCGGCAACCTGGCCGGCGCGCGGCGCGCGGTCGCGATGATCGTGGGGCGGGACCCGGAGCGACTCGACGCGGCGGGCGTCGCCCGAGCCGCGATTGAGAGCTTGGCGGAGAATGCTTCCGACGGGATCATTGCGCCCGTGTTCTGGGGTGCGGTCTTCGGTCTGCCGGGGATCGCGGGTTACAAGGCGATCAACACGCTCGATTCGATGATCGGGCACCGGACTCCGCGGCACGAGGCCTTCGGCTGGTGTGCGGCGCGGATCGACGACGTGGCGAATCTGATCCCGGCGCGGCTTTGCGGGCTGATCTTCGCCGCAGTCTCGGCCCGCCCCCGCACATCGTGCGCGACGATGTGGCGAGACGCGGGTCATCACCGCTCGCCCAACGCGGGCTGGCCGGAGGCGGCGATGGCGGGGGCGCTCGGCATTCGCCTTTCGGGGCCACGGGTCTACGGGGACCGGCTTTCGGACGAGCCCTGGGTGAACGCCGGCGGAAACGATCCGAATTCGGCTGGCATTTCGGCGGCACTTGCGCTTTACCGCCGGGCGCTGGCGGCTTTGGCGGCGCTCCTGCTGCTTGCGGCGGCTCTGTGAGGGGATGATGCGCGACCACGGCGGCAATCTGGACGAGGCAATGGCGGGCTTCGGCGGCACGGCCGCGGAGTGGATCGACCTGTCGACCGGCATCAACCGCCAGCCTTGGCCAGTGCCGCCACTGCAGCCGGAGGTTTGGAAGGCGCTTCCCACCAAGCGCGCACTTGCCGCGCTAATCGAGGCAGCGCGTGGGGCCTGGGCCACCGAGGCGCCGATGGTGGCGCTGGCCGGCGCGCAGGCAGCGATCCAGCTGATCCCGCATCTCGCCCCCCCCGGCCGCGCAAGGGTGTTGGCGCCGACCTATAGCGAATATGCCGCTGCGCTGCGTGCCGCCGGATGGGCGGTTGAAGAAGTCTCGCGGCTGGAGCATCTGGCGGGTGCGGACCTCGCCGTGCTGGTCAACCCCAACAACCCCGACGGCCGGCGGATCGAGCCCGAGACGCTTCTCGCGCGCCTGCCGCAGGTTGGGCGGTTGGTGGTGGACGAGAGCTTCGGCGACCCCGATCCGGCGCTTTCGCTCGCCGCGGCCTGTGGCCGGCCCGGGCTGATAGTGCTGCGGTCGTTCGGCAAGTTCTGGGGGTTGGCGGGCGTGCGCCTCGGCTTCGCCATCGGCCCGGCCGCCGATATCGCGGCCATAGCCGAGCGCGCCGGTCCCTGGGCCGTCTCAGGCCCGGCACTGGAGATCGGCCAGCGCGCGCTTCTTGACACCGCCTGGGCGGAGGCCACGCGCCAGCGCCTCGCCGAGGACGCCCTGCGGCTCGACGCGCTGGTCGCACGCGCGGGGTGGGAGTTGATCGGCGGCACCGGTCTTTTCCGCCTTTACCGCACGCCCGAAGGGACGGCGGCGCAGGTGCGGCTCGCCCGCCATCGGATCTGGTCGCGGATTTTTCCAGCCCGGCCGGACTGGTTGCGCCTCGGCCTGCCGGGGAGCGAGGAAGAATGGAAGCGTATGGAAGCGGCGCTCAAGGGCCCGAAGACATTCGGCACTGAAGAGGCGGCGGTGCTTTCGCGTCTCCTCCACTGGCGCCGCGACGTGCGCCACTTCCGCCGCGATCCGGTGCCGGATGAGGTGCTGCGGCGGCTGCGCGTGGCGGTCGACAGCGCGCCCTCGGTCGGCAACGCCCGGCCCTGGCGGATCTTCCGGGTGGAGGATGCTGGGCTGCGCTCGGCCGTGCGTGTGGAATTTGCCCGCTGCAACGGAGCGGCGGCTTCGCTCTATTCGGGCGATCAGGCGCGGACCTACGCCAAGCTCAAGCTCGCGGGCCTTGAGGCCGCGCCGGTACAATTCGCCGTCTTCACCGTGACCGATCCGGACGCAGGGCACGGCCTCGGCCGCCAGACCATGCCGGAAACGCTACGGCAGTCAACCGCGATGGCGATACATACGCTGTGGCTCGCTGCGCGGGCCGAGAACCTCGGGCTCGGCATGGTCTCGATCGTCGAGCCGAAGCGGATGGAGGAGCTGTTCGAGGTACCAGAGGGCTGGGAGTTCGCCGCCTACCTCTGCCTCGGTTGGCCCGCTTTCAGCGACGACACACCGCTTTTGCACCGCAATGGCTGGCAACAGAACTGCGCGACTGACTGGGAGATCCGCTGAGCCGCGCCAGCCGTCACCGCGCGAGCGCGAAGATGCCGTCGAGATCGAGATGCGCCTCGAGATGCGCGGCGAGTTCGTCGAGCGTCTTCTCCACACCCGCCCGGTAGTCGAGGCCGGAACCCTGCGCACCGAGCCGGTCGAGGAAATAGCGGCGGAAGCCGTCGACCGAGAACATGCCGTGAAGGTAACTCCCCATCACCCGCCCATCGCCGGACATGGCACCCTCTGGCTGGCCTGCGACCTCGGCGAACGGCCGGGCACAGTCGGGTCCCCGAGTGCGCCCAATGTGGATCTCGTAGCCATCGAACTCCGCCCCGGTGGCGGTGTGGCGGGCAGAGACGCGGGTCAGCGTCTTGTCCCCGCCCATGACGGTCTCGACGTCCAAAAGACCTAGGCCTGGGCTCTCGCCCGCTGGCCCCTCGATGCCTTCCGGGTCGGCGATCCGCGTCCCGAGCATTTGGAAGCCGCCGCAGATGCCAAGCACCGCGCCACCCCGACGGCGATGCGCGACGAGGTCGATGTCCCAGCCCTGCGCGCGCAGAAAAGTGAGGTCGCCGCGTGTCGATTTGCTGCCTGGCAGGATCACGAGGTCGGTGTCGCCCGGCAGGGCCTCGCCCGCGCGCAGCATGGTGACGCTGACGGCTGGCTCGGCAGAGAGCGGGTCGAGATCGTCGAAATTGGCGATGCGCGAAAGTGCGAGGCAGACCACCCGGAACGGTCCGCCTTTGGCGACGCGCCCGAGGTCGAGCGCGTCCTCCGCCGGCAGGCGCGAGGCGCCGGGGAACCACGGCAGCACGCCGTAGCCGCGCCAGCCGGTCCTGCCCTCGATCAGGCGGTAGCCATCCTCGAAGAGCCGGGGATCACCGCGGAACTTGTTGATCAGAAAGCCCACGACAAGCGCCGCATCCTCCGCGTCGAGCACGGTCTGGGTGCCGACGACCTGGGCGATCACCCCGCCGCGGTCGATGTCTCCAGCCAGCACCACCGGCACGTCGGCGGCGCGCGCGAAGCCCATGTTGGCAATGTCGCCCGCACGCAGGTTCACCTCTGCCGGGCTGCCCGCGCCTTCGACGAGGACGAGATCGTGGGCCGCCTTGAGGCGGTTGAAGGATTCGAGCACCGGCGCCATCAGCTCGGGCTTGCGCCGGGAATAGTCCCGCGCCCGCATGGTGCCGATGCGGCGGCCCTGAACGATCACCTGAGCGCCGAGGTCGGTTTCGGGTTTGAGCAGGACCGGGTTCATATCGGTCACCGGCTCCAACCCCGAGGCAAGCGCCTGAAGCGCTTGGGCGCGGCCGATCTCCCCCCCGTCGGCGGTCACAGCTGCGTTGTTCGACATATTCTGCGGCTTGAACGGCGCAACCGTCAGCTTGCGCCGCCGCGCCGCGCGGCACAGCCCCGCGACCAGCATCGACTTGCCCACATTCGAGCCGCAACCCTGGATCATCAGCGCCGGCATCGCGCGCTCCCCACTCCGTTTATCAAGTTCATCTTGCTCGTGGCCCAAATTTCCCGGCGCAGTACCCTTTGACGTTCAGTACTCCACCCCCGCCTGCGCCTTGATTCCGGCGCGGAACGGGTGCTTGACCAGCGTCATCTCGGTCACAAGGTCGGCAGCCTCGATCAGCCCCTCGGCGGCGTTACGGCCGGTGAGGACGACATGGGTCATCTCGGGCTTCTCCTCGTGCAGGAAGGCGATCACGGCCTCGATGTCGAGGTATTCATAGCGCAGCGCGATGTTGATCTCGTCAAGAAGGACCATACGGATCGAGGGGTCACGGATCAGCTCCTTGGCCTTTTCCCAGCCGGCCTCGGCGGCAGCGATGTCGCGGGCGCGGTTCTGGGTTTCCCAAGTGAAGCCCTCGCCCATGGCGTGGAACTGGCAGAGATCCCCGAAATGCTCGGTCAGGAGCCGTCGCTCACCCGTGTCCCAGGCCCCCTTTATAAACTGGACGACCGCGCAGGGCATGCCATGGGCGATGCAGCGCAGGATCATCCCGAACCCGGAGGAGGATTTGCCCTTGCCGGGGCCGGTGTGGACGATGATCAGGCCCTTCTCGCCGATCTTCTCCGCCATCATCCGGTCGCGCGCGGCCTTGATCTTGGCCTTCTTGGCGGCGTGCTCTTCCTCGCTGACGGGTTTGCGGCCCATTGCGTCGCTCCTTGTTCTTGACAACAGGCTGCATCCTGCCACACCTGACGCCATGCTGGTGCCCGGCTTGCGTCGGGCCTAAGAGGGAATGCGACAGGGGGAACCCCGAGCGCAGCCGCCCCCGCGACCGTGACCGGAGAGGTCGCCCGATGCCACTGGTCCGCGGACCGGGAAGGCGGGCGTCCGCAGGGCCGAGAGGCTTATATCCGTTAGCCGGGAGACCTGCCAGCAGCAAAACTGACCGGGCGGCCGGGGTGCGCTGCGACCGACGGTGGTGTGGCATTCTGGCCCGTCCTCGTCTCGCATGCCCCCAGGGCCGCCGCCAACCGAGAGGACCCGATGGGCGCGACGCTCCATGTCTGCATCACCTGCCGCGCCGGGCAAGAGCCGGTGGAGGGGATGCCCTGCCTCGGCGCGCGCCTGCTAGCCGCGCTTCAGGCCGGGGACTGCCCCGAGGGCGTCACGATCCGCCCGGTCGAGTGCCTGTCTGCCTGCAATACCGGCGCCGCCGTCGCGCTCTCCGCCCCAGGGCGGTGGAGTTATATCTACGGCCGGCTGGCCCCCGAGGATGCGCCCGACATCCTCGGGGGCGCCGCAGCCTATGCCCGCGCGCCGAACGGCCTCGTGCCCTGGCGCGAGCGGCCCGTGATCTTCCGCAAGCAATCCATCGCAAGAATCCCCCCGCAGGAACCCGCACCATGAACGACCTCGCCAAGATACCCGTCACCGTCGTCACCGGCTTTCTCGGCGCCGGCAAGACCACGCTGATTCGCCACCTTATGGCCAATCCGGGTGGCCGTCGCCTCGCCGTGCTGGTCAACGAATTCGGCAGCCAGGGGGTGGACGGCGAGATTCTGAAAAGCTGCGCCGATGAGAGCTGCCCAGTGGAGAACATCGTGGAACTCGCAAATGGCTGCATCTGCTGCACCGTCGCCGACGAGTTCCTGCCGACGATGGAGGCGATCCTCGCCCTACCGAAGCGGCCCGACCATATACTGATTGAGACTTCCGGTCTCGCCCTGCCGAAGCCGCTTTTGAAGGCCTTCGACTGGCCCGCCATCCGCTCGCGCATCACCGTGGACGGCGTTATCGCGCTGGCCGACGCCGAGGCCGTGGCCGCCGGCCGCTTCGCGCCGGACCCGAATGCGGTGCTGGCCCAGCGCGAGGCCGACGACAGCCTCGATCACGACACGCCGCTGGGCGAGGTCTTCGAGGACCAGATCGCCTGCGCCGACCTGATCCTGCTGACCAAGGCCGATCTCGCCGGCGAAGCCGGCATCGCCGCCGCCCGCGCCGCGATCGAAGCCGAGGCGCCGCGCCGCATCCCGATGGTCACGGTGCGCGATGGCAAGGTCGACCCGGCCGTCATCCTCGGTCTCAATGCGGCTGCGGAGGACGACCTCGCCGCCCGCCCCTCGCATCACGATGGGGCGGACGATCACGATCATAACGACTTCGATACGATCGTCGTCGATCTGCCGGAACAGGCAAGCCAGGAGGCGCTGGAGGTCGCGATCGAAAAGCTGGCAGCCGAGCAGAATATCTTGCGCGTGAAAGGCTATGTCGCGCTGGCCGACAAGCCCATGCGGCTTCTGGTTCAAGCGGTAGGTGCGCGGGTGCGCAGCCAGTTCGACCGGCCCTGGGGCAGCCTGCCCCGTGGCTCCCAACTGGTGGTGATCGCGGAGCGCGGCGATGTCGATGCCGCGCGCATCCGAACCGCGCTCGGCGCTTGAGGGCGTGCGCGCGCCGTGCATGTCATCTTCCGCGAGAGTCATGGACTAGAGGAGACCGAGACCCCGCAAGATCTCGGCCAGGATCCGGCCGATCTTGTGGTGCTCTCGTTTTCCGACAGTGACCTTGGCGCCTTCGCGGCGGGCTGGCACCGCGCGCGGGAGGCGGGTAGCACCCTTCCCACGCTACGACTCGCCAACCTAGTGGCGCTGCGCCATCCGTTGTCGGTTGACACCTATGCCGAGCGTACCCTGGCCGGCGCCAAGGCGGTGCTGGTCCGGCTCATCGGCGGCGAGGCCTACTGGAGTTATGGCCTCTCGACCCTGCGCGACCTTTCCCAACGGCAGGGGGTGGCGCTCGCCGTGCTGCCCGCCGACGGGCGCGAGGATCCGGCACTCGATGCCTATTCGACGCTGCCCGTCTCCACCCTGCGCCGGCTTTCGGCCCTGTGCGATGCCGGAGGGGCGGTCGCCGCGCAGGCGGCGCTGGCGCAGCTCTCGCTTGCTGCCGGACTCTATGCCGGGCCGGTCGCAGGCGCGAAGACGATGCCGGAGGTCGGGTTATACCTGCCCGGGCGGGGTGTCGTGGCCGCACTGCCGGAGGATCCGCGGCCAGCGGCGGCGGTCACGTTCTACCGCGCCTATCTGACGGCGGCGGATCTTGGTGCGATCGATGCGCTGATCGGGGCTCTGGAGGCGGAAGGCTTTGCCGCTTACGGCCTTTTCGCGCCCTCGCTGAAGGCCCCGAGCGCTGCGCCGCTCGTTTCCGAGCTTCTGGCCGCGCATCCGCCCGCTGTCATCGTCAATGCGACGGCCTTCTCGGCGCAGGGGGCGGAGGGGCGCTCGCCGCTCGACGGGCCGGGGGCGCCGGTATTCCAGGTCGCACTCTCGACCGCGCAGCGGCGTGACTGGGCAGGTTCGGATCGCGGGCTGTCGCCGGCCGACCTCGCCATGCATGTGGTGTTGCCGGAGGTGGACGGACGGCTCTTCGCAGGGGCCGTCAGCTTCAAGGCGGCGACACCGCGCGATGACGCGCTGCAATATTCGCGCTTCGTACATCGGGCCGAGCCCGAGCAGGTGGCCCGCGCCGCCGCCCGGGTAGCGGGCTGGCAGCGGCTGGCCGCCACCCCGGCGGCGGAGCGGGAGCTGGCGTTGATCCTCTCCACCTACCCCGGACGGGCGGATCAGATGGCCCATGCCGTCGGGCTCGATGCCTTGGCCTCGGCCGAGGCGATCCTCTCCGATCTCGCTGCGGCGGGCTACGTGACTGGCCCCGAGGCCGGGCTGGCAGCGCGGCTGGGGGCCGAGACGCTGGCCTGGCCGCTCGCCGATTACCGCGCCGCGCTTACCACCCTGCCCGAGGCGTTGCGCGAGCAACTCAACGAGGCCTGGGGCGCTCCGGAAGAGGATCCGGCGGTGCGCGACGGCGTCTTCCACTTCGCAGCCTTCGCGCTTGGCCGCATGCTCGTCGCACTGCAACCCGAGCGTGGGCGCCGCGCCGGGCGGGAGGCGAGCTACCACGACCTCGCCTCCACACCGCGGCACGCCTATGTCGCTTTCTACCTGTGGCTGCGCGCCCGGCGGCTGGCGGCGCTCGTGCATATCGGCGCTCACGGGACGCTGGAATGGCTGCCGGGCAAGTCGGTCGCGCTCTCGGCCGATTGCTGGCCAGAGGCGCTTACCGGCGCGATGCCTGTAATTTACCCGTTCATCGTCAATGACCCCGGCGAGGCGGCGCAGGCCAAGCGGCGGCTCGGCGCGGTGACCTTGGGCCACCTTCCGCCGCCACTCGCCGGATCCACACTGCCTGAGGGGCTCGCACGGCTGGAGAGCCTGCTCGACGAATATTCCACCGCCGAAGGGCTCGACCCGGCGAGGCGGAGCCGGCTGGTCGCCGCGATTCGAGAGGAAGCGCGCGCGCGGGGGGTTGAGGATGACCTAGCGCTACCGCCCGGCGCCAGCGCAGCGGAGGCGATCACCCGGATCGACCGTTTCGTCTGCGATCTGAAGGAAAGCCGGTTCGGCGAGGGGCTCCACGTCTTCGGGCGCGGCGCCTGCGGGATCGAGGAGCGCACCGGGCTTCTTGCCGCGCTCGACGGCCGCCGGGTAGCGTCAGGGCCCTCCGGCTCTCCTGCACGTGGGCGGTCGGATGTGCTGCCCACCGGGCGCAACCTCTTCGCCGTCGATCCGCGCGCAGTGCCGACGCGGGTCGCCCATGCGCAGGGCGTGAAGCTCGCCGAGGAGCTGATCCGCCGCCATTTGCAGGACCAGGGCGACTGGCCGCGGGGGCTGATCGTAGACCTCTGGGGGTCTGCCACGATGCGGACGGCGGGCGAGGATTTCGCCATGGCGCTGCATCTTGCCGGCCTTGCGCCGGTCTGGGACGAAGGCTCCACTCGCGTCTCGGGATTCGAGGTGATCCCGCCAGCGCTGCTCGGCCGACCGCGGATCGACGTAACGCTCCGCGTCTCGGGCCTCTTCCGCGACATATTCCCCGGCCTCGCCCAGCTCTTCGAGGCGGGCGCCGCGGCGCTGGCGGATCGCGAGGAGGATCCGGCTGAAAACCCATATGCCGCACTCAGCCCTCGCGTCTTCGGGCCGAAGCCCGGGGCCTATGGCCTCGGCATCGCCGCAGATCCCATCGACTTTAGCGATGCCGCGCGTGCGGCGGCGGGTGAGGCATGGCTGGCAGCTTCCGCCTGGGCGATCGGTGCGGATGGGGCAAGCCGCGAGGCCCGTTCGGCGCTGGAGGCCCGCGTGGGTACCGCCGATGCCTTCGTCCACTCCCAGGATCTGCCGGAGACGGACCTGCTGCTGGCCGAGGATTTTGCTGCCCATGAAGCCGGAATCGCCGCCGCCGCCGCGCGGCTCGGCCGGCCGGCTCCGGCGCTCTACCACCTCGACGCGACCAACCCGGAGGCGCCGCGCGCTAGGGCGCTTTCGGAAGAGATCGCGCGCGTCATGCGGGCCCGCGCCGCCAACCCAGCCTGGGCCGAGGGGATGATGCGCCACGGCTTCCGCGGCGGGGCGGAGATCGCAGCGACGCTCGACCACCTCGCTGCCTTCGCCCATCTTGCCCGCGCCGTCCCGCCGCATCTCTTCGACCTCTATCACGAGGCGACGCTGGGGCGGACCGAGGTGGCTGAGTTCCTAGCCCGGGAAAACCCGGCGGCGCTGGCCCGGATGTACGAGACATTCGCCGCACTCCGTGATGCGGGACTCTGGATCACCCAGCGCAACTCCATCGCCGCGGCGCTGGAGGGTCGGGCATGAGCAAGCCCGAAATCCGCGGCTGGTGCCCTGGTGCGCTGACGCCGATGGCCTCGGCCGATGGGCTTGTGGTGCGGTTGCGCCCGCCGCTGGGCCGCCTCAGCTCGGCACAGGCGCGGGCGGTAGCAGCGGCAGCGGTACGATTCGGACCGGGGGAAGTGGAGCTGACCTCGCGCGCCAACCTACAGATCCGTGGCGTGGCCGAGGCGGACCACGCGGCACTGCTGGCGGAGCTGGCGGCCCACGGGCTGGTCGACCCCGACCCGGAAACCGAGCGCGCGCGCGCCATCGCCATCGCGCCTTTCTATCGAGAGGCGGCAGAGATTGCGAGCCTGGCGAACATCCTGACCGAGGCGCTCCGCGCCGCGCCCCTGCCCTCGAAATTCGGCGCAACGCTCGATATCGGCTCTGCGCCGGTGCTGGCGGGGACCGCCGCCGATCTCCGGCTGGAACGGGCGGCGGACGGTCGGCTAGTGCTGCGCCCCGATGGCTCGGCCACGGGCTGGCCTGTGACGGCCGAGACGCTACCGGCTATTCTGACGAAGCTGATCGGCTGGTTCCTGGAGACTGGAGGCGTCCGGAACGGCCGCGGCCGGATGCGCAAGCATCTTATTGGCAAGCACGACCTGCCAGGGGGTTGCAACGTTGCCCCTGCCCTACCTGCTGCGCTTCCAAAACCAGGGCCGGTCGGCGACGGGCAACTCGCCATCGTAGCATTCGGGCTGATGCCTGCACAGACGCTCTCGGCCCTCGCGGACCTGAGCGCCGAGATTCGGCTGACGCCCTGGCGGGGCGTATTTATGCCCGGCCTGCGGGCGCTGCCTGCGCTTTCCGGGATTCTGGCCTATCCCGAGGATCCGTTGCTGCGCGTCCATGCCTGCACCGGGCGGCTCGGCTGTCCGCAGGCGCTCGCCGAGACCCGAGCGCTCGCCCGGGCTCTTGCGCCCAAGCTGGCGGCAGGGCAGAGCCTCCATGTCTCCGGCTGCGCCAAGGGCTGCGCCCATCCCGGGCCCTGCGGCCTGGTTCTGACCGCCACGCCCGAGGGCTTCGATCTTGCCCGCGACGCCTCCGCCGGTGCCCCGCCCCTTCGCCCCGCTCTCTCGCCCGCGGCACTTCTCGCCACCCCTTACCCATTCGGTGCCCCCTGATGCCCCACGCCTACGAGACCGACGGCGCCGCGATATACCGGCAGTCCTTCGCCACCATCCGCGCCGAGGCCGACCTCGCCCGCTTCACGCCGGAGGAGGAACCGGTCGTCGTGCGCATGATCCATGCGCTCGGTTTCGTCGGGCTGGAGGCGAGCGTCGCCTTCACCCCGGGCCTGGCCGAGGCCGCCCGGACTGCCCTCATGGCCGGTGCGCCGATCCTCTGCGATGCGCGTATGGTCAGCGAGGGGATCACCCGGTCGCGGCTGCCGGCGGAGAACGAGATCCTCTGCACGCTCCACGACCCTAAGGTGCCGGCACTGGCGCAGCACCTTTCCACCACGCGCTCCGCCGCCGCGCTGGAGCTTTGGCGGCCACGGCTCGCGGGCGCGGTGGTGGCTATCGGCAATGCGCCGACGGCGCTTTTCCACCTGCTGAACATGCTGGAAGATCCCGGCTGCCCGCGCCCGGCCGCGATAATCGGGTGCCCGGTGGGATTTGTCGGTGCCGCCGAGTCGAAGGCCGCACTGATGGAGGCGCCGCCGGTGTCGTCGATGGCCGTCATGGGGCGGCTCGGCGGGTCCGCCGTCACCGTCGCCGCGATCAACGCGCTTGCCAGCCGGAAAGAATGAGCATGGGCCGCATTCTCTGCGCCGGGCTTGGCCCCGGCGACCCGGAACTGATGAGCGTTAAGGCCGACCGTGCGATCCGCGGTGCCCGTCACATAGCCTTCTTCCGCAAGGCCGGCCACGCCGGGCAGGCGCGCCGCATCGTCGAGGGGATGCTCGCCCCCGGCTCAATCGAACATGCGATGGAATACCCGGTCACGACTGAGATCGCCTTCGACAGCCTAGAATACACCAAGACGTTGGCGCGGTTCTACGACCTCTGGGCCGACCACCTTGCTCAGCTGGCCGAGACCGAGGAGGTCGTGGTCCTCTGTGAGGGCGACCCATTCTTCTACGGCTCCTTCATGCATCTCTATACTCGCCTGAAGGGCCGGGTGCAGGTGGAGGTCATCCCCGGCATCACCGGCATGTCGGGCTGCTGGACGGCAACCGGCGTGCCGATCACCTGGGGCGACGATATCCTCTGCGTTTTGCCCGGAACCTTGCCCGAAGCACGGCTTGTGGCGCAGATGCGGGAGGCGGAGGCGCTTGTGGTGATGAAGACCGGCCGCAATCTGCCGAAGGTTCGCCGTGCGCTGGCAGAGGCCGGGCGGCTGGCGGATGCCTGGCTTGTGGAGCGCGGCACGATGGCCGACGAGCGCGTCGCCCGCCTCGCCGATCTTCCGGAGGGCGACTACCCCTATTTCGCTATCGTCCTCGTCCACGGCCAGGGCCGGCGGCCGGAGATCGACGCATGAGTGGTTGGCTCGCCATCGCCGGGCTCGGCCCCGGGGACGCCGCACTGGTGACGCCCGAGGTAGAGGCCGCGCTGGCAGAGGCGACCCATGTGGTGGGCTACATCCCTTATATCGCCCGCGTCGCGCCGCGCGCGGGGCTGACGCTGCATCCGTCCGACAACCGGGTAGAGCTCGACCGGGCCCGCCATGCGCTGGAGATGGCAGCTGCGGGCGCGCGCGTCGTCGTGGTCTCCTCCGGCGATCCGGGGGTCTTCGCCATGGCCTCGGCCGTGTTCCAGGCGCTGGAAGGCGCGCCGGAGTGGCAGGAGCTTGACATCCGCGTGCTTCCCGGGATCACCGCGATGCTGGCCGCTGCTGCCCGTGCCGGGGCGCCGCTGGGGCATGATTTTTGCGCGATCAACCTTTCGGACAACCTCAAGCCCTGGGTGGTGATCGAGCGGCGTCTGCGGCTCGCCGCACAGGCGGATTTCGCCATAGCCTTCTACAACCCCCGTTCCAGAAACAGGCCCGAAGGCTTCGCCCGCGCGCTTGAGATCCTGCGCGAGGAATGCGGAGCCCAACAGCTGATCACCTTCGCCCGTGCCGTGAGCACCCTCGAGGAGCGGATCAACACGGTAACCCTGGTAGAGGCAACGCCGGAGATGGCCGACATGCGGACGGTGGTCCTGATGGGCAATTCCGCCACGCGGCGGGTGGGGCGGTTCGTCTATACGCCGCGCATGTTCCCTGGCGAAGCTGGTACCGGTTTGCCGTCCGAAAGCGCGCGCGCTCAGGGTTCAGGGCAGGTGGAATGAAAGAGCCAAGCCATCACCTCGGCGATGCTCGGGGCGACTGGCCGGTCGGGAACTTCCGGGCGGTCGATCAGGATTACCGGAAGACCGAGCGCCCGTGCGGCGTCGAGTTTGGCGCGCGCGCCGCTGCCGCCGGCGTTCTTGGCGAGGATCAGTTCGATGCGATGAGACTCCAGCAGCGCCAGGTCGCCCGCCGCGGAGAAGGGGCCACGGGCGACGACGGCCTCGGCATCCGGCAGGGGCAAGGGCACCTCGGGCGGATCCACGAGGCGCAGGAGATAATGGTGTTGCGGGGCCGCGGCGAAGGCGGAAAGGCCCTGCCTGCCAATGGCGAGGAAGATCCGCATCGGGGCCCACGGCAACGCAGCGATGGCGGCAGCGGTGTCCGGCACATGGGTCCAGCGGTCTTCCGCGCCCGCGCGCCAGGGCGGGCGTTCGAAGGCCAGAAGCGCCACGCCGGTCTCGGCCGCGGCAGCGACGGCATGGGCGCTCATCTGTGCCGCGAAGGGATGGGTGGCATCGATCATGTGGGTGATGCGCTCCGCCGTCAGCCAGTTCACCAGCCCCGCAACGCCGCCGAAGCTGCCGATGCGCTGCGGCAGCGGCTGAGCTACCGGTGCCCCGGTGCGGCCGGCATAGGAGAAGACCGCATCCACCCCGGCTTCCGCCAAGGCGCGGGCGAGCGCGCTCGCCTCGCTGGTGCCACCGAGCAGCAGGACCCGCATTGCCTGTCTCCTTCCCTCTTCCCCCTCTCCTGTCGTGAGCGCGCGCGCATCGCAAGCGGGGGCGTGCATGGCTGAACCCTGGCTTTCGATCATCGGCATCGGTGAGGACGGGCGCGAGGGGCTGGTTCCCGCCGCGCTGGCGGCTCTGGAGGCGGCCGAAGTAGTCTTTGGTGGGCCGCGTCACCTCGCACTTGCTGGGGTGGCAGAGGGCGTGGGCGAGCGCGGTCAGGCATGGCCGGTGCCCTTCTCCGTGGCTCCCGTTCTGGCGCATGCCGGGCGGCGGGTGGCGGTGCTCGCCTCGGGCGATCCGTTCTGGCATGGGGCTGGAGGGAGCCTTTCGCGCCACCTCTCCCCCGGAGACTGGCGGGCCTTTCCGGCGCCTTCGACACTCGCGCTCGTGACCGCCAGGCTCGGCTGGCGGCAGGAGGAGGTCACGACTCTCGCCCTCCACGCTGCCCTATTCGCGGAGGCGCGGCGGCATCTCGCCCCCGGGGCACGGCTTCTGTGCCTGCTGCGCGACGGGGCGGTGGCACCGGCTTTTGCCCAATGGCTCGCCTCGCAGGGTTTCGGGGCCTCGCGGCTCTGGCGGCTGAAAGCGCTCGGCGGCCCGCGCGAGCGGATCGAGGTGATGACGGCCGACGCTCTCGCCGCCCGCCCCGTTCCGTCGGCCGCCCCGGGCGGGCCGCCGGTCGCGGTGGCGCTGGAGGCGGCGGGCGGTCCCGCCCTGCCCCGCGCGTCGGGCCTGCCAGACGCGCTTTTCGCCCATGACGGCCAGATCACCAAGCGCCCGGTCCGCGCGCTTACACTCTCGGCGCTGGCGCCAAAGCCGGGCGAGCATCTCTGGGATATCGGCCTCGGCTCCGGCTCGATCTCCATCGAATGGCTGCTCGCCGCGCCGGGCACCCGCGCCTCGGGGCTGGAGGCCGATCCGACCCGCGCTGCTCGCGCCCGGGCCAATGCAGCGTCTTTCGGGCTGGGCGTGCGGCTTGGCGTCACCGAGGCGCGCGCGCCGGAAGGACTGGACGGGCTCGCGCGGCCCGATGCCGTCTTCATCGGCGGCGGAGCGACGGAGACGCTGCTTGCGGCGCTCTGGCCGAGGCTGCCCGAAGGCGCACGGCTTGTCGCCAACGGGGTAACGCTTGAAACCGAAGCGCTGCTGGTCCAATGGTCCGCCGCGAAGGGTGGCAGCCTGCTGCGGATTGAGCTTGCCGAGGCGCAACCCCTGGGCCGAAAGCGGGGGTGGAGCGCGGCACGGCCGGTGGTTCAATGGAGCGTTGTGAAATGAGGGTGGCGGGGCTCGGCTTCCGGGACGGGACGACGCCCGCGGCGCTGGCCGAGGCCATCGCTGCGGCGGGCGGCGGGGCGCTGAGCAGCCTTGCCACCGCCGCCGACAAGGCTGAGGCGCCGCCACTTCTTGTGCTGGCCGCCGAGCTGGGGCTGTCGGTAACGCTGGTGCCGCTTGCCACGCTCGCCAACACCGAAACGCTCACGCGATCCCACCGCGTCGCCGCCCGCTTCGGCACAGGAAGCCTGGCAGAGGCTGCGGCGCTCGCCGCCGCCGGCCCCGGTGCCCGCCTTCTCGGCCCCCGCGCGACTTCCGCAGACGGGACCGCAGCCGCCGCCATCGCCACTACCGAGGCCGCAGTATGACTGTTCATTTCATAGGCGTCGGCCCCGGCGCTCCAGACCTCTTGACGCTCCGCGGCCGCGACCTGATCGCGGCCTCTCCGGTCTGTCTCTATGCTGGATCGCTGGTGCCGCCCATGGTCCTGGCGCATTGCCCTGAAGGCGCGTGGATCGTGAACACCGCGCCACTCTCGCTCGACGAGATCATAGCCGAGATCACCGCCGCCCATGCGGCGGGGCAGGACGTGGCACGCCTCCATTCCGGCGATCTCTCCGTTTGGTCGGCGATAGGGGAGCAGCTTCGCCGCCTGCGCGCGCTTGCGATTCCCTTCGACGTGACCCCGGGCGTGCCTGCCTTCGCAGCCGCCGCCGCGACGCTGGCGACGGAGCTCACACTGCCGGGCGTGGCGCAGTCTGTGGTGCTCACCCGCACCTCTGGCAGGGCGACGCCGATGCCGGGAGGCGAGACGCTCGCGGCCTTCGCCGTAACCGGCGCAACGCTGGCCATCCACCTGTCGATCCACGTCCTTTCGAAGATCGTGGAGGAACTGACCCCGCATTACGGCGCAGATTGCCCTGTTGCGGTGGTCTGGCGCGCCTCCTGGCCGGACGAGCGGGTGCTGCGAGGCAGTCTTGCGACCATCGAGGCGCAGATGGCCGCCGAGATCGACCGCACTGCGCTGATCCTCGTCGGCCCCACACTCGCCGCCGAGGGCTTCGCGGAGAGCCGCCTCTACGCCGGGGATTACGACCGCCGCTACCGCCCCGTCGGACCCGAGCCGCGCTTCCCGGAGGGGCGGGAGTGAGTGGCGCGCGCGCCACCGTGGCAGGGCCGGTGCCGGGGCTTATGATCTCGGCCCCAGCGTCGGGCAGTGGCAAGACGACGGTGATGCTGGGGCTGGCACGGGCCTTTGCCAACGCGGGGCTGGCGGTTCAGCCGTTCAAATCCGGTCCGGATTACATCGATCCGGCCTTCCATAGCGCAGCAGCGGGGCGCGCTTCGGTCAACCTCGACAGCTGGGCGATGCCGCCGGGGCGGATCGCGGCGGAGGTTGGGCGCGCCAAGGGGGCGGATCTGATCCTTGCCGAGGGCTCCATGGGGCTTTTCGACGGGGTCGCGAAGCCGGGCGCGGCGGGGACCGGGGCGAGCGCGGATATCGCGACGCTGGCGGGCTGGCCGGTGCTGATGGTGATCGACCCGAAGGGGCAGGCGCAGACCGCAGCCGCCGTGGCGCTCGGCCTCGCGCGGTTCAGGCCGGATCTGCCGATCGCAGGCGTGATCCTGAACCGCGTGGCAAGCCCGCGGCACGAGGCCCTGATCCGCGCGGGCATGGCCGAGGCGGGGCTGCCCGTCCTCGGCGCCCTGCCCCGCGTCGCGACCATAACCATGCCGGAGCGGCATCTCGGCCTCGTCCAGGCCGGCGAGCATCCGGCTCTCGAGGCGCTGATAGAGGCCGCGGCGGCGTTGGTCACCGAACATTGCGACTTGGAGGCGATCCATATCGCCGCCGCCGCGCGCGTCCTGCCCGCGCCCGTCGCAACACGCCTCCCGCCGCCCGGCCAGCGCATCGCGCTCGCCCGGGACGCAGCTTTTTCCTTCACCTATCCGCATCTCCTCGACGACTGGCGCGCTGAGGGGGCGGAGATCCTGCCGTTCTCTCCGCTCGCCGATGAGGCGCCTGACCCTGGCGCCGACGCCTGCTGGCTGCCGGGCGGATACCCCGAACTGCACGCCGGCCGCCTTGCTGCCGCCGCGCGGTTCCGGGCGGCGCTGCGAGCCTTCGCGGAGACCCGGCCGGTTCATGGCGAATGCGGGGGCTACATGGCGCTCGGCGCGGGACTGGTTGATGCCGAGGGCACGCGGCACGAGATGGCGGGGCTTCTGGGCCTCGTCACCAGCTTCGCCAAGCGGCAGATGCATCTGGGTTACAGGCGGGCGCGGCTTGACGGCCCCTGCCTTGGCCTGCCCGGGGGGGCCGTTCTTGTCGGGCATGAGTTCCACTACGCAGAGGTTGACGATCAGCCCGATGCGCCGATGGCGGCGGTTGCCGATGCGGCGGGTCAGACGGTGGCAGAGACCGGATCGCGGCGCGGCAATGTCTCCGGCTCTTTCTTCCACCTGATCGGGGGGACGGCATGAACGGTTTCGTCTCTTTCGTCTCCTCCGGACCGGGCGATCCCGAGCTCCTGACACTGAAGGCTGCGGCGCGTATCGCGGCTGCGGATGCAATCCTTTTCGACGATCTCTCCTCCGGGCCCGTCCTTGCCCATGCGCGGGCCGATGCGGACCTAGTCGGAGTTGGCAAGCGGGCGGGTCGCGCCTCGCCGAAGCAGGATCAAGTAAGCCGGCTTCTGATCGATTATGCGAAGTCCGGCGCCAGGGTCGTGCGGCTGAAATCCGGCGACGCCGGGCTCTTCGGGCGGCTGGAGGAGGAGACCACCGCGCTCCGCGACGCTGGGATCGGGTTCGAGATCATCCCCGGCGTGCCCTCGGCCTGCGCCGCCGCCGCTGCCGCCGGAATACCGCTGACGCGGCGGATCACAGCGCGGCGGGTGCAATTCGTCACCGGACATGACGTGACCGGCGGGCTGGCAGAGGATCTGAACCTCGCGGCGCTCGCGGATCCGATGGCCACCACGGTGGTCTTCATGGGCAAGCGCACCTTCCCGGCGTTCCTCGCCATGCTCACCAGCGCAGGATTGCCGCCCGGCACCCCCGCCCTTCTGGCCGAGGCCGTGGGCCGGGCCGAGCAGCAGCTGGTCCGCACCACCGTTGCGGAACTGGCCGAGCGGCTGTCGGGCGATCCGGGAACGGCGCCGGCGCTGATCCTCTATGGGCCGCTCGCAGAGGCGGCGGAGGCATGATCGCTCTTTCGCTGATCGGGATCGGCACCGGCAACCCGGAGCATCTGACACTTCAGGCGATCCGCGCGCTCAACGCGGCCGATGTCGTCCTCATCCCCCGCAAGGGAGAGAGCAAGACCGACCTCGCCGAACTGCGCCGCGCGATCTGCGCCGAGTTCATCACCAATCCCGCGACCCGTATGGTGGAGTTCAACCAGCCGGTGCGCGACCCCGCTACGCCCGACTACCGCAGACGGGTGGATGATTGGCACGACGCCATCGCCAAGGCCTGGCGAGCGGCCATCACCGAGGGGCTACCGGGCGGCGATGGAAGGGTGGCGCTGCTCGTCTGGGGTGATCCTTCGCTTTACGACAGCACCTTGCGCATTGCCGCGCGGCTCGGGCTGCGGACGGAGGTGATCCCCGGTATAACCTCGATCCAGGCGCTCGCCGCGGCCCATGCTATCCCGCTGAACGAGATCGGTAATCCCTTCACGGTCACCACCGGCCGGCGGCTGCGTGACGGTGGCTGGCCAGAGGGCGTTGACACAATCCTTGTTATGCTCGACGGCGATTGCGCGTTCCAGGACCTTGCTCCAGAAGGCCTCTCAATCTGGTGGGGCGCCTATGTCGGGATGGCAGAAGAGCTCACCGAGGCCGGCCCCCTTGCAGAGACCGGCCCCCGCATCCTTGCCCGCCGTGCCGAGGCGCGGGTGCAGCATGGCTGGATCATGGATATCTACTTGCTCCGCCGCACGGGCAGTTGAGCCCGCGCGCGGGACAATGGCGGCTCAGGCGAGGATGCCCGGGTCCCTTCCCATGTCGAGTGCACCATGGATCAGCAGCTTGCGCAGACTATGGCCATGGCCGGGGTTCGCGGTCATGAGGCAGATGCGGCTGCTCGCGACTTCAGTAAGTAACTGATTTGATTGAATTTCGACCCACATCAACGTCGGCAAACGGCTCAAATATGTAGGCACACGACTCGCGCGTTTGTGCATTGGTATGCCCTAAGAATGCAGATAATCATGAGGCATGTATCTTCGGGTCACCCAGCGACGGAATCGGGACGGATCGACCGTCACCTACTATGCGCTCGCCGAGGCGGTCTGGAACGCCGAGGCCAAGCGCCGCGAAGCGCGGGTCATCCATAGCTTCGGCCGCGCCGATCAACTCGATCGCGCCGCCCTCGAGCGCCTGGTGCGCAGCATCAACCGTGTGCTGGGCGATAGCGGGCAGGCCGATGGTGACGCGGCCACGGGCGCCGCGCCGGCGGACATCGAGATCGACGCCGCCTTCGAGTTCGGCATCTCGCTGGCGGCGCGGCATCTGTGGGAGGACCTCGGCATCGGCCC
>JBMFXF010000015.1:0-23918 GCA_049964515.1 Acetobacteraceae bacterium | reverse complement strand
CGCCAGTGCCCGGTCCAACGCGGCGGTGGCCGCCGCCTGCGCCTGTTCCGCCGCTTCCAGCGAGGGCGTCACTGCGGCCGCCGCCTCGGCCGCGGCCTCGGCACGGGCCTGATCCGCCCGCAGCGCCCGCAGCCGGGCCGCCAGGGTGTGGGTCAGCACCCGCAGCGTCTGCACGCCGCGCAGCGCCTGCTCCGGCGGCACCGGGGCGGCGAGCAGGGTCTCCGCCGGGTAGAGCGAGAGTCGTTCCAGCATCGGCAGCAGCGGCGCGAGTGCGGCGCGGCCGGCGCGCAGCCGGGCGCGGGCACGGGCGGCGGTTCGGGCCAGTTCGGCGCGCTGGGCCTCCGCCGCCGCGGTGGCGGCCCGGGCGGCGCGCAGCCGCGCCTCCGCCGCGCGGCGGCGTGCCGCCAGCGCCGCGGCCGCCGCGCGCAGCTGGGCCGCCCGCGCCGCCGCCGCCGCGCGGGCGGCCAGGGCGGCCCGGCGCGCGGCATCGGCGTGAGCCAGGCGGGCGCGGGCGGCGGCGCTGGGCGGGGCCGAAGCGGCAAACGGGGCGGGCGCGAGGATGACGGCCAGCAGCAGCGCGGCCCGCCGCCACCCCGCGGATCGCGGGTCAGTCGGCGACAAGCAGGGATCGGCCGGTCATCTCGGCGGGCTGCGCCAGCCCCATCAGCGCGAGGAGAGTGGGCGCCAGATCGGCCAGCCGCCCGTCGGTCAGGTGTCGGCCTTGGGTGTCGGGGGCCATCAGCAGCAGCGGCACCTTGTTGGTGGTGTGCGCGGTATGCGGGCCGCCGGTGAGCGGGTCGCGCATCAGCTCGCAATTGCCGTGATCCGCGGTCACCAGCAGCGCGCCGCCCTGGGCCGCCACCGCCGCGGCGATTCGTCCCAGCCCCGCATCCACCGCTTCCACCGCGCGGATCGCCGCCGGCAGGCTGCCGGTGTGGCCCACCATGTCGGGGTTGGCGTAGTTGAGCACAATGAGGTCGTATTTGCCGGAGGCGATCGCGGCGACCACCTTGTCCGTCAGTTCCGGGGCCGACATTTCCGGCTGCAGATCGTAGGTCGCAACCTTGGGGGATGGCACCAGGATACGGTCCTCGCCGGGGAATGGCGTCTCCCGCCCGCCGTTGAGGAAATAGGTGACGTGCGGGTATTTCTCGGTCTCGGCCGCGCGCAGCTGGGTGCGTCCGGCGGCTGCCACCACCTCTCCCAGGATGTTGGTCAATGGCTCCGGCGGGAACAGGGTGGTCAGGAAGCGATCGAGCGCGGTGCTGTATTGCGTCATTCCGGCCGCGGCGGCGAAGCGGACCCGGCGGCGGGGGAAGGCGTCGAAGTCGGGGTCCAGCAGGGCGGCGAGGATCTCGCGGACGCGGTCGGCGCGGAAGTTGAAGCAGAGAATTCCATCGCCGTCGCGCATGCCGGCGTAATCGCCGATCACCGCGGGGGGGACGAATTCGTCGAACTTGCCGGCGGCGTAGGCCGCCGCGATGGCGGCCTCGGGCGAGGCGAAGCGCGGGGCCTGCGCGTCCTGCATGGCGGCGAAGGCGGCGGCGACGCGATCCCAGCGGTGGTCCCGATCCATCGCGAAGTAGCGGCCGATGACGGTCGCCACCGTGACCGCCCCGGGCAGGGCGGCGGCCAGGCGGGCGAGATCCTCGTGGGCCGATTGCGGCGGGGTGTCGCGCCCGTCGGTAATGGCGTGGATCACCGCCGGCACCTCGGCCTCGGCGAGGATGCGGGCCAACGCGGCGGCGTGGTCCTGATGCGAGTGTACTCCGCCGGGCGAGACCAGTCCGAGCAGATGGCAGACCCCGCCCGAGGCTTTCAGCCTGTCGATAAGATCGGTCAGCGCCGGGGCGCGGGCGATGCTGCCGTCGGCCACCGCGGCGGAGATGCGCGGCAGGTCCTGCATCACCACCCGGCCGGCGCCGATATTGAGATGGCCGACCTCGGAATTGCCCATCTGCCCGTCCGGCAGGCCGACCTCGAGGCCGGAGGCGCGCAGGAACGCGTGCGGGCCGGCCTCCCACAGCCGGGTGAAATTCGGGGTGCGGGCCAAGCGGACGGCGTTGTCGGCGGATTCCTCGCGCCAGCCGAAGCCGTCGAGGATGGTCAGCATGACGGGGCGGGGAGGGGAAGCCATGGCGCGGTCCTTGCGGGGACTGTCCGGGTAGCCCCGGGGCACGGTGGATTCAAGGCAGCCCGGGGGAACGAGCGACGGACCGCCCTGCCGGCGGTCAGCCAGCCCGGAACACCGCGCGGTCTGCCGGTCCCGTCACCGCTATCTGTGCGAGCAGACCCTTGTGAACCACCCGGGTCAGAGCGTGATCGACCAGATTGATGACCTCCGGCACGGGCAGATCCATCTCGCCCACGAAGCAACTGCCGGGGCAGACCGGTTCGGTCTGCACAAATCGGCGCGGCGCATCGGCAAGCGCGCCCTGCGGCCAGCAGCGAGACCACACATTGCCGATCGGATGGAAGCTGGAGGTCAGATTTGGCCCGCCGCACACCATGAAGACTCGGATCCGTTCTCCGACCTTCGCTTGCATGGCGCCGTAGCGCGCGGGCGTGAGGCCTTGGACCGCGCCGTTGAACAGAACGTAGGTGGGATCCTCGGCGATCATCTTGTCAAAGCTGAACTGTTGATGACCCGGCGCGCCGAACGCACCTTGGGTGTAGAGCTCGTGCTGGCCGATGTAGAATTCGCGGTCCACCTCGCGCAGGCCCTCCGTTGGCTCGACCACAATCATGCCGAACATGCCGGAGCTGATGTGCTGGTCGAGGAAGCCCGGCACTGCGCAATGGTAAATGAAGGCTCCGGGATAGGATGCCAGGAACGTCTCGGAGCGAGTCTGGCCGGGTTCGACCAGGGTAGCCACGGCGCCTCCGCCTGTCGCATAAATTGCGTGCATATCGACGTTGTGGTTCATCTTGGAGTGCGCATCGTTGTGGAGCGTAACCGTAACGGTGTCGCCCTGGCGAACCCGGATCATCGGGCCGGGCACCTGGCCGCCAAAGGTCATGAAGCGGAACGTTGTACCTGGCTTAACCTCGGCCACCACCTCGCGCGCAACCAGCGTGATATGGTGGTGGACGGGATAATCGCGGCGGATCGGCGGCGGCAGGCGCGCCGGATCGGCGGCGACACGGGTCGTGGCAAGGGGGGCCGCGTCGGGATGGGAAGCCGCGGTGGCGGCGACCGCGCTGGTGGACCGGATGAGCCCCCCGGCGGCGGCGAACCCGATCGCACCCATCGGCAGAGCGCGGATCATGGAGCGGCGGGGCAAGGGAAGTGTCATGGCACGTCCTTTCGGGCTTGGTTGACGTTCAATACATGGTATTGAGATTACCAGTTTGCATTGATCTGGATCAGACTCGAGGCCTTTGGTCGTCGCAGCGAAATCGCCCCAGGGCCTGCGCGGCCCCGGGGCGCGTTGTAGACGGTCGCGCTACGACTTCGCCTTTATCCGTGCCGACACACGGTAGAACGGCGTAAGCTTACGCAGGAAATCCGCTGCCATCACCAACGCGCCGAGCGCGAAGACGATGTCGCCGAACATCCGCAGCCATTGCCAGTATGCCACGCTCTCGTTGAACTTCAGGCTGCGTGCGTAGGCCAGCCCATGTTCATAGACCGCGGCGAGCTGGGCGAAGCCCACTGGGAAGAACGTCAGCACGGTCCACATGACCATGCCGGCGTTGAACAACCAGAACGCCATCCGCCCCCAGCGCTCGTCGAACCCGTCTTCACCGGCCGCGTAGCGAAGGCAGAAGTAGATCATGCCGATCGCCAGCATCCCGAATGCCCCGAACAGCGCAGTGTGGGCATGATTCAGGGTCAGCGTGGTAGCGTGTTCGTAGTAGTTTATCAGTGGCGCGTTGAGCAGGCCACCGCCGAACACGCCAGCACCGACGAAGTTCCAGACTGCGGCGCCGATGATATAGGTATAGGCCAACCCATAAGGGAACCCTTCGCGATCACGGATGAGCCTCCGCTGCTGGGCTGCTTCCATCACCAGAAGCAGCAAGGGCAACACCTCGATGAAGGAGAACATGCTGCCAACCGGGACCCAGAACGACGGCTCGCCCACCCAGTACCAGTGGTGCCCGGTACCAAGCATGCCGCCAAGGAATACCAGGACGGTCTCGAACAGCACTGTCCGTTCGGCCAATCGACGCGACACCAGACCGGTAGCGACGAGCAGGTAAGCAGTGACGACAGCGGCGAAGAACTCGAACGACTGCTCTACCCAAAGATGCACTACCCACCAGCGCCAGTAATCGGTGATCGTGAACGAGGGCGAGATGCTGGAAAGCGGGATCATGCCGAACCAATAAAGCACCGCGATGTTGATGCTGGCAGCCCAGAACAGATGTTCGAGGGTGATTGCCCCGGTCAGGAACTCGCGGACCGCCGCTTTCCATTGTTCAAGGCGCGGCCAGAGCGCACGAGCCATCATCAGGCACCACAGCGCGAGGCCCACGGCGAAGCCGATCTGCCAGAACCGTCCGAGCTCAATGTAGGACAATCCCTGGTTGCCGAACCAGAACCAGCCGTGCCGGATGATGCCCATGATCCCGAGATAGTCGCCGGCCAGCGCACCGCCCACGACCGCGATGGTGACCCAGAAAAGAACGCTGACCAGCACTCCCTGGCCTTTCGCCTCGCCACCACCGATCAGCGGGGCCAGGAACAGCGCCGCGCCGATCCAGGAGACGCCGATCCACACGATCGGCGCCTGGATATGGACCGCTCGCAACGCGTTGAAAGGAAGCCAGTTGTTCAGAACCAGGCCGTAGAAGTTCGACCGCTCAGCATAGTAATGCGCCATCAGGCCGCCCACCCCGATTTGCAGCAATAGTACCAGTGCCACGGAAGCGAAGTACTTGCCGACGGCCCGTTGACTGGGAGTGAGTGGGACGAAGCGGGCGAACAGAAACTCGCGTTGGGCGGTATCGGGTGTGTTGATCACGTTCTCGAAGGCCCATATTACCACACCGAACAGCAGGAACGTGGTCATGAAGCTGACCCAGGTCCAGATGAAGGTCGCGGTGGTCGGACCGTTGCCTACCAGCGGCTCATAGGGCCAGTTGTTGGTCCAGGATGCACTGCCATTCGGCCGACGTGCCACCGTGGTCAACGCCGAATAGAGCAGAAAATCAGCGGTCTTCAAGGCCGACCTTGGATCGAGGCTCGCGGCGCGGGTGTAGCCCGAGGCGAGGTTGGTGGTCAGCAGCCAATGCGTGATCCGGGGCCGCAGGGCCTCGATCGCCGTCACGACCGGTGCCGGCAACACGACGTGTTCCCCCGCGCCAAGGCGAATGCCCTGCAATGCCCGTCGCATTCTCGCTTTGACCAGAACTTGCTGATCTGGATTGAGGACGGCGAACGGCTTCCCAAAGCGGGCCTGCCCGATCGCGTCTTCGGTTCCCCTGGCCAGCGCCACCAGATATTTGGCGGTGAAGTCCGGGCCAAAGTATGACCCCATACCGTACAGGCTGCCGTAATCCATCAGGTCAGCCTTCTGGAACCCGGCTTTACCGGCGAACAAGTCGGCCCGGGTCATCACCACCAGCCCCGAAGGGGAGACGAACGCTTCCGGGATCGGCGGGCTCTCGCGGTAGGTGCGGATGGTGGCCAATACCAGCAGCAGTGCCAGGCTGAGACCGAGCGCGAGCAGGGTCCATTTCAGTACATTGGTAACGCCGTCACGGGGGCGCGTCATTGCAACCGGGGGGGCAGTGGCGGACATGCCAGTCTCCTTTATCGGTCCGTAGCATCGACATAATAGGTACCCGGAATACCTATTGTCGTTGATCTGGATCAACCCTCGCATTGACCGCGCCCCCCGCCCGCCGCAGCCTGCCCCATTCAAGCAACAGGACCGCGCAGCATGGCCAGCGACTACACCGTGGGCGACCTCGTCGCCGAGTTCCTCGACGCGATCGGCGTGACCACCGCCTTCGGCATCGCCTCCGTACACAACATCCCGATGCTGGACGCGATCGGCCGACGCAACCGCATCCGCTTCGTGATGGCGCGCGGCGAGCTCGGGGGCGCGCATATGGCCGATGGCTACGCCCGCGCCACCGGCCGGCTGGGCGTGATCTTCTCTTCCACCGGCCCCGGCGCGGCGAACGCGATCGGCGGGCTGATCGAGGCCCGCTTCGCCTCCTCCCCGGTGCTGCATCTGACCGGCCAGACCGCCACCCGCTTCGTCGATCGCGGCCTGGCGACGGTGCATGATGCCAACGACCAGCTGGGCATGATGGCCTCGGTCTCCAAGGCCGCCTACCGAGTGCGTTCGGCGGCGCAGGCGCTAGGCGTGCTGACCCGCGCCGCCACCGAGGCGCTGACCCCGCCGATGGGTCCGGTCAGCGTGGAAATCCCGATCGATCTCCAGCGGGCGGCGATCCCGCGTCCGGAGATGCTGGACGGGTTCGCATTGCCCATCCCGGCCCCGCTGGCGCCGGCCGGGCACGCGCTCGATGAGCTCGCGCAGCGCGTTGCGCGGGCCCGGCGGCCGATGTTGTGGGCGGGTGCCGGGGCGCGCGGGGCGGGGCCGGAGCTGCGCCGGCTGCTCGACATGGGCTTCACCATGGTCAACAGCCTGGAAGGGCGCGGGATGGTCCCGGAAACCGACCCCCGCTCGCTCGGCGGTCTGCACGGGGGCGGGCTGCCGATGGTGACGGATTTCTATGCGACGGTGGACCTCATGCTGGTGGTGGGCGCGCGCATCCGCGGCCACGAGACCAACGATCTGACCCTGAAACTACCCGCCAACCTGATCCAGATCGATGTCGATCCGCTGGCCAACGGCCGCACCTATCCCAACAATTTCTTTATGTGCGGCGACGCGGCGCTGACCCTGCGCGGGCTGGCGGCGCGGCTGGACGGGCGGTTCGCCCCGGAACCCGGCTATCAGGCCGAGTTCGCCGCCATGAAGGCGCGCGCCCGCGCGACGTTTCTCGACAGCCTTGGCGTCTATGGCGGATTCGCCGACCAGCTGGCGGCGGTGCTGCCGGATGACGCCATCTTCGCGCGCGACGTGACGCAGAACAACACCACCTGGGGCAACCGGGTGTTTCCGCTGCACGACCCCCGGCAGAACGTCTATCCGGTGGGGGCGGGAATCGGGCAGGGGCTGTCGCTCGGCATCGGCGCCGCGGTCGGCGCCGGCGACCGGCGCAGCTTGGTGATGACCGGCGACGGCGGGTTCTTCCTCAATGTCGGCGAGCTCTGGACCGCGGTGCAGGAGCGGCTCGACCTGGTGGTGGTGGTGATGAACGATCGCGGCTACGGCGTCATCAAGCGCATCCAGGACGCCACCGCCGAGGGCAGGCGCTTCTTCGCCGATCTGCAGGGGCCGGATCTGGCCGGCCTCGCGCAGCTGGCCGGCATCCCGTTCCACCGGGTGGAGACCGCCGATGCGTTCGGCCCGACGGTGGGCCGCGCACTCGCGCATCGCGGGCTGTCGCTGGTGGAGGTGGATATGACCAAGGTGGGTGAGTTCCCCGCCTACTACCCGTTCAACATCCGCCGCTGATGGGCCACGCGCTGGCGGGCGAGGCCGGGCTCCTGAGCCTCGCGTTCCTGGTGTCCGAACACCGCCGGGCGATCCGCTGGCGCACCGTGCTGGCCGGGGTGGTGCTGCAATGGGCGCTGGCGCTGCTGCTGACCCGCTTCTCCCCGGCGATCGCGGCGGTGCGGTGGGCCAACCGCGCCGCCGACGCGGTGCAGGCCGCCACCCTGCGCGGCACCGGCTTCGTGTTCGGCTATCTGGGCGGGGGCCGGCTGCCGTTTCGCCCGGCCTGGCCGGGCGCCGGGTTCATCCTGGCGTTCCAGGCGCTGCCGCTGGTGATCGTCATCAGCGCGCTGGCCGCGTTGCTGTTCTACTGGGGGGTGTTGCAGCGGATAACCGCGGTGTTCGCCTTCGTGCTGCGCCGCACGATGGGGCTTTCGGGCGCGCTGGCGCTGGGGGCGGCGGTGCATGTGTTCGTCGGCATGATCGAGGCGCCGCTGCTGGTCCGCCCGTACCTGGCGCGGATGGCGCGCGGCGAGCTGTTCGCGCTGATGAGTTGCGGCATGGCCGGGGTCGCCGGCACGGTGATGGTGATCTACGCCGGCTTCCTGCGCGGCCTGGTTGCCGAGCCACTGGGGCAGATCCTGACCGCCTCCGTCATCAGTACCCCGGCGGCGGTGGCGGTGGCCGCGGTGATGGTGCCGTTCGCCGCCGGCGCCGACGCCACCGAGGCACGCATGGCCGAAGCGCGGGCCGGCAGCGCGCTGGATGCGCTGGTGCGGGGCACCCTGGCCGGCATTCCGATCCTGGCCGGGATTGTCGCCGTGCTCATCGTGGCGGTGGCGCTGGTGGCGCTGGTCAACCATGCGCTGGCGCTGGCCGGTGTCTGGGGGGGCGGGCCGATCACCCTGCAACGCCTGTTCGCCATTCCGTTCCGTCCGCTGCTGTGGCTGATCGGCGTGCCGTGGCGGGAGACCGCGGCCGCGGCCGGGCTGATGGCCACCAAAACGGTGCTGAACGAGTTCGTGGCCTATCGGGCGCTGGCCGGCATGGGCGGGGTGTTCGACCCGCGCACCCGGGTGATCCTGACTTATTCGCTCTGCGGGTTCGCCAATTTCGGGAGCCTTGGGATCCTGCTGGGCGGGTTGGGCGCGATGGTGCCGGAGCGGCGCGACGAGGTGGTGGCGCTGGGGCTGCGCGCGATCCTGTCCGGCACCCTCGCCACCTGCATGAGCGGCGCGGTCGCGGGGTGGGTGGTGCGATAGGCACCGGCGTCGCGACGTGGTAACCCTGGCGGCGCCGATCGGGAGGTAATGAAATGTCCGTCCAGGCCTTCAAGGCAGCCCGTGACCTGCTGCTGACCCATCGCACCGACCACGAGACGGCGTGCCGGGAGTTCCGCTGGCCCGCGCTCGGCGCGTTCAACTGGGCGCTGGACTGGTTCGACGGCGAACTCGCCGCCGGGCCGCTGGCCGAGGCGCCGGCTCTCATCATCACCGGCGAGGGCGCGGCGCGAGTGAGTTTCGCCGAACTCGCCGCCGACTCGAACCGGGTAGCCAACGGGCTGCGGCGGCTCGGCGTCGGGCGGGGCGATCGCATCCTGCTGATGCTGGGCAACGTGGTGGCGCTGTGGGAGGTGATGCTGGCGGCGATGAAGCTCGGCGCGGTGGTGATCCCGGCCACCACGCTGCTGACGGCAGACGACCTGGCCGACCGGTTCGGCCGCGGGCGGGCCCGCTGTGTGGTCGCGGCCAGTGCCGAGGCCGCCAAGTTCGCCGGTCTTGCCGAGGGGATTGTCCGCATCGCCGTCGGCGCGGCGGTGCCGGGCTGGCACGATTACGCGCCGCTGCGCGAGGCCCCGGCGGCGTTCGTGCCCGACGGGCCGACCATGGCGGACGACCCGCTGCTGCTCTATTTCACCTCCGGCACCACCGCGCGGCCCAAGCTGGTACTCCATTCCCATGCCAGCTATCCGGTCGGGCACTTATCCACCATGTATGTGCTTGGGTTGCAGGAGGGGGATGTGCATCTCAACATCTCTTCTCCCGGCTGGGCCAAGCACGCTTGGTCCTGCGTGTTCGCGCCGTGGAACGCCGGCGCGACGGTGTTCATCGCCAATCAGCCGCGGTTTTCGGCGCCCGGCGTGCTGGCCGCGATCGCCGAGCATGGGGTGAGCACGCTCTGCGCGCCGCCCACGGTGTGGCGGATGTTCGTGCAGGAGGATCTGCGCGCGGTGCGGACCCGGCTCCGCGAGGTGGCCTCGGCCGGCGAGCCGCTGAACCCGGAGGTGATCGAGCAGGTGCGCGCCGCCTGGGGCCTGACGGTGCGGGATTTCTACGGTCAGACGGAAACCACGGCACAGATCGGCAATCCGCCGGGGATGGCGGTGAAGCCAGGTTCGGTCGGCCGGCCGCTGCCGGGCTACACCATCCGGCTGCTGGATGCGGACGGCGCCGAGAGCAGCGACGGCGAGGTGGTGATCGACCTCGATCCGGCCCCGGCAGGGCTGATGCTGGGCTACCAGGAAGACGATGGAAGCATCGCGCCGCGGGGAGAGGGCGCCTATCGCACCGGCGATGTCGCCTCCCGCGATGCCGACGGCTACATCACTTATGTCGGCCGTGCCGACGACGTGTTCAAGGCGTCCGACTACCGGATCAGCCCGTTCGAGCTGGAGAGCCTGCTGATCGAGCACGCGGCGGTGGCGGAGGCGGCGGTGGTACCGGCGCCCGATCCGGTGCGCACCGCGGTGCCCAAGGCGTTCGTGACGCTGGCGCCGGGCTGGCCGGCGGATCGGCAGACCGCGCTGGCCATCCTGCGCCATGTCCGGGAACGGGCGGCACCTTACAAGCGCATCCGCCGGATCGCCTTTGCCGAGCTGCCGAAGACGATCTCGGGCAAGATCCGCCGGGTGGCGCTGCGCCGGGCGGAGCAGACCGGCACGGCGCCGGGCATCGAGTTCCGCGAGGACGGGTTCACTCCGGAGGAGCTGGCGGGCTGACCAAGACGCCCGAGCGGGTTTCGGCGGGCAGGCAGAGCGCGGCCAGATACGGGGCAACCGCCGCGGGCTTCGGCAGATGGTCCTGGGTCTCTCCCGGATAGGCATCGTGGCGCAGCCTGGTCGCCATCGGGCCGGGGTCGAACAGGTTGATGCGCAGGTTCGAGGGGCCGGTCTCGTCCGCCCATGAGAGTGCCAGATGTTCCATCCCGGCCTTGGTGGCACCGTAGAGGCCCCAATAGGCCTTCGGCGCGCGCGCCCGCGCGGCGGTGACGAACACCGCGCGCCCGGCCGGGGCGGCACGCAGCAGGCGATCGCAGGATCGCGCCAGCCGCCACACCGCGGCGAGGTTCACCGCCACCGCGTCGTCCCACTCGCGGGGCAGGATATGCGGCAGCGGGGTCAGCCGCCCTAACGTGCCCGCGGCATGGACCAGGATGTCGAGCCGGCCGAAGCGGGAGAACACCGAGGGGCCGAGCGCATCGACGCTCTCGCCCTCGGCAAGGTCGAGGGGCAGCAGGCTGGCGGTGCCGCCGACCGCGGCAACGGCGTCATCGGTTTCCTCGAGCCCGCCCTGGGTGCGCGCGGTCAGCACCACATGCGCGCCCAGCCGGGCCAGTTCCACCGCGGTGGCGGCACCGAGCCCGCGGCTGGCGCCGGTGACCAGCGCCACGCTGCCGGCGAGCGGACGCTCCATCAGCGGTCCTCCGCGAGCAGGCTCAGCTGGCGGTCGGCGTTGTCGCCCTCGTCGGGACGGGGAATCGGGTAGTCGCCGGTGAAGCAGGCATCGCAATAGCGCGGCTCGGCCGCGTCCCGCCCGGGCTTGCCGAGCGCGCGGTACATCCCGTCGATGGAGACGAAGGCGAGGCTGTCGGCGCCGATCTGGCCGGCCATCTCGTCCCGAGTGAAGCGCGCGGCCAGGAGCTTGCTCCGCTCGGGCGTGTCGATGCCGTAGAAGCAGGAATGGGTGGTGGGCGGCGAGGAGATGCGCATGTGGACTTCGCGCGCCCCGGCGGCGCGCACCATCTCCACGATCTTGCGACTGGTGGTGCCGCGGACGATCGAATCATCGACCAGGATCACCCGCTGCCCGGCCAGCATGGCGCGGTTGGCGGAATGTTTGAGCTTCACGCCGAGGTTGCGGATGTGGTCGGTCGGCTCGATGAAGGTGCGGCCGACATAGTGGTTGCGGATGATGCCGAGCTCGAACGGGATGCCGCTTTCCGCGGCAAACCCCATGGCCGCCGGCACGCCCGAGTCGGGGACCGGCACCACCACGTCGGCGGGGACGGCGGATTCGCGGGCCAGCTCGGCGCCGATCCGCTTGCGCGCGGTATAGACCGGCGTCCCCTCCATGATGGAATCGGGACGGGCGAAATAGATGTATTCGAACACGCAGAACCGTTCCGGCGCGCGCGAGAACGGCTTGATGCTGCGCACCCCCTGGGCGTCGATCACCACGATCTCGCCGGGTTCCACGTCGCGGATGAACTCGGCGCCGACGATGTCGAGCGCACAGGTCTCGGAGGCCAGCACCCAGCCAGCGCCGGCCTCGGCGCCGGCGATGCGCCCGAGGATGAGCGGACGTACCCCCATCGGGTCGCGCACGCCCATCAGCGCCTCGTTCGACAGCGCCACCAGCGAATAGGCGCCGACCACCTGCTTCAGCGCGTCGATCAGCCGGTCCACCACGGTGGAGTAGAGGCTGATCGCGATCAGGTGGACGAAGACTTCCGAATCGGTGGTGGACTGGAACAGGCAGCCGCGGCGCACCAGCGCGCGATGGAGCAGATGCGCGTTGGTGAGGTTGCCGTTATGCGCCACCGCGAACCCGCCGAATTCGAAATCCGCGTATAAGGGCTGAACGTTGCGCAGGATGGTCTCGCCGGTGGTGGCGTAGCGGTTGTGGCCGATGCCGATCCGCCCGGGCAGCGAGGCGATCACCCGGGCATTGGAGAAATTGTCCCCCACCAGCCCGAGCCCGCGATGCGAATGGAACCGCGCGCCGTCATAGGTGACGATGCCGGTTGCCTCCTGGCCGCGATGCTGCAGGGCGTGCAGGCCGAGCGCGGTGACGGCGGCGGCGTCGGGCACGTTCCAGACGCCGAACACCCCACATTCCTCGTGCGGATGATCGGCATCGTCGATGGCACGGATCATTGCGTGACCTTCTCCAGCTGAGCGCCCAGTCGCGGCACGGATTGCAGCAGCAGCCCCGCCGGCAGACCGGCCGGCGGCTTGCCCGAGGGCGCGAGGAGCCGCGGCCGCTCGGCCGGCGGCAACAGGTCCACCGCCCAGCGCGCGAGGCCATAGACAAGCGGCAGGCTGCGCGATTGCCGCACCGCCGGCGGCCAGTTCTGCACCGGGATCAGCATCTGTGCCAGCATATAGGCGACCGCGACCACCGCCGCACCCCGGGCGAGACCGAATACCAGCCCCAACAGCCGGTCGATCCCCCCCAGGCCGACGCGATGGACGCCGCGGCTGATGAGATGGGTCAGCACCAGCAGCACGGTCAGCGCCACCACGAAGGTGAGGCCATAGGCCAGCGGATCGGCCAGCGCCGAATGCGGCCCGAGTTGCGGCGCGAGCCAGGCCATCACCGGCCGATGCGCCCAGACCGCGATGATCCCCGCCCCCACCCAGCCGGCGATGCCCAGCACCTCGCGCACGAAGCCGCGCAGCAGACCGATCAGCCCGGAGACCGCGAGCCCGGCCAGAACCGCGACATCCACCCAGGTCATGCGGCGCCCGCCTTGGCCGCGAAGCGGGCCACCAGGTCCGAGAGATGCCCGATCTCGTCGAGGCGCAGCCCGGACGGGGCGGCCAGCGTCCGTGCCCCGCGCGCCACCCGCCGCGGCAGGCAGGCGGCATCGAACCCCAGCTTCGCCGCTTCCTTGAGCCGCGCCTCCGCCTGCGCCACCTGCCGCACCTCGCCCGACAACCCCACTTCGCCGAAATACACCATCCCGGGTGAGGTGGGCTGGTCGGTGACCGCCGAGACCAGCGCCGCCGCCACCGCCAGATCGGCCGCCGGCTCGCTCACCCGCAGCCCGCCGGCAACATTGAGATAGACGTCGCTGGCGCCGAGACGCAGCCCGCAGCGGGTTTCCAGCACCGCGAGCAGCATGGAGAGCCGCCCGCCGTCCCAGCCGATGACCGACCGCCGGGGCGCGCCACCCGGGTTGGGCGCCAGCAGCGCCTGCACTTCCAGCAGCACCGGGCGGGTGCCCTCGAGCCCGGCGAACACCGCGCTGCCGGCGATGTTGCCGCGCCGCTCCGCCAGGAACAGCGCCGAGGGATTGGCCACCTCGGCGAGGCCGCGATCGGTCATCTCGAACACGCCGATCTCGTCGGTGGCGCCGAAGCGGTTCTTGACCCCGCGCAGGATGCGGAACTGGTGGCCGCGATCGCCCTCGAAATAAAGCACCGCATCGACCATGTGCTCCACCACCCGCGGGCCGGCGAGTGCGCCTTCCTTGGTGACATGCCCCACCAGCACCAGGGCGAAGCCGCGCGATTTGGCCAGGCGGATCAGTTCGAACGAGGCGGCGCGGACCTGGGTGACGGTGCCCGGCGCGCTGTCGATGCTGTCGAGCCACATGGTCTGGATGGAATCGATCACCACCAGCGCGGCCGGGGTGGTCTCGAGCGCGGCGGCGATGTCGCGGAGGTTGACCGCGGCGGCCAGGTGCAACGGCGCCCCCGCCACCCCGAGGCGGGTTGCACGCAGGCGGATCTGATCGATCGATTCCTCGCCCGAGATGTAGAGCACGGGGCGTCCGGCCTCGGCCATCGCGGCGGCGACCTGGAGCAGCAAGGTGGATTTGCCGATCCCCGGATCACCGCCGACCAGCACCGCCGATGCGGCGACCAGCCCGCCGCCCAGCACGCGGTCGAGCTCGGCCATGCCGGTGGGCGTGCGCGGTGGGGGCTGGGCGGTGCCGGCCAGCGGCACGAAGCCGACGGCACGGCCGGGCGCGGCCTTGGCGGCGGGGCCGGGGCGGGCTTCCACCGGTTCCTCGGCGATGCTGTTCCATTCGCCGCAGGCCTCGCAGCGCCCGGACCATTTGGCGAAGCTGGCGCCACAGGCGGCGCAGAGGTAGCGGGGGGCGGATTTGGCCAATGCGGGTCCGGAGCGCGGTGGGGCTCCGCCCTAGCGCAGGCGGGCGCGGGGCGCCAGCGGCTTGCCGGAGGGGCGCGCGCGTGCGACCCACTGCGCCAACAACCGAAAGGGTCCCCGCCATGTCCGCGGTTCACAACCAGGCCCGCGCCGCGCTGCAGGCCGGCCGCCTCTCGCTCGGCTTTACCGTGCGCATGGTGCGCAGCGTGGAGATCGCGCCGGCCACCGCCGCCGCCGGCTACGACTGGCTGTTCCTCGATTGCGAGCACGGCACGCTGAGCCTGGACGCCGCCGCCCAGATCGCGGTGGCGGGGCTCGCCGCCGGCATCGCCCCGATCGTGCGGGTGCCGAACGGCGAATACGCCATGGCGACGCGGATGCTGGACGCCGGTGCGCTCGGCATCGTGATGCCGCATGTCGATACCGCCGAGGAAGCGCGCGAAGTGGTGGAGAAGCTGAAATACCCTCCGCTCGGGCATCGCTCCATGGGCGGGATCGGCCCGCACTACGGGCTGCGGAGCGTCCCCGTGGGGGAGGCAGCGGTGGCGCTGAACGCCGCCTGCCTGACCGTGGTGATGCTCGAGACCCCGCGCGCGATCGAGAACGCCGCGGCGATCGCGGCGGTGCCGGGGATCGACGTGCTGCTGATCGGGTCGAACGACCTCTGCGCCGAGATGGGCATCCCCGGGCAGTTCACCCATCCGCGGCTGGAGGACGCCTACCGCAGCACCGTGGCCGCCTGCCGGGCGCATGGCAAATTTCCGGGCATGGGCGGGATCTACGCCGAGCCGATCATGGCGACCTATATCGGCCTCGGCGCGCGGTTCATCCTGGCCGGGCAGGACAGCGCGTTCATGCTGGCGGGTGCCACCGCGCGGGCCGGTGCGTTGCGGGCGATGCCGGTCTGATCGCTGTCATCGAAGTGTCATGGAACTGAAACACGGGAGTCGCGGCCGGCGCCTAGAAGCCTGCCCATGCAAGGTGAAACCCAAGGTCCAGCCTGGGGTGAGGCCATGACGGCGGTCGGGGCGGCCGAGACCGCCGCCTCCGTCGCGCCGGCGCCGCCGCGGATCGCCATCCGCGGGCTGGATTTCTACTACGGCGCCACCCAGGCACTGCGCGGGATCACGCTCGATCTGCCGGACCGGCAGGTGACCGGCATGATCGGTCCCTCCGGCTGCGGCAAATCCACCCTGTTGCGCGTGCTGAACCGGATGTACGATCTCTACCCGGGCCAGCGCGCCACCGGCGAGGTGCTGCTCGACGGGCGCAACATCATCAGCCCTGAGATCGACGCCATCGCGCTCCGCGCCCGCATCGGCATGGTGTTCCAGAAGCCGACCCCGTTTCCGATGTCGATCCACGAGAACATCGCCTTCGGCGTCCGGCTGCACGAGAAACTGTCCAAATCGGCGATGGACGAGCGGGTGGAGCGGGCGCTGACCCGGGCTGCGCTGTGGGACGAGGTGAAGGACCGGCTCGGCGCCTCCGCGCTCGGCCTGTCGGGCGGGCAGCAGCAGCGGCTGGTGATCGCGCGCACCATCGCCATCCAGCCGGAGGTGATCCTGTTCGACGAGCCGACCAGCGCGCTCGATCCGATCAGCACGGTGAAGATCGAGGAGCTGATCGAGGAGCTGAAGAGCGAGTTCACCATCGCCCTGGTGACCCACAACATGCAGCAGGCCGCCCGCATCGCCGACCAGGTGGCCTTCTTCTACCTCGGCGAGCTGGTGGAAGCCGCCCCGGCTGCCCAGATGTTCACCGCCCCGCGCGAGAAGCGCACCCAGGACTACATCACCGGCCGGTTCGGCTGAGGGAGCCGCCATGGCATCCGAATCCCCCCACGCGCTGCGCAGCTTCGACCAGGAGCTCGACCGGCTGCGCGACCTGCTGGCCGAGATGGGCGGCGCGGTGGAAGCCGAGGTCGCCGGCGCGGCGCGGGCGATCCTGGAGCATGACACTGCGGTGGCCGCGCAGGTGGTGGAGCAGGACAAGCGGGTCGATGCGCTGGAGCGCGAGATCGAGCAGTTCGTCATCCGCACCCTCGCGCTGCGCCAGCCGGTGGCGGGCGATCTGCGCCGGGTGGTGGGCGCGCTCAAGATCACCGGCGATCTTGAGCGGATCGGCGATTATGCCGCCAATGTGGCCAAGCGCGCGGTGGTGCTGGCGCAGCTGCCGCAGGTGTTCTCGCTGGCCGGGCTCGGGCACATGGCCCGGCTGGTGCAGGAGAATCTGAAAACCGTGATCGACGCGGTGGGCGAGTCCGATATCGAAAAGGCGGTGCGGGTGTGGCGCTCCGACCTGGCGATCGACGATATCTATAACGGGCTGTTCCGCGAGCTCATCACTTACATGATGGAAGATCCGCGCAACATCACGCCCTGCACGCATCTGCTGTTCATCGCCAAGAATCTGGAACGGATCGGCGATCACGCCACCAACATCGCCGAGATGCTGTACTACGCCGTGACCGGCGAGACGCTGACCGACGCCCGCCCCAAGGGCGATACCTCGGCCTATGCCGTGGTGCGCCCGCGCGAACAGGACTGACCCATGCCCGAACCCGCGATCGCCCGCCCCTTGGTGCTGGTGGTGGAAGACGAGGCGGCGCTGGCCACCATGCTGCGCTACAACCTCGAAAAACAGGGATTCCGTGTCGATGAAGCCGCCGATGGGCAGGAAGCGCTGAGCCGGATCAGCGAGGCCACCCCCGATATCGTGCTGCTGGACTGGATGCTGCCGGCGATGTCGGGGCTGGAAGTCTGCCGCCAGATCCGCCGCCGCCCCGCCACCCGCGACCTGCCGGTCATCATGGTGACCGCGCGCACCGAGGATCAGGACGCGGTGCGCGGCCTCAACACCGGCGCGGACGACTATATCACCAAGCCTTTCTCCACCGAGGCGCTGATCGCGCGGATGCGCGCGCTGCTGCGACGTTCGGGGGCGATGCCGGCCAAATCCACCCTGACCTTCGACGACATCACCCTCGACCTGGCCACCCACCGGGCCACCCGCAATGGTCGCGCCCTGCATCTGGGACCGACCGAGTTCCGCCTGTTGCAGTATTTCCTGGAGCATCCGCGCCGGGTGTTCGCTCGCGAGGAACTGCTGGACGCGGTGTGGGGCAAGGACATCCATGTCGAGCCGCGCACGGTGGACGTGCATATCCGCCGCCTGCGCAAGGCGATCAACGCCCCCGAGGAGCATGATCTGATCCGCACCGTGCGCGCGGCCGGATACGCGATCGACACCGAGGCGGCGTGACCGGGGGCGGCCGGGCTGCTACATCCCCGGCTCATTTCGCAAGGATTTTCGCTCATGCGCCCTTCCGGCCGCGCCGCCGATGCGCTGCGTCCCGTCGTGCTGACGCCGGGCTTCGCCCGCCATGCAGAAGGCTCGTGCCTGATCCGCATGGGTGAGACCGAGGTCCTGTGCGCGGCCAGCGTGGAAGGACGGGTACCGGGATTCCTGCGCGGCTCCGGCCTGGGCTGGGTTACCGCCGAATACGGCATGTTGCCCCGCGCCACCCATACCCGCGGCGACCGGGAGGCCGCGCGCGGCAAGCAATCTGGCCGGACGCAGGAGATCCAGCGCCTGATCGGGCGCTCGCTGCGCGCGGTGATCGACCGCAAGGCGCTGGGGGAGATGACCATCACTCTGGATTGCGACGTGCTGAACGCCGATGGCGGCACCCGCTGCGCGTCGATCACCGGGGCCTACGTGGCCCTGGCCCTGGCGCTGCGGCATCTGCGGCGGATGAACGTGTTGGCCAAGGACCCGTTGCTGGGGCAGGTGGCCGCGATTTCCTGCGGCATCGTCGGCGGGGAGGCGGTGTGTGACCTGGACTACGCCGAGGACTCCGGGGCTGAGGCGGATGCGAATTTCGTGCTGACCGACCGGGGCGGGATCGTGGAGATCCAGGGTACCGCGGAGCAGGCGCCGTTTTCGGAGGCGCAGTTCCTGGACCTGCTGGGCCTGGCCCGCGCTGGCACCGCGGCGCTGTTCGCCGCCCAGCGCGCGGTGCTGGGGGCCGATCCGTGATCCGCCTGGAGCGCGGGGCGCGGCTGGTGCTGGCCAGCCACAACCCGGGCAAGCTGGCCGAGATCACCGCGCTGCTGACGCCGTTCGGCATCGACGTGGTTGCCGCGGCTGCGCTGGGACTGGGCGAACCCGAGGAGACCGGCGCCGATTTCGTGGCGAATGCGCGGATCAAGGCCACCGCGGCGGCACGCGGGGCGGGGTTGCCGGCGTTGGCCGATGATTCCGGCTTTTCGGTCGCCGCGCTGGACGGGGCGCCGGGCGTGGTTTCGGCGCGCTGGGCGGGGCCGGGCGAGGATTTCGGGGCAGCGATGGCGCGGGTGGCGCAGGCCGTGGGCGATCATCCCGACCGCCGCGGCTGGTTCACCGCGGCACTGTGCCTGGCCGCGCCCGACGGTCGGACGGCGACGTTCCAGGGAAGGGTGGACGGAACCCTGGCTCTGCCGCCGCGCGGCAGCCGCGGCTTCGGCTACGACCCGATGTTCGTCCCCGAGGGTTATGCCGAGACGTTCGGCGAGATGGATCCGGCAACCAAGGAGTCGATCAGCCATCGCGCCCGCGCCTTCGCCGCCCTGCGCGTGGCCTGTCTGCCCGGCTGAACCCGCCGGTCGCTCAGCCGATCGCCTCCCGGATCGCCGCAATCGCCAGCGCCACCCCGGCCGCATCCACATCCAGATGCGTGCAGGCGCGGGCGCGGAACTTCCCCATGGTGGAGATCTGCACCCCCTGCCGGCGGATGCGCCCGGCGAGCTCGGCCGCGGTGATCCCCGCGGCGGAGGTATCGAAGAACACCAGATTGGTCTCCGGCGTTTGCACCGTGATGCCCGGAATCTGCGCCAGCCCGCGGGCGAGGGCGGCGGCGTTGGCGTGATCTTCCGCCAGCCGATCGACATGATGGTCCAGCGCGTAGAGGCAGGCGGCGGCGCAGATGCCTCCCTGGCGCAGGGCGCCGCCCATGCGCTGCTTCCACAGCCAGGCCTGATCGATGAACGCGGCGCTGCCGCAGAGCACCGCGCCGAGCGGCGCGCCGAGACCCTTGGTGAAATCGAGCCACACGGAATCGCAGCCGGCCGCCATCTCCGCCGCCGGCACGCCGGCGGCGACCACCGCGTTCATCAGCCGCGCGCCGTCCATATGGACCGCCATGTCCGCCTCGTGCGCGGCATCGCACACCGCCCGCAGCCGCTCGATCGGCCAGACCGAGCCGCCGCCGAGATTGGCGGTCTGTTCGATCTCCACCAGGGTCTGCGGCGGGGCGTGGCGGCGGCGTTCGCGCAGCGCGGCGCGCAGGGTGGCGGCGTCGAACTGCCCGCGCTCACCTGGCAGCCCCAGCACCGAGACCCCGGCCAGCGCGCCCGGCGCGCCGCCCTCCGCGGCCTGGATATGCGCGGTATGATGCGCGAGCACCTCGTCGCCGCGGCGACAATGCACCAGGATGGCGATCTCGTTGCACATGGTGCCGGAGGGCAGGAACAGCGCCGCTTCCTTGCCCAACAGGGCGGCCATACGGTCGTTGAGCGCGTGGATGGTGGGGTCGTCGCCGTGCTGCTCGTCGCCGGTTTCCGCCGCCATCATCGCCGCCTTCATGGCCGGGGTCGGGCGGGTCTGGGTATCGGAGTAGAAATTGGCGCGGATCGGCGGCAGCGATGGGTCGGGGCGCTCTGGCGTGTTGCGGATCATGTCAGCCTTCGGAAGCAGCGATGGGGGCGGCGAGCGTGGCCTTGACGCGATAGAGCGCGGCGGCGCGGCGGCGGAAGGCGGCGACCATCCGGCGCACCGCCTCGGTGAAGACGGGACCGATGGCCGCCTGCAGGATGCGCGAGCGGAACTCGAAATCCACAAAAAAATCCACTTCGGTCCCGCCCGGCGCCGGGGTGAATCCCCAGTGGTTGCGCAGATAGCGGAACGGACCATTCTCGTAGGTGACGTTGACCGCGTTCGGCCGGTCCAGCGTGACCCGGCTGGTGAAGCTCTCGCGGAACGGGCCGAAGCCGATGGTCAGATCCGCCACGATCAGCTCCTGGGTGCGGGAGCGGATGCGGGCGCCGACGCACCAGGGCAGAAACTCGGGATAGCGGGCCACGTCGGCGACCAGGTCGAACAATTGTTCGGGGCTGTACGGCAACACCTGGCGTTCGGCGTGGGCGGGCATCAGGCGGCGGCGCGCAGGGCGGCGAAATCGGCGTCGGCGTGGTAGGAGCTGCGGGTGAGCGGGGACGCGGCGACCATCCGAAAGCCGCGGGCGCGGGCCAGCGCGGCGAGCTCGGCGAATTCCTCGGGCGGCAGGAAGCGCTCCACCGCGGCGTGCTTCACCGTGGGTTGCAGATACTGGCCGATGGTCAGGAAATCCACCTCGGCCACCCGCAGATCGTCCATCACTTGCAGGATCTCGGCGCGGCTCTCGCCCAGGCCCACCATCAGCCCGGATTTGGTGAACACGCCGGGGGCGAGAATCTTCATCCGGTCGAGCAGGCGCAGCGACTGGTAGTAGCGCGCGCCCGGCCGGATGGCGGGGTAGAGCCGGGGCACGGTTTCGAGATTGTGGTTGAACACGTCGGGGGCGGCGGCGGCCACGATCGCGGGCGCGCCCGGCTTGCGCAGGAAATCCGGCGTCAGCACCTCGATCGTGGTGCCCGGGGCGGCGGCGCGGATGGCGCCGATGACGGCGGCGAAATGCCCCGCGCCGCCATCCGGCAGATCGTCGCGATCGACCGAGGTGATGACGACATGGGCAAGCCCGAGCTTGGCCACGGCGGCGCCGACGCGGGCCGGCTCCTCGGCATCGACCGGGCCGGGCAGGCCGGTGGCGACGTTGCAGAAGGCGCAGGCGCGGGTGCAGGTCTCGCCCAGGATCATCATGGTGGCGTGGCGGCGGGACCAGCATTCCCCGACATTGGGGCAGGCGGCCTCCTCGCAGACGGTGGCCAGCTTGTGTTCCCGCAACAGGGCCCGGGTCGCGTGATAGACCGGATGGGTCGGGGCCTTCACCCGGATCCAGGCCGGCTTGCGGGCAACCGGCTGATCGGGGCGGTGCGCCTTTTCCGGATGCCGGTGGTCGATCTCGATGCGGGTCATGGGCGATAGGTGGCCGCGGCGGCTTGGGTGGTCAAGCGGGGCGGGGGTCAGGGATGGCCGGCCGCGGGCAGGGGCGGCGGTGCCACCGGAACCAGCTGCACCGGCCCTCCCGTTGTCGGCGCCACGGCCGGAGTGGCGGTGATCGGCGCCGCGCGCACCGGGGCGGCCTTCACGCCGGCCGGCAACAGCCAGGTCCCCAGCGCGCGGCGGACCTGGTATTCGAACTCGACGTTCATCCGGTCCATGATCCGCCGGGTCAGCGCATAGAGCGAGGCTTGCAGGTCATGGTGCTCGACCGGCTGCTCGCGCGAGACCGAGGCTTCGGCGAAGCCGACGCGGGTGCCGGCCGAGGTATAGATCTCGAGCCGCACCGAGAACGTGCCGGTGATGATGTCCCGCTCGCGGGTGAGCGCGGCGTCGGTGACCACGAACACCGCCTTGCCGGCGGAGCCGAAGGCGCCCAGCCGTTCCTCGCCCATCCGGCGCAGCGCCGCGGTGGGGGAGACCGGATCGTACTGGCTGACCGAGGGGGGAACGTCGGAGGGGATGAAATGCTGCTCGATCGCCACCCGCGCGACGTTCAGGTGCAACTGCGGCAGATAGCTGAAGTCCAGCCGAGGATAGGCCACCGGCACGGGCCTGCCGCCGCCACATCCGGCCAGCGCCAACGGCAGCAGCAACGCCGCGCGGCGGTCGATCAGGTATTTCATAGGCCCGGGTCCCGGTTGCGAAGCCGCGCGCACCATGGCCAGCGTCGCGGGGCCGGTCAATGCCGGATCCGCGGCCTGGTGTCGGCGCGCGCGAAGCGGAAATCATGGTTGCAGAACTCGCAGGTCATCACGATGCTGCCATCGACCGTCATATGGTCCAGATCGTCGGCGTCGAAGCCTTCCAGGATGCCGGCCAGGCGCGCGCGCGAGCAGCGGCAGCCGAACGACAGCGCGCGGGCGCGGTCGGCGGCGACGCCCTCGGTGCCGAACAGGCGCCACAGCAGGGTTTCGCCGGACAACCGGTCGTCCAGCAGCTCGGCGTCGGTCAGGGTGGCGGCCAGGGTGGTGGCGGCGTGCCAGGCCTCGGCCCGCGCGGCCTCGGGAGCCGCGGGATCGGCGCCCTCCGGCCCGGCGATGCGTTCCAGCACCAGCGCGCCGGCCCGCCAGCCCGCCGGGCTGGGGGCGGCGGCGAGGTGGAGCCGGCACGGGTATTGTTCCGAGGTGGTGAAATAATGCCCGGCCATGACGGCAAGGTGCTCGCCCTCGATCGCGACGATGCCCTGATGACGCTCGCGGTCCGGCCCCTGATCGACGGTGAAGGCGAGATAGCCCTTGCCGAGCAGGGCGGCGGCGGTGGGGTCCGGCGTCTGCGCCAGCAGGGCGGCGAGGCGATCGGGATCGGTGCTGGCGTAGCCGCGCAGCGCGCCGGTTTCGGTGCAGTCGGCGATCAGCAGCCCGACCGGGCCGTCCCCCTTGGCTTGGAGCGAGAACGAGCCCTGGAATTTGAGCGCCCCGGCGAGCGCGGCGGCGAGCGCCAGCGCCTCGCCGGTCAGGCGGCGGACCGGGTCGGGGATGGCGCGACGGGTGAGCAGGGCGTCGGCCAGCGGGCCGAGGCGGACCAGCCGCCCGCGCACCGGGCGCAGCCGGGCCAGCGCGTCGAGCGCGTCGGCCTCGCCCAGCGCCTCGGCCAGGGCGGCCGCCAGCAGCGCGTTCTCGGCCTGGAACAGGCCGGGCAGCGGCAGCGGGATGGACCGTGCTTGGCCGGCGCCGCGGGCGACCCGCAGCGTCTGGCCGTCGGGACGCGGGCTGGCCTCGAGCAGCCGCAGCGCATCGCCGCCGCTGCCCACCAGCCGCAGATCGAGCCGGCGGCGGGCGGCGATGGCGCAGAGCGCCGCCAGGGTCTCCGGGTCCATCGCCGCGTTGGCCACCGCCGGCGCGCCTTCGGGCAGCAGGGTGTCGAACAGGCGCAGCTTGGCGGCGCGATAGGCGGCCTCGGTGCCGTGATAGTCCAGATGGTCGCGGGTCAGGTTGGTGAAGCCGGCGCCCGCCAGCGCCACCCCGTCGAGCCGGCACTGGTCGAGACCATGCGAGGACGCCTCCATCGCCGCGTGATCGATGCCGGCGCGGGCCAGCGCGGCCAGGGTCTCCGCCAGCGCCACCGGGTCCGGGGTGGT
>JBMFXF010000014.1:0-24495 GCA_049964515.1 Acetobacteraceae bacterium | reverse complement strand
CTGATCGAGGTTGCCGGTCGGCTCGTCGGCCAGCACCAGCGCCGGACGGGGCGCCAACGCGCGGGCCAGCGCCACCCGCTGCTGCTCCCCGCCGGAAAGCTGGCCGGGCAGATGGCCCGCCCGGTGCCCCAGCCCGACCCGGTCGAGCATCGCCGCCGCCACCGCATCGGCGTCGCGCCGCCCGGCCAGTTCCAGCGGGACCGCCACGTTCTCGCGCGCGGTCATGGTCTCGATCAGGTGGAAGCCCTGGAACACGATCCCGACCCGGCCGCGGCGCCAGGCGGCGCGGGCTTCTTCGGACAGCCCGGCCAGTTCCCGCCCCTCCACCGTCAGGCTGCCGGCGCTGGGGCGTTCCAGCCCGGCCAGCAGCATCAGCAGGCTGGTCTTGCCGGCGCCGGACGGTCCCAGCAGCGCCACCGTCTCGCCGGCGGCCAGGTCGAGATCGACCCCACGCAGGATGTTGACCGGACCGGATGCCGCGGGCAGGGTCAGGGTCAGGCCCCGGGCGGAGAGCAGGGGGCGGGTCGGCGAAAGGTGGGTCATGGCGGCAGCATATGGGGTCGGGGCCAGACTCGGCACCCTGGCGCTGCTGGTGCTGACCGCCGCGGCGCCGGCGCGGTTGCTGGTGATCGGCGATTCCCTCGCCGCCGGCTACGGGCTGCCCCATGCCGAGGGGTTCGAGGTGCAGCTGAAACAGGCACTCGCGGGGACCGGACAGAAGGTGCAGGTGATCGATGCCGCGGTCTCCGGCGCCACCTCGGCCGATGGGCTGGCACGGCTCGACTGGGTGCTGGGCGGCATTCCGCGGCGCGGCCCGCCGCTGGCGGCAGTGCTGGAACTCGGCGCCAACGATGGGCTGCGCGGGCTGCCGGTGCGCGATCTGCGCGCCAATCTGACCGCCATCCTGAACCGGCTGGCGGCCCGGCATATCCCGGTGCTGCTGGCCGGGATGTATGCCCCGCCCAACCTGGGACCCGGCTACGAGCGCCGGTTCCGCGCCGTCTATGCCGCGCTCGGCCGACGCCCGGGGGTGGTGCTGGAGCCGTTCTTCCTGGCCGGCGTCGCCCGCGTTCCGTCCCTCAACCAGCCCGACCTGCTGCACCCGAACGCGACCGGGGTGAAGCGGGTGGTGGCGACCATCCTGCCCTATGTGCGCCGGGTGCTGGCGCTGGCGGAGGCGAAATGAGGCTGTTCGTCGCCCTCGATCTGCCCGATCCGCTGCGCGCGCGGCTGGCGGCGATGGCCACCGCCATCCCCGGCGCGCGCTGGGTGCCGGTGGAGAACCATCATCTGACCCTGCGCTTCATCGGCGAGGTGGCGCCGGACCAGGCGGAGGAGATCGACCACGCCCTGGCCGCGCTGCGCGGGCGCGCCTTTCCGCTGACGCTGGCCGGGGTGGGCACGTTCCGCAAGGGCGGGCGGGACACGCGGCTGTGGGTGGGCGCGGCCCGCTCCGAGCCGCTGGAGCGCTTGCAGGCCAAGATCGAGACCGCGTTGCAGCGCGCCGGCCTGCCGGCCGAGCGCCGGCGCTTCCAGCCGCATGTCACGCTGGCCCGGCTGAACGCTGCCTCGGAGGCCAAGCTCGCCGGGTTCGTGCAGGCCCACAACCTGTTCCGCGCCGAACCGATGGTGGTGGAACATTTCATCCTGTTTTCATCTCGGCTGGGCAAGGCGCAGGCGGTCCACACGGCGGAGGTGGATTATCCGCTGCAACCGGCGGTGGCGGTGGCGTAGGCGGCCTCGACAAGCGCGGCGCCCGGGTGTTGCATCCCTCCGAAGCAACCGAACCCCGGAGGTTCCGATGGCCAAAGCCCCCAGCACCGCCAGCCGCGACCGCGTGCGCGAGACCGTCCCCAAGCTGATCGAGGTCACCGAGAAGGTGCTGTTCGGCGACATCTGGGAGCGCCCGCAACTGTCCAAGCGCGATCGCAGCCTTATCACCTGCGCTGTCCTGGTCGCCACCTATCGGCCGGAGCAGCTGAAAGGCCATCTGGCGCGGGCCCTGTTCAACGGGCTGTCGAAGGAGGAGCTGTCGGAACTCATCACCCATGTCGCGTTCTATGGCGGCTGGCCCTGTGCCATGACCGCGGCCAACGTGGCCCGCGAGGTGTTCGAGGCGGAGGGCTGAGCCGCCATGAACGTCGGGTTCATCGGCCTGGGCACCATGGGTGCCTCCATGGCTGCGAATGCGCTGAAAGGCGGGCACGCGCTGGTGGTGCACGACCTGCGGCGCGACAGCGCCACCCGGCTGCTGGCCGCCGGCGCGGTGTGGGCCGACAGCCCCGCCGCGGTGGCCGCCGCCGCCGACGTGGTGCTGACCTCCCTGCCCGGCCCGCCGGAAGTGGAGGCGGTGGCGGGGGGGCTTGCGCCGGCGATGCGGGCCGGCTCGGCCTGGTTCGACCTGTCCACCAACTCGCCCACCCTGATGCGCCGGCTGCACGCCGATTTTGCGACAAGGGGCGTAGACGTGCTGGACGCGCCGGTCAGCGGCGGGCCGCGCGGGGCGGCAAGCGGCAAGCTGGCGATCTGGGTGGGCGGGGCCGAGGCGGCGTTCGACCGGTTCAAGCCGGTGCTGGATGCGATCGGCGATCAGGCCCGCTATGTCGGGCCGATCGGGGCCGGATCGGTGGCGAAACTGGTGCATAATCTGTTCGGCTACATCATGACCACCGGCCTCGCCGAAGTCTTCAGCATGGGGGTGAAGGCCGGCATCGAGCCGCTGGCGATCTGGGAGGCGGTGCGGCAGGGCGCGATCGGCCGGCGCGGCGCGTTCGATGCCATGCCCGATCAGTTCCTGCCGGATGTGTATGAACCACCGGCCTTCGCGCTGCGGCTGGCATTCAAGGACGTGTCGCTGGCCTGCCAGCTGGGGCGCGAACTCGGGGTGCCGATGCGGCTGTCCAACCTGGTACAGGCGGAGATGCAGGAGGCGATGAACCGCGGCTGGGACGGGCGGGATTCCCGGGTGGCGATGAAGCTGCAGACCGAGCGGGCGGGGGTGACGATCAAGGTGGATCCGCAACGCCTAGCCGAGGCGGTGGAAGGGATGCGCCGCCGGTGAGCCTGCCGGTTTCGATCCCGCTCGCCGGGGTTTCCAACTTTCGTGACCTCGGCGGGTGGCCGACCCGGGCGGGAGCGGTACGTGCGGGGCAGGTGTTCCGCGCCGCCGCGCTGGCCGGGCTGACCGCGGAGGATGCCGCCGTGGTGCGGCGCCTGGGGGTGGCGGTGGTGTGTGACCTCCGTGGCGAGGCCGAGGCCGCCGCGGCGCCGTTTCCGGCCGGCCTGCTGCCCGGGGTGGCGTATCGGCCGCTGCCGATCGAGCCGAGCGTCGGCGCGTCGTTGCGCGACATCCTGGCCACGCGGGCGGCGACCGGAGCGGATGCACGAGCGCTGATGCGCGAGGCCTATGTGGCCTACGCGGCCGACTGGGCGCATCGCTACCGGGCGATCTTCGAGTTGCTCGTGGCGCCCGATGCCGGGTCGCTGCTGTTTCACTGCTCGGCCGGGAAGGATCGCACCGGGTTCGGCGCCGCGCTGATCCTGACCGCGCTGGGCGTGGGGTGGGACGCGGTGATGGCCGATTACCTGGCCACCAACCGGCTGTGGCGCGGCGATACCGTGTCCGCGGACGATCTGCCGGCGGATGCGGCGGAGATTCTGCTGACGGTGCAGCCCGGGTTGCTGGAGGCGGCGTTCGGGGAGATCCACCGGATGGGCGGGTTCGAGGCCTATGCGGCGGAGCGGCTGGGCCTGGGTGCGGAGCGGCTCGATCGGCTGCGGGCGCGGTTGGTGGTCGGGTAGGGCGGGGCGGGCGTCAGAGCGGGAGCATTCCGGGCGCGATCTCGGCGCGGAACCACTCCGCCGCGGCCTGCCAGTCCACGATGTCGGTTTTCCATGACAGGTCGCTGTCCGAGAAGGCCTCGGTCAGGGCGGCGGCTTCGTCGAGGGTGAGGCGCCGCCCGGCGTCGATCGCCAGATCCAGGTCGGAGAACGGCTTGGGGCGCGTCGTGGCGCGGGAGCCGAAGACCCAGGCCCGCGCGCCTTGGGGCAGGCGGGAGCGGAGAATGTCCCGCACCAGTGCCAGTTCCGCGGCGCTCAGGCCGGGGATTGTTGTCACGGCGCACGGTCCCGCCGCTGGTCGCGCAGGAAAACCGCCGGTGGGATCAGGTTCACGGCCATCACGGCCATCTACCCCAGGCGCCGCATCACCACCAATCCCCGGACCTGCTATACTGCCGATATGGTTCCTTCCTTCGATGTCATCGTGATCGGCGGCGGCCACGCCGGCACGGAAGCCGCCGCCGCCGCCGCGCGTTGTGGCGCGGCCACACTGTTGCTGACCCACCGCCGCGCCAGCATTGGCGAGATGTCCTGCAACCCCGCGATCGGCGGCATCGGCAAGGGCCATCTGGTGCGGGAGATCGACGCGCTGGACGGCATCATGGGTCGCGCCGCCGATGCGGCCGGCATTCATTTCAAGCTGCTCAACCGCAGCAAGGGACCCGCCGTGCGCGGCCCGCGCGCCCAGGCCGACCGGGGGCTGTATCGCCGCGCGGTGCAGGCGCTGCTGGCCGCGACGCCGAACCTCTCGATCGAGGAAGCCGCGGTGGAGGATCTGCTGCACGACCCCTCGGGCCGGGTGGTGGGGGTGCGCACGGCGGATGGGCGCGCCGTAAAGGCCGCCGCGGTGGTGCTGACCACCGGCACGTTTCTGCGCGGGGTGGTGCATGTGGGCGACCGCCAGACCCCAGCCGGACGGGTGGGCGAAGCCCCCGCGATCGGCCTGGCCGAGACGCTGGCCCGGCTGGCGCTGCCGCTGGGGCGGTTGAAGACCGGCACCCCGCCGCGGCTGCACCGCGACAGCATCGATTTCGCCGCGCTCCCCGCCGACCCGGGCGATGATCCGCCGGAGCCGTTCAGCCCGCTGACCACCCGCATCGACACCCCGCAGGTGCCCTGCCACGTCACCGCGACCACCGCGGCGACGCACGCAATCATTCGCGCCAATCTGCATCGGTCGGCGATCCATGCGGGGAATATCTCCGGCCCCGGTCCGCGCTACTGCCCCTCCATCGAGGACAAGGTGGCCCGGTTCGCGGATCGTCCGCGCCACCAGATTTTTCTGGAGCCGGAGGGGCTGGACGATCCGACCATCTATCCGAATGGAATCTCCACCTCCTTGCCGGAGGAGGTGCAGGCGGAGCTAGTGCACAGCATCCCGGGGTTGGAACGGGCGCGGATCCTGCGGCCCGGCTATGCGGTGGAATATGACTATGTCGATCCGCGCGCCCTGACCGCAGGTTTGCAGGTGCGGCGGGTACCCGGGCTGTTCCTGGCGGGACAGATCAACGGCACCACGGGGTACGAGGAGGCTGCGGCGCAGGGGATTTTGGCCGGTATCAACGCGGCCCGCCTTGCCGGCGGCGCGGCCTCGGTCAGCCTGGATCGCTCGGAAGCCTATATCGGCGTGCTGGCGGACGATCTCACGCTGCGGGGCGTCACAGAGCCCTATCGGATGTTCACCTCCCGCTCGGAGTTCCGCTTGACCTTGCGTGCCGATAATGCCGACCTGCGGCTGACCCGGAAGGGTCTGGCCTGGGGCTGTGTCGGGCCGGACCGCGCGCGAGCGTTCGCCGCCCATGAGGCCGCGGTGGCAGAGGCCGTGGCGCGGGCAGAGGCGGAGGGCGGCCGGCCGGGGACGCTCGCCAAGCTGGGCGTTTCCGTGCGGGCGGACGGCGTATGGCGCTCGGTGCTGGATCTGCTGGCCGCCGGCGCGCCTGGCGTGAGCGATGCTTTTCCATGGCTGCGCCAGCTGCCTCCGCGGGTCCGCGCGCATCTGGACGCCGAGGCGCTGTATCGCGGCTATCTGCCCCGGCAATCGGCGGAGATTCGCGCTTTCCGGCGCACCGAGGAGGTGTCGCTCGCCGGTCTGGATTACGCGAGCATTCCAGGGCTTTCGGCGGAGATCCGGCATCGGCTCGCCGCAAGCCGGCCGGACTCGCTCGGCGCGGCGGCGCGGTTGGAGGGCATGACCCCGGCGGCGCTGGCGCTGTTGATGGCCCATCTCCGACGGGCGGGCGCGGAGCGGGCGGCGTGATCGATTCTTCGGCTTCGAACGATGTGTCACGTGACGCACCATTCGATATCGAAGAGTTTTCCGCGCTGCTGACCCGTTGGAACCGAACCATCAACCTGGTCGGCCCGGGGGATGTGGCGCGGCTGGCGGAGCGGCACATCGCCGACTCGCTGGCGCTCGTCCCCCTGATCCCGCCGCGAAGCGATCGGGGCATCGACCTGGGTTCCGGCGCCGGCTTCCCAGGGCTGATCCTGGCCGCCGCTACCGGCATCATGTTCGACCTGCTGGAAGCCGACCACCGCAAGGCCGCCTTCCTCCGTGAAGCGGCGCGCATCCTCCGTGCCCCCGTCACCATTCACCCCATCCGAATCGAGACCGCGGCCCTCCCCCCTGCGCCGCTGGTCACCGCGCGCGCCCTTGCGCCGCTGCCCCGCCTGCTGGCGTTGGCGGCGCCGCTGCTGGCCCCGAACGGCACCGCGCTGTTACCGAAGGGGCCGAAGGCGGCGGAAGAATTGACGCAGGCAGCAAGGGAATGGCACATGCGGGTGGAGACGATCGCGGGCCGCCTCGCCCCCGGCGCCGTCATCCTCCGCATCACCGAGCTCCGGCGTGCCCCCAGCGGCTGATCCATCCCCGACCCAGATTCTCGCCATCGCCAACCAGAAGGGCGGTGTCGGCAAGACTACGACCGCCGTCAACCTGGCCACCGCTCTCGCCGCCGCCGGCCGTTCGGTGCTGCTGATCGACCTCGACCCCCAGGGCAACGCCTCCACCGGCCTCGGCGTTGCCCATGAGGACCGCACCCTCGGCAGCTACTGCGTGCTGGTGCTGCATACCCCGCCGCAAGACGCCGCCCGCGCCACCGACATCCCGAACCTCGCCATCATCCCCGCCGAACCCGACCTGGCCGGCGCCGAGATCGAACTGGCCGGCATGGATCACCGCCAGACCCGGCTGCGCGATGCCATGGCCCCGCTGCGCCAGCATCTGCCGCAGTACGACTACGTGATCATCGACTGCCCACCCAGCCTCGGCCTGCTGACCGTCAATGCGCTGGTCGCGGCGCATACCGTGCTGGTGCCATTACAATGCGAGTTCTACGCCCTGGAAGGGGTCAGCGGCCTCATGCGCACGATCGAGACGATCCGCCGCGGCTACAATCCCGCACTGCGTCTTTCTGGAATCGTGCTGACCATGTATGACAAACGTAACAACCTGTCCGACCAGGTGGCCGCCGACGCGCGGGGGTTTTTCGGCGGCGCCGTGTTCGATACCGTCATACCGCGCAACATCCGCATCACCGAAGCGCCGAGCCACGGCAAGCCAGTGCTGCTGTATGACTACAAATCCGCGGGCGCCCAGGCCTATGTGCAGCTGGCCGCCGAGCTGTTGCGCCGCAACCGGGCGGAGGCGCGGCCATGAGCACCCCGCCACGCCTGGGCAAGGGCCTCGCCGCGCTGATGGGCGCCAATGCGCTGGCCCCCGACCCGGCGGCGGCCGACGTGCGCAGCCTTCCGCTCGACCTGCTGGACCCGTCGCCCTACCAGCCGCGCGGCGCGATGGACGCCACCGCGCTCAACGAGTTGGCCGATTCCATCCGCGCACGCGGTATTCTCCAGCCAATCCTCGCCCGGCCCAGCCCCGCCGATCCGGCGCGGTTCCAGATCGTCGCCGGGGAACGCCGCTGGCGCGCCGCCGCCCTGGCCGGGCTGCACGAGGTCCCCGCCCTGATCCGCAATTTCGCGGATCTCGACGCCGCCGCCGGCGCGCTGGTCGAAAACCTCCAGCGCCAGGACCTCAACCCGCTGGAGGAGGCGGAGGGGTACGAGCGCCTGCTGGACGAATTCGGGCTGACCCAGGAAACCCTGGCCGCCGCGGTCGGAAAGTCCCGCGGTCACATCAGCAACCTGATGCGGCTGCTCGGCGCCACCGAACCGGTCAAGGCCGCGCTGCGGGACGGGCGCATCACCGCCGGCCATGCCCGCTCCCTGCTCACCCATGCCGCCCCGGACCTGATGCTGCAACGGGTTCTGGAGCGCGGCCTGACCGTGCGGCAGACGGAGGATCTCGCCAACCGCCTGATCTCGCTGCCGGACGACCGACCCAAGCGCCCGCCGCCGGACCCGGACATCCAGGCTCTGGAGCGGGATTTATCGGACCGCCTCGGCCTGCGGGTGGACCTGCGCAGCAACGGCCAGGCGGGGATGCTGCGCATCCACTATCGGGACCTCGATCAGCTCGACGGGCTGATCCGGCTGCTCATGGACGCCACCAACCCCTACGCCCGACGATAGGCCGATCGCCATGCGCCGTCTGCTTGCCCTGGTTCTGCTGCTCGCGCTTGCCGCCTGCGTGGCGACGGTCGGAAGGATGCCCGGGTTCTCGACCCATGACGAGCAGGTGGCGCGCGATGTCGCCGCGATCGCCGCCGGAATCCGGCAGGCCCGCTAATTCCGCAGCCGCACCAGGCTGAAAATCCCGAACGGTGCCATCGGCTGCACATTGATGCGCGCCATGTCCTCGGGCGGGAACAGCGCCGCGGTGGCAAAATCAGGGTGCCAGCCGAGCGCGCGGGAGGCCGGGGCCAACGCCCACTCGGCCCACCAACGCGGGCCGCGCTCGGCGGCGAAATGGTTCACGAACAGCAGGTGCCCGCCCGGCCGCACCACCCGGCGCATCTCAGCCAGGAGCCGGCGGGGATGCGGCACCACCGAGGCCACGAACATCGCCACCGCGACGTCGAAACTGGCATCGGCGAAACTGGTCGCCTCGGCGTCCATCTCATGCAGCGCGGTGACGTTGGCCAGCCCGAGCTCGGCCACCCGCTTGCGGGCCAGGGCCAGCATCTCGGTCGAAAGGTCGATGCCGGTGATGCGCTTCTCGGACCGGTAGCGGGGCAGCGCCAGCCCGGTGCCGACCCCCATCTCCAGCACGTCGCGCCCCGGCAGGGCGTTCACTTCGCGCACCGCGGCGCGGCGGGCAGCGGAAGACACAAGGCCGAAGCCGGTGTCGTAAATCCCGGCCCAGCGGCGATAGGCGGCGCGCACATCCTCGGCGTCCAGCGCAGCGCGCGGTGCGGTGCGACGCGGGCCGCCGCGTCGCTCGAGGGTCTGACTCATGCCACCACCTTGCCTTGTCGGCCCGGAAGCCACGCGATGCGCCGGACCGTTCCGCACCCCTTCGCCATAGCGGCGGCGGCGGACCGATGCAAGCTTGGGCCCGCCGCGCTACCCCAGCCGCACCCCGGCATAGCCCGCCGCCGCCACCGCGTCGCAGCGGGCCCGATAGGCCGGCGCGCTGCCGCTGTAGCGGTTGATGATGCGCACGCTCTTGCCCGCCACGTTGCGGTTCACCCCGGTCATCCAGGAATCGATCTCGTTGGACAGCAATCCCTGGCCGAGCCCATGCACATGCTCGGTCCATTCCCTCACCGCCGCGTCGCCGGCCTCGATCCGGGTGATCCCGCGCGCCGCCGCGTAGCCCAGCAGCTCGCTCACCCATTCCACATTGTATTCGATGCTGCGGGGAATGTTGCCCAACGCCATGTGCGGGCCGATCAGCATCAGCAGGTTGGGGAATCCGTCCACCAGCACGCCGAGAAACGTCTCCGGCCCGCCGGCCCAGCGGTCCCGCAGGGCGCGACCCTCGGCGCCACGGATGTCGATGCGGTCGAAACTCCCGGTCACCGCGTCGAACCCGGTGGCATAGACGATGATATCGAATACAAAGTCCTGCGCCGAGGTGCGTATTCCGGTGGCGGTGATCCGCTCGATCGGGGTTTCGGTCAGATCGACCAGCTCCACATTGTCCTGGTTGTAAACCTCGTAATACCGCGTTTCCAGCGGCACCCGGCGGGTGCCGAAGCCGTGGTTCTTGGGGATCAGCTTCTCCGCCACCGCCTGGTCCTTCACCCGGGCGCGGATCTTTCGCGCGACGAAGTCGCTGATCAGCGCATTGGCGGCGCGGTCGGTCAGCATGTCGCGGAAATTGCCCTGCCAGATGCCGAAGCCCGGTTCGTTGTAGAGCTTCTCCCAGAACGCTTCCCGCTCCTCCGCCGTCACCTCGAACGTGCCGCGCGGGTCCGGGGTATGGATGAAGCAGGCGAAGGTCTCCTGGCAGCGGGCGAAGATCGCCGGATATTCGGCGCGGATCCGCGCCATCTCGTCGCGGTCGATCCGGCGGTTGTGCAGCGGCGCGCACCAGTTGGGGGTGCGCTGGAACACGGTCAGCCGCCCGGCGGTCTTCGCCACCTCCTGGATCGTCTGCACCCCGGTCGCCCCGGTGCCGATCACCGCCACCCGCTTGCCGGCGAAATCCACCAGCTCATGCGGCCAGCGCGCGGTATGGCAGGACTGGCCCTGGAAATCGCCGATGCCGGGGATTGCGGGCAGGGTCGGCGCCGACAGCGGGCCGACCGCGGTGATCAGGAAGCGCGCCTCGAACGCCGCCCCGTCCTCGGTCAGGATGCGCCATAGCCGCGCCGGCTCGGACCAATGCGCCGCCGTCACCCGGGACCGGAAGCGGATGTCGCGGCGCAAGTCCAGCTTGTCGGCAACGAAATTCAGGTACCGCAGCGTATCCGGCTGCGGCGAGAAATGCTCGCTCCAGTCCCACGCTTCCAGAATCGCCCGGTCGAAGGAGTAGCCGTAGGACCAGCTTTCGGAATCGAACCGCGCGCCCGGGTAGCGGTTCCAATACCAGGTGCCGCCCACTCCGGTCCCGGCCTCCAGCACCAGCGCCGACAGGCCCAGCCCGCGCAGCTTGTGCAGCTGATACATGCCGGAAATCCCGGCACCGATCACGATCGCGTCGAAGCTTGTGGGCTGGGGCATGGGCGGGTCCTGGTTCGGGAAAGCTACCGTATGGTAGCCGCCCACCCCGGGCAAGCCGCCCAGACCGCGTTTCATCCCGTGGAACGCTGCGGATGCGACCGATCGGCCCGGTTGACGCGCCTCGCCCGCCGGGCAATGTGGCGCCACGCGATCAACGCAACACACGGGAGAACGCTCCGATGGGCCAGCTCATTCAGCTCACCGCCGCCGACGGTTTCAAGCTTTCCGCCTACACCGCCGGCGACGCCGCCGCCACCAGGGGGGTGGTGGTCATCCAGGAAATTTTCGGCCTCAACCATCACATCCGCGACATGGCGGATCGCTTCGCCGCCCAGGGCTACGCGGTCTGCGCGCCGGCGCTGTTCGACCGCGCCCGGCCCGGGGTGGAGCTCGGCTACACCCAGGACGACATCGGCAAGGGCCGCGAGCTGCGGATGCAGCTCGACGACGCCAAGGTGATGGCGGATGTCGCCGCGGCGGCGGCGCATCTCTCCGGGCGCAAGCTCGGGATCGTCGGCTATTGCTTCGGCGGCACCGTGGCCTGGTGGGGCGCCACCCGCTCGCGCGATTTCGCCGCCGCCTCCTGCTGGTACGGCGGCGGCATCCCCGGCACGCGGGAGGAGCGGCCGAACTGCCCGGTGCAGATGCATTTCGGCGAGAAGGACGCCTCCATCCCGATGACCGACGTGGACGCGGTCCGGGCGGCGCAGCCGAATGCCGAGATCTACGTCTATGCCGGCGCCCAGCACGGCTTCGGCTGTGACGAGCGCGGCAGCTTCAGCCAACCCGACTACGAGCTGGCGCAGCGGCGCACCCTGGAGTTCTTCGCCCGCCACCTCGCCTGACCCGGCGCCGGGGTGGCAGGCCCGGTGCCGGCCACCCCGGCCCGCGGGTTCCTACCTTTCCGTGACACTTCCCGCGCCGCGGCTTGCCCCCCACCCCACCGCTTGCGATACTCCCGCCAACGGAGTCCGGCGCCGCGTGCGACCCGCCCGCGCCGCCCCTCCGCACGGCAGGAGGCCGAGGCTGTGCCCGATGGCGGACAGAATTTCCCCGCGCTGGTGCTGAACGCGGATTTCCGCCCGCTGTCCTATTTCCCGCTGTCCCTCTGGTCATGGCAGGATGCGGTGAAGGCGGTGTTCCTCGACCGCGTCTCGGTGCTGTCCGAATACGAAACCGCGGTGCGCTCGCCCTCGCGGCGGATGCGGCTGCCCAGCGTGATCGCGCTCAAGGACTACATCCCTTCCGCCCGGCGTCCCGCCTTCACCCGGTTCAACGTGTTCCTGCGCGACGGCTTCGCCTGCCAGTATTGCGGCGGGCGGCGGGCGGCGCCGGAACTCACCTTCGATCACGTCATCCCGCGCTCCCGCGGGGGACGCACCACCTGGCAGAACGTGGTCACCGCCTGCGGCGAGTGTAACCTCCGCAAGGGCTCCCGCCTGCCGCGCGAATGCGCGATGTTCCCCCGCGCCCACCCGCGCCAGCCCACCACCTGGGAATTGCAGGACCAGGGCCGCGCCTTTCCGCCCAACTACCTGCACGAGAGCTGGCGCGACTTCCTGTACTGGGATACCGAGCTGGAAAGCTGACCGCCGCGCCACCAGCCCCCGGCGGGACCGCGCCACCGGACCCGCCATGCCCCGCCGCCCGCCGCCTGTCACCCTGGTCCGCATCACCGGCACCGATGCCGATGGTGACGCCCTGGCCCATCCCGAATCCTGGCCGGAGGGGGACCCGCCGCGCGTCATCATGGCGCCGGAGCCTGCGGGACGCCCCGCGCTCGCCCCCGGCCAGCGCGTGCTGGCCCGGCTCCGCCCGGCCGGGCCCGGCCTCTACGAGGGCCGCACGATCAAGGTCCTTCCCGAAGCCCCCGGCCGCATCCTGGCGGTGTTCCATCCTTCCGCCGCCCCGCGCGAGGCCGGCCGCCTGACCCCGGCCGACCGCCGTGCCCGCGCCGAATGGACGGTGCCCCCCGGCGCCACCGGCGGCGCCGAGGCCGGCGAGATCGTGCGCGCCGAACCGCTGCCCTCGAGCGGGCACGGGCTGCACCCGGCCCGGGTGATCGAGCGGCTGGGCCGCCTCGGCGACGCGCGCGCGATCAGCCGGCTCGCCATCGCCACCAACGCCATCCCCGAACATTTCCCCGCCGATGCGCTGGCCGAAGCCGAAGCCGCCGGCCCGCCCGACCCGGCCGGGCGGGACGACCTGCGCGCCCTCCCGCTGGTCACCATCGACGGCGCCGACGCGCGCGATTTCGACGACGCGGTGTTCGCCGAACCCACCCCGACCGGCCACCGGCTGATCGTCGCCATCGCCGATGTCGCCCATTACGTCGCTCCCGGCTCGGCGCTGGACCGCGCCGCGCGCGAACGCGGCAACAGCGTCTATTTCCCCGACCTGGTGGTGCCGATGCTGCCGGAGGCGCTCTCCACCGACTGGTGCAGCCTGCGCCCGCGGGAAGATCGCGCCTGCGTGTTCGCCGAACTCGCCATCGACAGTGCCGGCAGGATCACCGCCTCCCGCTTCGCCCGCGGCCTCATGCGCAGCGCCGCCCGGCTGACCTACGAGGCGGCCCAGGAGGCGCATGAGGGCCGCTCCCGCCTCGACCTCCCGGCGCCGGCGCTGGCCAATCTCTACGCCGCCTTCGCCGCCCTGGCCGCCGCCCGCGCGGCGCGCGGCACGCTCGAACTCGAGCTGCCGGAGCGCCAGGTGATCCTGCATCCGAACGGGCGGGTGGCGGATGTACGCCCCCGGCCGCGGCTGGCCAGCCACCGGCTGATCGAGGAGTTCATGATCGCGGCCAATGTCGCCGCGGCGCGCACCCTGCTCGCCCGCGGCGTCCCGGCGCTGTTTCGCACCCACGCCCCGCCGGCGGCGGAGAAGCTGGCGGAGCTGCGCAGCGTGCTGGCGGCGATGGGGCTCACCCTGGCCCCCTCGGCCGGGCCGCGCGAGCTGGACCGCATCCTGCACCAGGTCGCCGGCACCGAGGCCGCGCCGATGGTCAGCGAGTTGATCCTGCGCGCCCAGTCGCAGGCGATCTACGCGCCGGAGAACACCGGGCATTTCGGCCTGGCGCTGCCGGCCTACACCCATTTCACCAGCCCGATCCGCCGCTACGCCGATCTGCTGGTCCATCGCGCCCTGCTGGGCGAGGCGCCGGGCACGGATCTGGTCGCCCTCGGGGATCATCTGACCGCCACCGAACGCCGCGCCCAGGCCGCCGAGCGCGACGCGATGGACCGCTATCTGGCGTCCTTCCTGGCCGGGCGGGAGGGTGACGTATTCGCCGCCCGTGTCTCCGGGGTCACAGGTTTCGGCATTTTCGTCACGCTGCCCGAAAACGGGGCCTCGGGCATTGTCCCGCGTCGCAGCCTGCCGGATGATTTCTACCACCATGACCGGCGCGCGGGCGCCCTGACCGGAAGCCGCACCGGCCTGACCTTCCGCCTGGGGCAGGCGATCGAGGTCCGGCTGGCGGAGGCGACCCCGGCCACCGGCGGTCTCGTGTTCCAGCTCCTGGGGGGCGTTGCGCCGCGACCCACCCATCGCGGCGCGCATTCGGGGAAGCGGTCGCGCCGCCGGTGAGAGGCTTCTCTCTCCTGTTCCTGTTCCTGGCCCTGGCGGGGCCGACCGCGCGCGCCTCCGCCGCGCCCGGGTTCGATTCCGCCCTGTCGCAACAGGTCTATACCGCCGCCCTGCGGTTCATCGCCCCGCGCGCGCTGGAGCCGGTGACGGTGCCGCAGCTGACCCTGTGGGGCTTGCGCGGGATCACCGCGCTCGATCCGGAATTGTCCGTCTCGCTGCGATCGGGACATGTGGTGCTGACGGCACGGCGCGGCGTGATCGTCTCGCTGCTGGCGCCGCTCACCGAGCGACCGGCGGACTGGGCGAGCCTGGCCGTCACCCTGCAAGCTGCCGCCGTGGCCCGCTCGGCGGCACTGCGCCGCGCCGGCACCCAGGGCATGATCGGCGCCTTTTTCGACGAGATGTTCGATCACATGGACCCGTATTCCCGCTACGTGCCGCCCCCGCAGGCGGCGGCCGACGAGGCGGCGCGCGGCGGCGGACCGGGCATCGGCCTGCGGCTGGCCCGTCGCACCGGGCGGGTGGTGGCCGGCCGGGTCACGCCCGGCGGCCCGGCGGCGCGCGCGGGGCTGCGCCCGGGCGCACAGATCCTCACGCTGGATGGCCAGCCCGTCGCGGGCCGGCGGATCGCCGCGCTGCAACGGAGGCTGGCCGGGCCCGCGGGCAGCACGCTCCGCCTGCGCTGGATCGGGCTGCGCGGCAGGCCGCACGCCGCCACCATCCTGCGCCGCCGCGTTCCCCCGCCCAGCGTCACCAGCACCATCCTGGCCGGGATGCTGCTGGTCCGCATCGCGCGCTTCAACCGCGCCACCGACGCGGGCTTCGCCGTGGCGGTGGAACAGGGGCTGGCCGCCAGCCCGCCGCCCGAGGGAATCGTGCTGGACCTGCGCGGCGATCCGGGCGGGCTGCTGGGGCAGGCGGTCGCGGTGGCCGACGGGCTGCTGGGCGCCGGCGTGGTGGCGCGCACCGAGGGGCGGGACCAAGCGGCGGATACGGTCTGGCGCTCGGCCCCGGGGGAACTGGCGAAAGGCCTGCCGGTGGTGGTGCTGGTCGATGGGCGCACCGCCTCCGCCGCCGAGGTGCTGGCCGCCGCGCTGGCCGACCGCGGGCGCGCGGTGGTGGTGGGCAGCTCCACCTTCGGCAAGGGCTTGGTGCAGCGCTTCACCCGGTTGCCGGGCGGCGGCGAATTGTTCCTGACCTGGAGCCGGGTGCTCGCCCCCCGCGGCTGGCCGCTGCAAGGTCTCGGCGTGCTGCCGCAAGTCTGCACCAGCCTGGGGCTGGACGCGGCGGAACGCCAGCTGGGCGCGCTGGCGGCCGGGGTGCAGCCGATGCTGGGGGGGCTGGTGGCGGAACGGCGGCTGCGCGCCCCGGTGCCGCCGGCCGAGGCGCTGGCGGTGCGCGCCGGCTGCCCCGCCGCGGTCGGGCAGGAGCTGGACCTGGAAGTGGCGCATTATCTGCTCAACCACCCGGCGGCCTATGCGGCGGCGCTGCTGCCGCCGATGCGCGAGAAGCTGACGACGGCCGGCCCGGGCGGGGCGCCCTGAGCGCGGTCTTGCCCCACCCGCCGCCGGCTCCTACCGTCCCTCCCGCGGCCGAAGACCGCGGGAGGAAACCATGTCCGACACCCCGAGCCTTGTCATCCGCAACGGCCTGGTCATCGACGGCACCGGCGCCCCCCCGCGCGCCGCCGACATCGCCATCGCCGGCGCCCGCATCCAGGCGATCGGTCGTATTCCCGGCCGCAGCACCGAGGAGATCGACGCCACCGGCCTGATCGTCACCCCCGGCTTCGTCGATCCGCACACCCATTACGACGCGCAGGTGACCTGGTCGGAGGAAATCACGCCCTCCTCGGCCCTCGGCGTCACCACCGTGCTGGTCGGCAATTGCGGGGTCGGCTTCGCCCCCTGCGCGCCGGAAAACCGCGCCCGGCTGGTGGAGCTGATGGAGGGGGTGGAGGACATCCCGGAACCGGTCCTGACCGAGGGCCTGCCGTGGAACTGGACCAGCTTCCCCGACTATCTGGACACGCTGGCGGCGCGGCGGTTCGACCTCGATGTCGCCACCCAGGTGCCCCACGCGGCGCTGCGGGTGCATGTGATGGGCAGCCGCGCCGTCGCCCGCGAACCCGCGACCGCCGCCGAAAGCGCCGAGATGGCACGGCTGGCGGCGGACGGGATCGCCGCCGGGGCGCTCGGCTTCTCCACCTCCCGCACGCTCAACCACCGCACCCTGGCCGGCGAATCGATCCCCACCCTGACCGCCGAGGAGGCCGAGCTCGCCGCCATCGCCGCCGCGGTGGGCGCCACCGGGCGCGGCTGGTTGCAGGTGATCTCGGATTTCGGCGCCGAGCTGGAACCCGAGTTCGCCATGCTGCGCCGTCTCGCCGCCGCCTCCGGCCGGCCGATGACCATGACCATCCTGGAACGCGACAGCAAACCCGAGGAATGGCGCGTGCTGCTGGGCAAGATCGCGGACGCCAACGCCGCCGGCCTGGCCATGACCGGCCAGGTGCTCTCGCGCCCCACCGGGGTGCTGCTGGGCTTCGAACTCTCCCAGCACCCGTTCGTCGATTGCCCGTCGTTCCGCCCGCTGGCCGGGCTGCCGTTCCCCCGCCGGCTGGCCGCGCTGCGCGACCCCGGAATGCGGGCCCGCCTGCTCGCCGAACGCGCCGGCGGCGAACACAGCTTCCGTCTGCGGCACTGGGACCGCATCTTCCCGCTCGGCGATCCGCCCGACTACGAGCCGCCGGCCGAGCGCAGCCTGGGCGCCGAGGCGCGCCGGCTGGGGTGCGACCCGGCGGCGCTCGCCTACGACCGGCTGCTCGAAGGCGACGGGCGGACCATCCTCTATCGCCCGCTCAGCAACTACGCCGCCGGCAATCTCGAGACGGTGCGGGCGATGATGGCGCATCCCAACACGCTGCTGGGGCTCGGCGACGGGGGCGCGCATGTCGGCGTGCTGTGCGACGCCTCGGCGCCGACCTATGCGCTCACGCACTGGACCCGCGACCGCCCCGGCGGGCGGTTCCCGCTGGAATGGATGATCCGCCGCCTGACCCGCGACAACGCGCGCGCGATCGGCCTGCACGACCGCGGCGTGCTGGCGCCCGGGTTGCGCGCCGATCTCAACCTGATCGACTACGACCGGCTGCGGGTGCAGGCGCCGCGCGTGGTCTATGACCTGCCGGCCGGCGGGCGGCGGCTGATGCAGGGGGCGGATGGCTACCGCGCCACCCTCGTCGCCGGCGAGATCGTCCGCCGCGACGGCGTGCCGACCGGCGCCCGCCCCGGCCGGCTGGTGCGCGGCCCGCAGAGGGCGTGATGTACCCGCCGCCCCGCGAGCTGCCGACCGAGGTCTTCGCCACCGTCCCGGCGGCGCTGCGGCGCGACCGCCCGTCCTGGATGCAGCGCCACCATCACCGCGCGGTGGACTGCTTCCTGGAGGGCCCGGGGTTCGACCGCGCCGGCAATCTGCTGATGACCGACCTCGCGCATGGACGGATTCTGCGCCTGTCGCCCGCCGGCGCCTGGGACGTGGCGGCGGAGTACGACGGGCGGCCGAACGGGCTGCGCATCCGCGAAGACGGAGCGATCTTCATCGCCGACCGGCTGCGCGGCATCGTCCGCCTGCACCCCGACACCGGCCGCATCGAGCCGGTGCTGCCCGAGCTGCCGGGGGCGAAGCTGCTCGGCCCGAACGATCTGGTGATCGCGCGCAACGGTGACATCTATTTCACCGATCAGGGCGAGAGCAGCCTGATGGACCCGGTCGGCCGGCTGGTGCGCCTGACCGCGGCCGGCGGGGCCGAGGTGCTGCTGGACCGCGTGCCCAGCCCGAACGGCCTGGCGCTGACCGCCGACGAGAACGCGGTGCTGCTGGCGGTGACGCGGGCCAACGCGATCTGGCACGTGCCGCTGCTGGGGCCGGAGCGGGCGCCGGGGCGGGTGGGCTGCTTCATCCAGATGTCGGGCGGGCCGGGCGGCGGGCCGGACGGGATTCTGCCCGACGCCGAGGACAATCTGGTGGTGGCCCATGCGCGGATGGGCACGGTCTGGGTGTTCTCGCGGCTGGGCGAGCCGCTGTTCCGGCTGCGCTCCTGCGCGGGGATGATGACCACCAACGTGGCGTTCGGCGGGGCCGACCGGCGGCAGCTGTTCATCACCGAATCCGCGACCGGCTCGGTGCTGACGGCGCGCTTGCCGGTGGCGGGGCGCGGGTAGGTCAGGCGGGCCGGGTCCAGGCGCCGGTGCTGCGGAAGCGATCGATCCGTTCCAGCAGTTTGGCGAGGCTGCGCGCGCCGCCCGCCACGGCGCGCTGCGGGGACCATTTCGTAGCAACGAACTCGGCGACCAGGTCGCTGTAATCCACCCCGATCTTGCGTCCGGACTGCGGCCGCGGGACCATCCCTTCGCGGATCACCCGGCGCCGGGAGCGCCCGGCCAACGCCACCAGGGTTTGCTTCGCGTCAGGCAGCGTTTCCGGTTGCTCGGGAATCAATGCCGGTGCGATCTGCAGGAATGCCGCGCATCCTTCGCGGTCGGCCAGCAACCAGCTTTCGATCTGCCGCACCGGGACGATGAGGTTGAGGCCAGGCGGCGGACGACGAACCAGCCGGCGGAACAGCCCTGGCGCGCACTCTTCATGGTCCAGGTCCCGATGCACCAGCCAAGGCGAGAACTGCGCGGCATTGGCATAGGCTTTCAGCTTCCGATCAATCGCGCTCGAGCCGCCAGCATCATGAACCGGACCCACGGCCAACCCGCGAGCCGTCAGAACCCTGGTCAGAATCTCCCGATCCACCCAGCCCTCGCAGGCCAGGGTGATCGGCGTCCCCGCCACCGTCACAGCGCGAGCCGCGCCAACTCGTCCGCCCGTTCGGGCGCGGTGTTGGGCATCAGCGCCTCGCCAAGCGGGAGTCCGCCTTCCAGCAGACCCTGGATATCCTTGATCGTGCTCGCCGGTTCGACCTTCGTGCCTTCTTCAGCCGGGCGCAGCAAGAACACCTCGTGCAGCCCGATACCAGGCTCGCGCAGCAGGCTTTCGGCATTGGTCGTTATAATCGCCTGACGTCCGCTCGCGCGCTGCATCCGTGCGAACAAACGCGGAAGCTGCACGACCACCGCCGGATGCAGGGAGAGTTCCGGTTCCTCGAGAAGCAGCGGCCCACCGGGTTCCAGCAGTGCCCAGAGCAGGGCGAACAGGCGCAACGTGCCGTCGGAAAACCGCTCTTCGTCCTGCAGGGCGCCGTGGCCGCGCCAGTGCCGGTAGCGCGCCAGGATGTGCCAGAGCCCTCGCGTATCCTGCGTCAGCGCGATCGTCTCGATCTGCGGAACCGCCACCTGAAGCCCTTTGAGGATCCGCTCCAGTCGCGCATCGCGGGTCCGCTTCGGTGTTTCTGCGATACGCTGGATCAGATCGCCGCCCAGCGGATCGGTGCTGTCGGTGCCGCGCCGGTTGGGGTCTCGTATCAGCTGCGGTACCACATGAAGGTAGCTCACCCCGGTCAGGAAATCCGCCAGCGGCCGGAACGCCTGGTTGGCGCTGATCTGTTCCAGATGTGTCTGGGTGAGCCGTCGTGCGTCGGCACGGTCGGAACCGTCAGGCCGATCGAGCAACAGCTGACCGTCGTGGCAGACTTGTTCGGTGATGATCCGTGCCGGGGTATTCCGCCGCGCGTTGAATGCGAGTTCGTAGCTCCACTGGTCAGGCTTATCGGTGCTGCCGATCTTGACCTTGATCCGCACCTCCGGCTCCCGCCGCGCGTGCAGCGCGCGCAGGGAGCTGACCCCGCCACGCTGCTCCGTCGCCCGCTGCAACCCGCCACCCGGCGTCACCAGCTCGTGCAGGAAGCGGAAAACATCGAGCAGATTGGACTTGCCGGATGCGTTCGGCCCGACCAAAAAAACGCGCGGCGCCAGATCCATCGCGCATTTGCCGAAGTTTCGCCAGTTGCCAAGCTCGAGGCTGGTGAACCGAAGGTCGCTTTTTTTCATCATCGCCGGGGAAACCTTGCGGCACGCCAACTGGGCCTGGGGCGATCCTACAACCTATCATACCCGCGCGATACCTGCGGTCTCCGCCACCCCCTCACGCCGCCGCCCACACCTCGTCGGTCCGCCGTACCCGTCCCTCCGCCTCCAGCTTCATCAGATGTGCCAGCACGTTGCGCTCGGCCGCCCGCTGCAACCGCGGATGGGTCTGCGAATAGAGCGCATCCCGCAGCGCCGGGGTATCCGCCGGAGCCCGGCGCAGCCGCGCCAGGATCGCGCTCTCCCGCTCCATCCGGTGGAACAGCAGCGCCCGGGTCAGCTTGCGCGGCTCCGGCAGGGGCGGGCCGTGACCGGGCAGGAACCACTCGTCATCGCGGTCCAGCAGTCGGCGCAGCGAGGCGAAATAGGCCCCCATGTCCCCGTCCGGCGGCGAGACCACCGAAGAGCTCCACGACATCACATGATCGGCCGAAAACAGCACCGGCGCCGCCCCCGGTCGCGGCAGCGCGTAGCAGAGATGATCCGACGCATGGCCCGGGGTATGCAGCGCGGTCATCCCGGCGATCTCGGCCCCGTCGTCGAGCGGGATGTCCGGGGTGAAGCTCGGCACCGCGCTGCGGCGGAACCCGGCGGTGCGCGCCCCGGTGGCGGCCACCAGCGCCGGGGTGGCTTCCACATGGTCGTGATGGGTGTGCGACAGCAGGATCAGATCGACCTTGCCGCCGGTGGCACGAACGATCGCCGCCACGTGCTCGGGCAGGTCCGGCCCGGGGTCCAGCACCACCGTGCCCGCCGCGGTGTCGATCAGGTAGGTGTTGGTGCCGTGATAGGTCATCGGCCCGGGGTTGGCGGCGACGATGCGGCGGATGCCTTGCATCACCTCCAGCACCGCGCCGCGTTCGGGCTCGGGTTCGGTCAGAAAGGCCATGGTCGGTCCTTGCGTGCTCTTGGGCAACCTACTGCACGGTAGATGGGGCATTCCCGGGGCCGAGGCAATCGCCCGGTGCTTGCTCCGGCGGCGGCATCGGCCTATCAGGCGCCGCCAAGGTACGGAAAGGCGCCCCCGGCCATGGCTTTCGACACATCTCCACTCGCCGCCCCGCCCATCGCCGAGGCGCTCGCCTTCGACGATGTGCTGCTGGTGCCCGCCTATTCCCAGGTGCTGCCGGCCGCAACCGACACCACCGCCCGCCTGACCCGGGAAATCCGCCTCAATATCCCGATCATCTCGGCCGCCATGGATACCGTGACGGAAAGCGAGATGGCGATCGCCATGGCCCAGCTCGGCGGGATCGGAGTGATCCACAAGAACCTGGACCCGGAGGCGCAGGCCGCGCAGGTGCGCCAGGTGAAGAAATTCGAATCCGGCATGGTGGTGAACCCGCTCACCATCCACCCCGACCAGACCCTGGCCGAGGCGCAGGCGCTGATGGCGGCGCACCGGATCAGCGGCGTGCCGGTGGTGGAACGCGAAACCGGCCGGCTGGTCGGCATCCTGACCCACCGCGACGTGCGCTTCGCCACCGACCCCAGCTTGCGGGTCTATGAGCTGATGACGCGGGAAAACCTGGTCACCGTCACCGGCGACGTGGGCCCCGAGGAGGCGCGCCGCCTGCTGCACCGGCACCGGATCGAGAAGCTGCTGGTGGTCGATGACGCCTATCGCTGCGTGGGGCTCATCACCGTCAAGGACATGGACAAGGCGCAGGCGCACCCGCTTGCCAACAAGGACGCGCTGGGCCGGCTGCGGGTCGCCGCCGCCACCGGGGTGGGACCGGATGGGGAGGCGCGGGCCCGCGCGCTGATCAGCGCCGGGGTGGATGTGATCGTGGTGGATACCGCGCATGGCCATTCCGCCGGGGTGCTGGCGGCGGTGGAGGCGATCAAGCGCGCCTCCAACGCGGTGCAGGTGATGGCGGGCAACGTCGCCACGCCGGAGGGCGCGCTGGCGTTGATCGAGGCCGGGGCGGACGCGGTGAAAGTGGGGATCGGGCCCGGCAGCATCTGCACCACAAGGGTGGTGGCCGGCGTCGGGGTGCCGCAATTCTCGGCGGTGCTGGAAACCGCGGCGGCGTGCCGGGAACGCGGCGTGCCGGCGATCGCCGACGGCGGGATGCGTACCTCGGGCGATATCGTGAAGGCGCTGGCGGCCGGCGCCGATTGCGTGATGATCGGCAGCCTGCTCGCCGGCACCGACGAGGCGCCGGGCGAGGTGTTCCTCTACCAGGGCCGGTCCTACAAATCCTATCGCGGCATGGGCAGCATCGGCGCCATGGCGCGCGGCTCGGCCGACCGGTATTTCCAGCAGGACATCAAGGACCAGCTGAAACTGGTCCCGGAGGGGGTGGAAGGGCGCGTCGGCTACAAGGGGCCGGTGGGGCCGGTGGTGCACCAGCTGGTGGGGGGCGTGCGGGCCGGGCTGGGCTACACCGGCAGCGATTCCATCCCCGCCCTGCAACGCAATGCCCGCTTCCGCCGCGTCACCGGCGCCGGGCTGCGGGAGAGCCATGTCCACGACGTGGCGATCACCCGCGAAGCGCCGAACTACCGCCAGGAATGACCGGCTTGCCGGTGTCGATCCGCCGCCTTATTTGCTGAGCAGGATAGCAAGGGAACCCCCGATGCCCACGATCGGCGTGCTGGAAGCCCGGAACGCCCTGCCTCGGCTGATCACCGAGGTCGAGGGCGGGGCGGAGCTTTGCATCACCCGTCGCGGGCGGCCGGTGGCGCGTCTGGTTCCGGCTGACCCGATGCTGGACCGCGCGCGCGCCCGACGTGCCGCGGCTGGGCTGCGCGAGGCCAGCGCCGGGCTCAGCCTCGACGGGCTGTCGCTGAAAGCGATGATCGCGGCCGGGCGACGGTGAGTCTGGTTCTCGACGCCTCGATGGCGTTGGCTTGGTGCTTTGAAAGCGAGCAGACTCCGGCGGTGATGGCGGTGCTGGACCGGGTGACCGAGCATGGCGGTCATGCCCCCGCCCTGTGGCCGATGGAAATGGCCAATGGCCTCGCAACCGCGCAGCGTCGCAAGCGCCTGACCGCAACGCAGCGGGCACGGCTGGCCGGGCTGGTGCAGGCGCTGCCGGTGCGCGTGGACCCTGGCTCGGCGATGCTGACCTGGGGGGCGGTCGCGGTACTGGCCGAGCGCTATGAGTTGTCCGTCTATGATGCCGCTTATCTGGAATTGGCGATACGTCTCGCTCTGCCGCTGGCCAGTCTGGACAAGCCGCTGCGGGCCGCCGCAGTCTCGGCGGGGGTGGCGCTGGTGGAATAGACCGGCGCACTCGGGCGCGCTAAACGGCGCCACCGCAACGCGGAGCGCCGTTCCCCATGGCCGTGATGTCCGACCGCTGGATCCGCGCCATGGCGCGCAGCCAGCGGATGATCGAGCCCTTCGTCGAAGCCCAGAAGCGCGAGGGCGTGATCAGCTACGGCCTGTCAAGCTACGGCTATGACGCGCGGGTGGCCGACGAGTTCAAAATCTTCACCAACGTCAACTCGGCGGTGATCGACCCGAAGGATTTCGCGGCCGACAGCTTCGTGGACCGCAAGACCGACACCTGCATCATCCCGCCCAACAGCTTCGCGCTGGCCCGCACTGTGGAGTATTTCCGCATCCCGCGCGACGTGCTGGTGATCTGCCTCGGCAAATCCACCTACGCCCGCTGCGGCATCATCGTGAACGTCACCCCCCTGGAACCCGAATGGGAAGGCCAGGTGACCATCGAGATCAGCAACACCACCCCACTGCCCGCCAAAATCCACGCCGGGGAAGGCATCTGCCAGTTCCTGTTCCTGCAAGGTAACGAGCCGTGCGAAACCAGCTACGCCGACAAAGCCGGCAAATACATGCACCAGCGCGGCGTCGCGCTGCCGCGGTTGTGATGGGGGGCAGGAAGACCAGGGGGCGCTGCCCCCTGGACCCCCGCCAAGGGCTGGCCCTTGGAACCCCCAACTCTGCCCTGGTGAGGGAGGGGGGGTGGCCGGGTTCCGGGCCGGGCCGGTGGAACCG
>JBMFXF010000013.1:0-25118 GCA_049964515.1 Acetobacteraceae bacterium | reverse complement strand
GTGCGATTCGGGGAAAGTCCGGACCGACGGGTGCACCACCGCGACGGTCCGGCCGGCCTGGCTGATCCGCAGGTCGGCCACATGGGCGATATAGTTCGGTCCCGGCACGTCGCGTTCGGCGAGCAGGGTCCATTGGTAGCCGCCGAAGCCGATGGTCTGGCCCGGCCGTACCGCCACGATGGTGGACTGGGCCAGGGACATCCCGGCGATACCGGCCACCGTTACCCCCAGCCCGGCATGGGCGATCGCCGCCCCCCACACCCCCAGCGGCTGGGTACGCAGCCGCACCCAGCTGGCCGCGGCCGAGGCGCGGAACAGCCGGATCCGCTCGGCCAGCTCGGCGAAGGCGCCGAGGATCAGCCAGGTCGCCCCAGCAAAGCCGCCGGCGGCGAAAGCTTTGTGGAGCCCGGCCTCGGCGACGATGCCGACCAGGGCAGCGGCGGCGGCGGCCCACCACAGGCGCAGCAACGCCGGCGCCAGGCGGGCGCGCTTCCAGGGCAGGACGGGGCCGACGCTCATGGCGGCGAACAGCGGGATCAGCAGCGGCACCACGGTCAGGTGGAAATAGGGCGGGCCGACGCTGAGCTGCTGATGGAAAACCGCGGCCAGCAGCGGGTAGCCGGTGCCGGTGAACACCACCGCGCAGATCGAGCACAGCAGCACGTTGTTCAGCACCAGCGCGCCTTCCCGCGAGATCGGCGCGAACACGCCGGTGGCCGCCAGATTCGGCGCCCGCCACGCGAACAGCGCCAGCGAACCGCCGATGGTGATGGCGAGCAGGGTGAGGATGAACACGCCCTGGGTGGGGTCCACCGCGAAGCTGTGCACCGAGTTCAGGATGCCGGAGCGGACCATGAACGTGCCGCACAGGCTGAGCGAGAAGGTGGCGATCGCCAGCAGCACCGTCCAGACCTTCAAGGTGTCGCGCTTCTCCACCACGATCGCGCAGTGCAGCAGCGCGGTGCCGGTGAGCCAGGGCAGCAGCGAGGCGTTCTCGACCGGGTCCCAGAACCAGAAGCCGCCCCAGCCGAGCTCGTAATAGGCCCACCAGGAGCCGAGGGCGATGCCGCAGGTCAGGAAGCACCAGGCCGCCAGGGTCCAGGGCCGCACCCAGCGCCCCCACATCGGATCCACCCGGCCTTCCAGCAGCGCCGCCACCGCGAAGGCGAACGGGATCGAGAACCCGACATAGCCGATGTAGAGAATCGGCGGATGCACCGCGAGACCGGGGTCCTGCAGCAGCGGATTGATCGCCGCCCCCTGGATCGGCGGCGGCCAGAGCCGGCGGAACGGGTTGGACGCGGTCAGGGTGAACAGCAGGAACCCGGCCGAGACGATGCCGAGCGCGCCGATCACGCGGGCCCGCAGCGCCGAGGGCAGGTTGCGCCCGAACAGCGCCACCGCCCCCCCGCACAGCGCCAGCACCAGGCACCACAGCAGGATGGAGCCGTCGTGATTCCCCCAGACCCCGGTGATCCGATAGAACAGCGGCTCGTTGGAAGCCGAGTTCATCGCCACGTCATAGACCGAGAAATCACTGACCACCGAACTCCAGACCAGGCAGCCGAACGACACGATCATGGCCATCAGCTGGCCGAGCGCGAGCGCCGGGGCGGCGGCGATCAGCCGGGCGTCGCCGGCGCGCGCGCCGATGATGGGCAGCACCGCCTGGGCGGCGGCGAGCGCGACCGCGAGGGCAAGCGCGAAATGGCCGAGTTCGGGAATCATTCGGATGCCTGGTGCGGGGCCGCGGCGGCGGCGGAGAAGCGGGTCTTGTCCCACCAGGTGGAGGGCGGCGGCGGCGCGCCCTGGGACGGCATCCAGTGGCCGGATTTCTTCAGCGCCGCCACCACGTCCTTGGGCATGTAGTCGGAATCGTGCTTGGCCAGCACTTCGCTGGCGCGGAAGGTGCCGTTCGGCCCCAGGCTGCCGATCGCGACGATGCCCTGGCCCTCGCGGAACAGCGAGGGCAACACCCCTATATAGGTGACGGTGACGGCATCGCGCCCGTCGGTGACGGCGAAGCGGACCTCGGGCTTGCCCCCCGCCAGCGTGTGGCGGACGCTGCCCCGCTGCACCAGCCCGCCCAGCCGCAGCACATGGCCCGGCGGCGGGTGATCGGTGGCGATCTGGGTCGGCGTCACGAAGAAGGTGAGGCTGCTCTGGAACGCGCTCAGCGCCAGCGCGCTGGCCGAGCCGACGCCGAGGCCGCACGCAAGAATAAGGTACAACCGGCGGCGCTTGCGGGTCATGCTGCGTCTCCGCGGCGGGCGCGGCGGGGGTCGATGGCGGCCAGCCGGCGGGCGGCGCGGCGCATCCGCAGAAACGCCGCGACTCCGAAGCCGCCGGGAACCAGGATGCCGAGCGCGTAGGACGGGATGATGTAGGGCAGATAGGTCATGCTGGGCGCTCCTCGGCGCGGGCCAGGAGCAGGGCACGGATCCGCCGCTCCATCACCGCCGCGCGCAGCCGCGCGGTGACGATGGCGGCGAACACCAGCGAGAACCCGAGCGTGGTGAAGATCAGCGGGTAGATCATGCTGATATACATGTGCGGCGCGCCGGTGAGCGAGAACGTGTTGCCCTGATGCAGGGTGTGCCACCAATCGACGCTGAACTTGATGATCGGGAGATCGACCGCGCCCAGCAGGGCCAGGATGGCGCCGGCGCGATAGCCGCGTTCGGGGTTGTCGAAGGCGCGGATCAGGGTGATGTGGCCGAGATAGAGGAAGAACAGCACCAGCACCGAGGTCAGCCGCGCGTCCCACACCCACCACGCCCCCCACATCGGCTTGCCCCACAGGCTGCCGGTGATGAGGCAGAGCGCGGTGAAGGCGGCGCCCGGCGGGCCGATCTCCTGCGCCGCCAGATCGGCCAGCGGGTGGCGCCAGACCAGGGAGACGAAGGAACAGACCGCGATGCCCGCATAGCCCGCCGAGGCGAGCCAGGCGGAGGGGACGTGGATATACATGATCCGCACCGCGTCCCCCTGCTGCCAGTCGGCCGGCGAGAAGAACAGGCCCCAGACGATGCCGATCGCGGTCAGCACCACGCCGGGCCAGGCAAGCCACGGCAGCACCCGCCCGGCCAGGCGCAGGAAGCGGCCCGGGTTGGCGAAGCGATGCAGGTTGCGCCGCGCGGGGGCGGCAGGGGCGGAGGCGAGACTGGCCACGGTCACGTTGCTTTCCTCGGCGGTTTGTATCCCAGCCCTTGCTTGCGCAGAAGGTCCGCGGGATTGCTTCGCGGTAATATCGGGCCAGGGCGGCAGGGCGCACTGATCTGGATCAGCGATCTTGCGCAGGCCCGGCAGACGGGCTTTGGTTGGACCGCCGCTCACGCCATGCCGGCCCGCGGGGTGATCCCATGAGCAACTCGGCCCTTTACGATACCGATTTCTACGCCTGGGCGAACCAGCAGGCCGCGCTGCTGCGCGCCGGCGATCTCGCCGCGGCGGACCTTGCGCATATCGCCGAGGAGATCGAGAGCATGGGCCGGACCGAGAAGCGCGAACTGGTCAGCCGACTCGCGGTCCTGCTGCTGCACTTGCTGAAATGGCGGCATCAGCCCGGCCGCCGCGGCGCCTCCTGGCGGGCGACCATCCGGATCCAGCGGCGCGAGCTGACGACGCATCTGGCCGACAATCCCTCCCTGAAGAACCGGCTGGGGGAAGCGATCGCGCTGGCCTACGGCAATGCCGCGATCGCGGCCGGGGGGGAAACCGGTTTGCCGGACGCCACCTTCCCGCCGCTTTGCCCGTGGTCGTTCGAACAGATCATGGCCGAGGATTTCTGGCCGGAGGCGTAGGCCGCCCCGACCCCTCCCCCGGGCACGCCTCCGGCAGGCGGCGGCGATCTGGCGAGATCGCCCGGGGTCTGCGATGCTGCGCCGATGGACTTGCCCCGCACCCCCTCGCTCCGCCTCGACGGACGCCGCGCCCTGGTCACCGGCGCCGGGCGGGGCATCGGGCTGGCCGCCGCCGCCGCGCTGGCCGAGGCCGGCGCCCATGTAATCCTGGCCGCCCGCACCGGCGCCGAGGTGGAAGCGGCCGCCGCCGCGCTCCGCGCCCGCGGGCTCGCGGCCGAGGCGCTGGTGCTGGACGTGACCGATCCCGCCGCCGAAATCCCGCCGGTGCGGATCCTGGTCAACAACGCCGGCACCAACCGGCCGCGCCATTTCCTCGACGTCACCGCCGAGGATTACGACGCCATCATGGGGCTCAACCTGCGCGGGGCGTTCTTCATCGCCCAGCAGGCGGCGCGCGCGATGGTGGCGGCCGGCCAGGGCGGGTCGATCATCCACATCTCCTCGCAGATGGGCCATGTCGGCGGCGCCAACCGGACCGTCTATTGCGCCTCCAAGCACGCGCTCGAGGGGCTGACCAAGGCGATGGCGATCGACCTCGCCCCGCACGGGATCCGGGTCAACACCATCGGCCCCACCTTCACCGAAACCCCGCTCACCCGCCCGTTCTTCCAGGACCCGGCGTTCCGCGCCGACACGCTGCGCCGGATCAAGCTGGGGCGCCTCGCGCAGCCCGAGGACATGATGGGCGCGGTGGTGTTCCTCGCCTCCGACGCCGCGGCGATGATCACCGGGACCGCGCTGCTGGTCGATGGCGGCTGGGTAGCCGAATAACCGAAGCCGGCGAATAACCGAAGCTGGCGAATAACGGAGGATGCGATGATCCGCGTGCTGAAACCCGGCATCTCGGATGCCGATAAATTCGCCGCCGACCGCGCGGTGCGGGAGACGGTCGAGCGGATGCTCGACGACATCGCCGCCCGCGGCGACGCGGCGGTGCGGGAGTATTCGGCGAAGCTGGACAATTGGTCGCCGGCGCAGTTCCGCCTGACGCGGGAGGAGATCGACGCCCTGATCGCCACCGTGCCGGCGCAGGCGCTCGACGACATCCGCTTCGCCCAGGCGCAGGTGCGCCGCTTCGCCGAGGCCCAGCGCGCGGCGCTGCGGGACGTGGAGGTGGAGACCCTGCCCGGGGTGCGGCTGGGGCACCGCAACATCCCCGTCGCCTCGGTCGGCTGCTACGTGCCGGGCGGGCGCTACCCGATGGTGGCCTCGGCGCATATGTCGGTGGTGACGGCGAAGGTCGCGGGCGTCCCCCGGGTGATCGCCGCCACCCCGCCGCTGCACGGCCTCGCGCCGGCCGCCACCATCGCGGCGATGGCGCTGGGCGGGGCCGACGAGATCTACCTGCTGGGCGGGGTGCAGGCGGTGGCGGCGATGGCGCTGGGCACCGGTTCCATCGCCCCGGTCGATATGCTGGTCGGCCCCGGCAACGCCTATGTGGCCGAGGCCAAGCGGCAGTTGTTCGGCCGCGTCGGCATCGACCTGCTGGCCGGGCCGACCGAGACCCTCATCATCGCCGACGACAGCGCGGATGCCGAGATGTGCGCGACCGACCTGCTCGGCCAGGCCGAGCACGGGCCCAATTCGCCGGCGATCCTGCTCACCAGCTCGGCGCGGATCGCCGGGCAGATCGAGGCCGAGCTCGCGCGGCAGCTGGCGAAGCTGCCGACCGGCGCGGTGGCCGGCCAGGCCTGGCGCGACTACGGCCAGGTGATCCTGTGCGATACCGATGCGGAGCTGCTGGCCGAGGCCGACCGCATCGCCTCGGAGCATGTACAGGTGCTGACCCGGCAGCCGCGCTGGTTCCTGGAACGGATGCGCAACTACGGCGCGCTGTTCCTGGGTCCCGAGACCAACGTCGCCTATGGCGACAAGGTGATCGGCACCAACCATACGCTGCCGACCCGGCGGGCGGCCCGCTACACCGGCGGGCTGTGGGTGGGGAAGTTCCTGAAAACCGTGACCTGGCAGGAGGTCTCGGCCGAGGCGACGGCGGCGATCGGGGAAGTGTGCGGGCGGCTCTGCGATCTCGAGAACTTTGCCGGGCATGCCGAGCAGGCGCGGCTGCGGGTACGCCGGTACTAAGACTGTAACAAAAAAAATACGCCGGACCGCCACTTTTGTGTTGACGGGCGGATCACGGCTGCGTTACATCTTGCTCACGCAAGCGAGGTGACAACGACTTATGGGTCGCACAGTGGATCATTCTCAGCTCGAAGGCCGGGCGTAAAGAATGTTCGTTCCAAATCTTTCGCACGTGAGCTGTGGTCGGGCGCGAAGAATGTTCGTTCCAAATCTTTCGCACCTGCCCCGCGGCTCTCTGCGGTTGATGTTGTCGGCTCGTCACCAAGCGAAGTTTAGGGCTGTTCCCGGGAGGTCTTTCTCATGATCAACAGGCGGGGCGCCTTGCGCGCCGGATTGGGTGCCGCGGCCGGCGGCGTGGTGGCGCGGGCGGCGTCGGCGCAGACGGTGATACCGCAGTCGGGTCTGGTGTTCCCGGAGGGGTTCACCCCGGGCTTCATCGCCCAGCCCAGCCCCCCGGCGCGTCCGTTCGTCACGCCGTTGAACGTGATGCCGATCGCGAAGCCGGTCGCCGCCTCCGCCCTCAATCCGCCGCCGGATCCGTCGGCGCATCAGCGCTACGATGAGTTCCTGCCGAAGAAGTTCTACATCCAGAACCTGACCGAGATGCGGTGGGTCTATCATATCGATCCCCCCTATTCGAACGGCAGCTGGTCCTACGGGTTCAACGGGATCACCCCGGGTGAGACCTTCCACGCCCGCTACGGCGAGCCGATCCTGGTGCGCCGGATCAACACCCTGCCCCCGGTCGGCACCGGCAAGGTCCGCTGGGCGTTGCCGTCGATCACGATCCATCTGCACAACGCCCACACCGCTTCCGAAAGCGACGGCTACCCCGGCGATTTCTTCGATCCCGGCGAGTTCTACGACCAGCATTACGCGAACTTCCCCGCCGGTTTCGACCCGGACGAGAAGTTGACCACGCTGTGGTACCACGACCACCGGCTGGATTTCACCGCCCCCAACGTGTACGCGGGGATGACCGGCTTCTACCTGCTGTTCGACGAGAAGGACAGCAACAACGAACGGGACCCAAGCCGCGGCGCGTTTCGCCTGCCCAGCGGGAAATACGATGTTCCGCTGATCCTGCACGATGTCTGGTTCGACCAAAACGGCAACCCTGGCTGGGATTTCGTGAACCAGGGCACGCAGCCGATCAGCGCCGGGGTGCCCGGCGGGTATCTGCCCGGCCCGACCTACACCGTGAACGGGATGCTGGGCGACCGGTTCACCGTGAACCGCACGATCCAGCCCTATTTCCAGGTGGAGCGGCGGAAATACCGGTTCCGCGTGCTGAACGGTGGGCCGTCCCGGCTGTACAAGCTGTTCCTCACCACCGCGACTTCCTCGGCCGAGCCGTTCATCATCATCTCCGACGACGGGAACATGCTGCCGGAGCCGATCGTGGCCCATCACATGGACCTGTGGGTGGCGAACCGGCACGACATCATCGTCGATTTCTCGAAATACAAGGCCGGCGATCAGATCTTCCTGACCAACCGGCTGCAGATGCGCGACGACGGCGCGGGGGAAACCGGGTTGCTGCTGGATCCGGGCGATCAGATCATGCGCTTCGACGTGGTGGGGCCGAAGGTCGAGGACCCAAGCCGGATCCCGGATTTCATGCGCCAGCTGCCGAAGATCGACATGAGCCAGGTCAAGCGTCGGCGACGGTGGGAGTTCGATTACGTCAACGGCCTGTGGACCATCAACGGGCGGCTGATGGACCCCAACCGGATCGATGCCGCGATCGAGTATGGCAGTGCCGAGATCTGGACCCTGCAGAACAACGGCGATGCCTGGTCGCACCCCATTCATTCGCATTTCGAGGAGTTCCGCATCCTCGAGATCAATGGCCAGAAGGTGAAGCCGGGCACGGTCAACTGGTCGCGCAAGGACGTGGTGCAGCTGGCGCCGCGGACCGAGGTGGTGTTCTTCGGCCGCTGGCGCGACTTCTATGGTCGTTACGTGATGCACTGCCACAACGTGGTGCATGAGGACCATGCGATGATGCTGCGCTGGGACATTGTTCCGGTCGGCAAGGGCTACTGACGATGCTGCGGGCATTGCGAAGGGAAGCGGGTCATGAATAAGCGTCGCAAGGTGTTGACGGGGCTGGCGGGGGTGGTGGCGGCGCCCGCGCTGGCGGGTGGGGCCGGGCATGCGGCCGACGTTCTGGCCGGGGCGCCGATCTGCACCGATGCCGGGCCGGTGCTGCCGGTTTCGGCCGATCACAACCAGTTCCCGGAACTGACGGTGGAGTGCCACCACGGCCGGCAGGCGTTGCTGTATGCCGATTTCGTGCGCGACCGCGTGGTGGTTCTGGACTACATGTCGATCGCCAACGAAGCCCGGTTTCCGGTGACGGCGCGGATGGCCGCGATCGTGCGCAGCCTCGGTGCCAGGGTGGGACCGGACATCACCGTGCTGTCCATCACCACCGATCCCGCGCGGGACACGCCGGCCGCGCTCGCGGCGTTCGCCCGCCGCTTCGACGCCCCGTCCGGCTGGCATTTCCTGCGTGCCAGCCTGCCCGACGCACAGGTTCTGAGCCGACGCCTGTACCGGATGGAGCGGGACCTGACCCAGCCGTTCTCGGTCGATCTCATCCATTACGGCAATGCCAAGGTGGGCGTATGGGGCGGCTTCCCGGCAACGGTCCTGACCGAGGACGCGGTCAGCCGCATTCTCTCGGTGGTTCCCAAGCCGCTGCCCCAGGGCGCGCCGCGCCGCGCCGGGCCGCGCCCGCTTGGGTCTCCCGGCTCTCCCCTCAATCACCTGATCCCGCGGCAGATCTGAAACGCCTCCGGCACCTCGCCGGGCCATCGGCCTTCCAGACCGGAGCTTGACCATGCACCCCTGCAAACGCACCTCGAAGCGCGCAGCCCTCGCCGGAGCGATTCTGTTCGGCCTCTGCGGCGTGGCATCCGCGCAATATGTCGGCAACCCGCAGCCCTACCCGGGCGTCACCCCGGGCTATCCGGCCGGCACGCAGACCACGGTGGGCGACACCACCACCGTGGTCACCGCCAACTCGCTGTTTCCGGAACAGAATCCGTTCATCGGCACGCCGAGCAACCTGCTGCCGACCATTTACAACAACGTCACCGACGTGGACGGCACCCCGATCCCGAACACCCTGCCGTCAACCCCGACCAACCCCTACAACCTCACCTCCAACGTGGTGGTGACGCCGCTGAAGAACGCGCTGTCGCCGGCGGACGATCTGGCCAGCATTCTGAGAAGCTTCCACGTCAACGCCAACAAGCTCGACATCTATTTCAACCGGCGGGGAGACACCGCGCCCGCCGGCGACCCGATCCGGGTCAATCAGGCCGCGGTCCAGCGCGCGATCGACATCATCCTGGGCAAGCCGGTGGCCAACCGATATTACAGCGGCTACCCGCTGCTGCACTATATCGATGCCACCAAGGTCAAGACCGTGCAGCCCGTGCTGGACTCCTCCGGCAACGTGATTGGCGGCAACGTGGTGATCAACCAGATCTGGTACCGGGACCACATCGAATCCGACACCGCGATGCTGAACGTGTCCCAGGTGATGGGCGTGCCCTGGACGGTGACCTACCATATCTACGTCCTCAACCGCGGCGCCGACGATTTCTCGCCGATGATCATGTATTTGTCCCACAATCCCACCACCGGCTCGCCGTTTCCCGGGGTGATGATGGATGGAAGCTTCCTGCCGATGGCGGAAGGCACCGAGGTCACGCTGGTTCAGCACGAGGCCCCCGGGAAGTTCTTCAACCTGATCTATACCTGGGGCTGGCGGGTGCATCCGGGACGGATCCAGGTGACCGAGAATGCCGCCAAGGTTGTGGCCGGCTACAACCTGCTGCAATGGGAACAGGCGTCGTTCTGCCCGTTGATCCCGCAGACCACCACCAGCGGCGGCACGACCACCACCACCATGGTGCCGAATCCGAACTGCGATCCCTCCGCCACCAAGGCAGGGCGGAACTACGCCATCGCCCAGATCAGCAACCTGGCGCCGGCGAAGCGGATGCTTCATGCCTTCGAGATGCTGAAGCACCATGTCGGCTCGCCCCGTCACTGGGTGCATGAGGCCGAGGCCGCCTACAGCGACTGGTCCAACCGCAACCGGCTGCCGCGGGGCGTGAAGCCCGATCCCAATGCCGACGTCACGCTGTTCTACTGCAACAACACCATCTATGGCTCGGTCAAGGGGTTCCAGCCGCCCCACAACAATCAGGTCTCGCTCCCGCAGTGGACCACCCGCGGTACCAGCATCAAGATCAAGGTCATCAACGGGGACTACTACCAACGCGGCTATATGGCGGTCGATTTCGGCGGGCTGCGTGGCTGGGAAAACACCTTCTTCTCCTCGATCCCGATCGGCGGCGACGGGCCCTGGTTCACCTTCGGGCGTGACTGGTGGTACATCGTGGTCACCCCGACCATGATCGGGCCCGCGGTCCCGGCCGAGGCGCCCTCGACCGGAACCCCGAGCATCGCCGAAATGTCCGGTCCCCGGGCGCGTCTGGTAGCCTTCGACAAGCATTTCTACTCGCGTCGCTTCTTCGACTCGGATGCCAGCCATGACGCCGACGATGTCGCCGCCCAGACCGGTTACATGATCGCTCCCAACGGCGACAAGCTCGCCTACCACTGGTTCGACATCACCTTGAACTATGAGCCGAACCCCCGCTTGAGGCTCTACCAGTTCGATCCTCTGCATCACGACGAGGCGATCTATTCGATCCACTGAAGCGGGTGGCGCGCGGCCGGCCGGTCGCGCGCCCCCATCTGCCTGGATGCCGGTGCCAATGTCCGAACCCGTCCCTCCCCTTCCCCGCCGGGTCTTGTTATCCGCCACCGCTGCGCTGTTGCTGCCCCGCGTGCGCCCGGCGCTGGCCGACAGCCGCCACTACAGCGTCTCCGGCACCGCCAGCCGGCGCGAAGCGGTCTATCCCGTGCCCCAGGTCACGCTGCGCGACCGCTTCAACCGCCCGGTCGCGCTCCGCACCCTGCTCGCCCCCGGACATGCGGTGGTGATGGAGTTCTTTTTCACCAGCTGCCCCACCATCTGCGGCTTGCAGAACTCCACCCTGGCCGTAGCCCAGCATCGGCTGGTGGCGCTCAGCCCGGGCATCCGCCTGGTGTCGATTTCCATCGATCCGGGGTTCGATACCCCGGCGCGCATCCGCCGTTATGCCAAGCCCTATGCGCCCCTGCCCAACTGGTCGCTGCTCACCGGCTCGCAGCATGCCGTCCAGGCGGTGCTCTCCGCGTTCGATGCCACCTTCCCGGGCGGCAACAAATATCTGCATGAGCCGCTGGTCTATATCCGCCCCGCCAACAGCCCGGTCTGGCGGCGCACCAACGGGTTGCTGACCGCATCCCAGCTGGTGGCCGAATTCCGCGACGTGATCGCGCACACCCCGCCGATGGTGGCGGCACGGTAAGCGTGCCGCCGGCCGGGGCGGCTCACCGGTTGCAAATCGCCCCCGCGGCGCCCGGCGTGCCCGTCCCGTCATCCGGCCCGCGGGAGCACAGATCATAGGATAACCCAGGTCGTACCGACGGCGCACGATAGACGAAGCGATGGTTCCATGGATCGCGCAGCCGCTTGCCGTGCTGAAGATACGGCCCGTTCCACCCGGCCACGCCCTGCGGACGCCGGCGCAACGCCTCCAGCCCCTGCGCGGTGGTCGGATATGACCCCACGTCGAGCTTATAGAGATCGAGAATGGAACCCAGCTGCTCGACCGACTGGCGGGCGATCGACCGCCGCGCGCCCCCCAGCAGGCGCAGCGCCGCCGGCGCCACCAGCCCGATCAGGAGACCGAGAATGACGATCACCACCAGCAGCTCGATCAGGGTAAAACCGGCTTCGCGGCCAGCAGCGGATCGGCGGGGTTCGGGCATCGGCGGCACCGTTGCGAAATCCGTTCTGTCTTGCCCGATCGCATCCTCCCTGTCCATCGCCCGTCAGCATCCGGCGGCGCCCCGGTGCCGGTAATTCGTACCCTGGCGGCGTGCATGATGGCGGTGGCGGCCCAGTATCACCTGCCGCCGCTGGCGCTGCCGGCCATCCACGCGGTGGAAGGCGGCCGGGTCGGCGCCGTCGTCGCGGATCGTAACGGCAGCTTCGACCTCGGCTACATGCAGATCAACTCGCTCTGGGTGCCGGCGCTGGCCCGCGTCACCGGCTGGCCACGCGCCGTCGTGTTCCGCGACCTGGCCCGCGCCCCGTGCTTCAACATCGCCGCCGCCGGCGCCATCCTCCGCCTTTATATCGACCAGGCGCACGGCAACGTGCTCGCCGCGCTCGGCGATTATCATTCCCATACGCCGCTCCGGCACGCGCGCTATCTGCACCGGGTCCTGCGCGCCGCGATGCGCCTGCGCGCCGGGATCGCACCATGAAACCCGCCCTGCGCCTGCTGGTTCCGCTGCTTGGCTGGATCCTGCTGATGCCGGCGGCGCGCGCCGCCACCGCCCCGGCGGTGGCGCTCGGCAGGCGGCTCTACCGCCACGGCATCAGCGTCAGCGGCAAGCCGTTGCAGGCCGTCACCGCAGCGGGCGAGCCGCTGCTCGGCGCCCAGGGCCATTGCGTCACCTGCCACCGACCCAGCGGCTACGGTGCCAGCGAAGGCGGTGTGCTGGTCCCGCCCATCACCGGCCCCATCCTGTTCCATCGCGCCACCGCGCATCGCTACGGCTGGCGCTTCGCCGACATGTTCAAGCAGATCCAACCGCCCGGCTACGAGGCGGCGTTGCATCGGCCGGCGCTGCGCCCGGCCTATACGCAACAAAGCCTCGCCGTGCTGCTGCGTGACGGGCGGAACCCGCTCGGCCGCACGCTGCCGGATATGCCGCGCTATCGGCTCAGCCCGGCCGATGTCGCCGCGCTCACCGCCTATTTGCGGACCCTCTCGGCACGGCTGTCCCCAGGGGTCGGGCCGCGGCATCTCTATCTCGCCACGATTTTCACCGACAACGTTCCCCCGGCCCGACGCCGCGCCGTGCTGGCGACCCTGCGCGCCTTCATCAGCTGGGCCAATCGCAACACCATCCACTACCTCGACCGTCCCGGTTTCTCCCCCTACTACCGCTCCGGCCTCGCCAAGGCCTATCGGGTGTGGGTACTGCGGGTATGGACCTTGCACGGCAAGCCCGCCGGCTGGACCGCGCAACTCTCCGCCGATCTGGCCGCCCATCCGGTGTTCGCCGAGCTCAGCGGCATCGTCGACGGCCCCTGGTCGCCGATCGGACGGTTCTGCAACGCCCACCGCCTGCCCTGCCTGTTCCCCGAGACCCCGTTGCCCTCGCAACGCGACGGCATCGATGTCTATTCCATGCAGTTCAACGACGGCCTGTTTCTGCAGGCCCGGGTGGCCGCGGCATACCTGGCCGCGCGTCCCTCCCCGCCGCGGCGGGTGACAATGCTGATGGGGCCAGGCCTGATGGCCGCCGCCCCGGCCGCGACATTCGCCCGCGCGCTGGGACGCGACCTGCCGCACGCCAGGCTGGTCACGCGGCGGGTCGGCGCCGCCGGCTGGCCGGCGGCGGTGCGGGCCGTCTCAGCCTCCCCCGTTGGCTCCCCCGTTGGAACCCCGGATGGCACGCTGGTGGTCTGGCCCGGGGCCGATCCGCGCCCGGCCCTCGCCGCCCTCGCCGCCGCCGTCCCCCGCGCCCGACGCATCATCCTTCCCGACAACGCCACCGCCCCGGCGCGCCGCCTGACCGGGCCGCTGGCCGCCCGGTTGCGCTTGATCCACCCCACCGCGATGCCCGGCGCGATCAATCCGGAGAGCTTCCGCACCCGCCAGTTCCTCGATGCGCGCGGCGTCCCGGTGGTGTTCCCGCGCGCCCAGTTCGAGGCTTATTATGCGGCGCGTCTGCTGCGTGCCGCGGTGTATCGGCTGGTGAGCGACTTTCACCGCGACTACCTGATGGAATGGATCGAGCAGGAGGCCGAGAACACGCTGGATCCGGGGGTCTATCCGCATCTGGCATTGGGTCCGGGTCAGCGCCATGCCTCGCACGGCGCTTATGTGGTGGCGCTCGATCCGCGCGCCCCGGGCGGTATCCGCGCCGCCAGCGGCTGGCTCGTGCCATGATCACCGCCGGTGCCGACCCGCTCACCCTTTCCGAGGCCGTGCTGGCACGGCTGACCGCGGCCGGGCGCATCGATGCCGCCGCCCTTGCCCGCGGCCGGCAGGCCGGCGGCCCATCGCTGCTCTGGACCCTGGTCGATCTCGGCATTCTCGCGGAACGCGAGCTGGCCGAGGCCTTCGCCGCCGCGCTCGGCCACGAGCTGCCCGGGCCGGAGGCCTTCCCCGCCGCCCCGCTGTTCGCCGACCGGCTCGATCCCGCCTATCTGCGCCGCAACCGCCTGGTGCCGCTCGACAGCACCCAAGCGGGCGTCCGGCTGGCGATGGCCGACCCGTGCGACCACCGCGCGCTCTCGTTCATGGCGATCGCCCTCGACCAGCCGGTGATCCCGCTCGCCGCGCTCGCCGCCGATGTCGAGGCCGCGCTCGATCGGCTCTACCCGCGCGCCGATGCCGCGGCTGCAACCGCCCCGACCACCGCCGCCGAGACCGCCGAACAGGATGCCGAGCGGCTGCGCGACATGGCCAGCGAGGCCCCGGTGGTGCAGATCGTCAACGCGCTGATCGCCCGCGCGGTGGCGGCGCGGGCGTCCGACATCCACCTCGAGCCGACCGAAAACGGACTCGGTATCCGGCTGCGGGTGGATGGGCGCATGCGCGCCGAGCCGTCGCCGCCGCCCGATCTGCGCGCCGCGATCGTCTCGCGCATCAAGATCATGGCGCGGCTCAACATCGCCGAACGGCGCCTGCCGCAGGACGGGCGGTTTCGTGCCGTCGTGCGCGGACGCGCCTACGACCTGCGCGTCGCCACCGTGCCTACCTTGCATGGTGAGGCGGTCACCATGCGCCTGCTCGACCAGGAGGCGATGGCGCTGGATTTCTCCGCCCTCGGTTTCGCCCCGGACACGCTCGAGCGGTACCACCGCATCATCGCCGCCCCGCAGGGGATCGTGCTGGTCACCGGCCCGACCGGCAGCGGCAAGACCACCACCCTCTATGCCACCCTGCGCCAGCTCAATCGCCCCGACGTCAAGCTGTTCACCGTCGAGGACCCGATCGAATACCAGCTGCCGGGGGTCAACCAGATCCAGGTCGCGCCGCAGATCGAGCTCAGCTTCGCCGCCGTGCTTCGCACATTGTTGCGGCATAACCCCGATGTCATCATGATCGGCGAAATGCGCGACCTCGAGACCGCCCGCATCGCGGTGCAGGCCGCGCTCACCGGGCATCTGGTACTCTCCACCCTGCACACCAACGGCGCCGCCGCCGCGATCACCCGGCTGCTCGACATGCAGGTCGAGGATTACCTCATCACCTCCACCCTGGCCGGCGTCACCGCGCAGCGGCTGGTGCGTCGGCTGTGCCCGTTCTGCCGGGCCCCCGCCCACCTGCCCGAGGCGCTGGCCCGACGCACCGGGCTGTGGGCGGAAGGGCAGCCGGACCCGCCCGAATTATGGCGCCCGGTCGGCTGCGCGGCCTGCGGCGACACCGGCTTTCACGGTCAGATCGCGCTGGTGGAACTGCTGGTGATGACCGATCCCCTGCGGCAGCTGGTGCTGCACCACGCCGAGGCGGCCACGTTGCACGAAACCGCGGTGGCGGAGGGGATGCGATCGATGTATGAGGACGGCCTGCGCTGCGTGCGCGCGGGCGTAACGACCCTCGACGAGGTGTTGCGGGTGACCCGGGCGGGCTGAACATGCCGGAATTCCGCTATCGCGCGATCGGACCCACGGGCGAGGTGATCGCGGGCCGACAGACCGCGGCCGACCGCTCCGCCCTTGCCGCGGCGCTGCGCCGGAGCGGCCACACCCCGCTCTCCGCGCGCGAGCTGCGCCCGGGCCGGAGCTGGCGCCTGAGCCTGCTGGCGCGCCCCGGCCTCAGCCTGCCCGAGCGCGTGTTGTTCACCCGTCAGCTCGCCACCCTGCTGCGCGCCGGGCTGCCGCTGCATCGCGCGCTGGAACTGCTGCGCGATCTGATGACAACCGCAACGGGGCGCCGCACCCTGGCGGCGGCCCTGGCGCGGATCGAGGCCGGAGACAGCTTCGCCGTCGCGCTCGGCGCGGGCGAGGGCGGTTTTGCCCCCTCCTACCTCGCCATGGTGCGCGCCGGGGAAGCCAGCGGCGCGCTGATCGCCGTGCTCGAACGGCTGGCCGGGTTCGTGGAGCAGACCGAGGCGCAGCAGCAGGCGCTGCGCACCGCGCTGGCCTATCCCGCCATCGTCGCCGTCACCTGTCTCGCCTCGCTCGGCATCCTGTTCGGGGCGGTGATCCCGCAGTTCCGTCCCTTGTTCGAGCACTCCGGACACGCGGTGCCGACCGTGACCGCGATCGTGCTCGAACTGTCCAGCCTCACGCAGCGCTTCTGGCCGTTGCTGGCGCCGCTCGCCCTCGCCATCGCGCTCGGCCTGCGCGCCGCCTGGCGCAGCCCGGCGCTGCGAACCAGCGCCGACCGGCTGGCGCTGCATCTGCCCGTGCTCGGCTCCCTGATCCGCCGCCTTGAAACCGCGCGGGTCTGTCGCACGCTCGGCACCCTGCTCGGCAACGGGGTGGCGCTGGTCCCGGCGCTCGGCATCGCCCGGCTGGCGGTCGGCAACCAGGTCCTGGCCGACCGGCTCGCCCGCGCCGCCGAGACCGTGCGCGACGGCGCCGGCCTCTCGGCGCCGCTGGCCGCGGCCGGGATCTTCCCGCCACTGGCGGTCCAGCTGCTGCGGGTCGGCGACGAAACCGGCAAGCCCGACGCGATGCTGCTCCGCATCGCCGAGATTTTCGAGGCCGAGACCCGCCGCGGCATCGACCGCCTGCTCACCCTGCTGGCGCCGGCCGCCACCATCCTGCTGGGCGCCATCATCGCCACCGTCATGGGGGCGATCCTGACGGCGGTGATGAGCACCTACAACCTGGCCGGATGAGCCATGCCGCCGCGCCCGCCCGCCGCCTCCGGTTTCACCCTGATCGAATTGCTGGTCGTGCTGACGATCATGGGGCTGCTCGCGGCACTGGTCCCGCTTGCGTTGTCCGCCGGGCGGGCGCGGATCGCGCTTGGCACCACCGCGGCGGAGATCGCCGCCGAGCTGCGGACGGCCCGGCTCGGCGCCATGGAATCCGGCCACAACACGATCTTCATCGCCAACCCGGCCAGCGGTCGGTTCGGGCTGGCCGGACGCAAGTTGCGCCGGCTGCCGCGCGACGTGTCCATGCGGCTGTTGACCATCGCCGGCCAACGCCTGGGCCCGGACGCCGGGTTCATCCGCTTCTTCCCCGACGGCAGCACCTCCGGCGGCGCGATCCGCCTCCGCCGCGGCCGCGCCTGGCGGGTGCTGCGCATCGACTGGTTCACCGGCCGGGTCAGCATACGGGCCGGCGCCAGCCCATGAGCGACACCCGCGGCTTCACCCTGATCGAGGTTCTGGTGGCCACCGCCATCGCCGCGGTTCTCATGCTCTCGCTCATGCGCGGGCTGTCGCTCGGGCTCGACCTGATCGGCCGGGCCCGCTCGGTGGAGCGGGCCGCGCTGATCGCCCAATCCACCCTGGCCCTGCTCGGCCGTGCCGTGCCGCTGCGCCCGGGCGTCATCGCCGACCGGGTGGGACCGTTCCAGCGCGTGGTCCGCATCGCCCGCCTGCAGGCCGCCGGCGCGGGCGGGCTGGCGGCGTATCGGGTGCAGGTGCAGGTCGGGCGCGACGGGCGCGTGGTCGCCCTCGATTCGGTGCGCCTCGGGCCATGACCGCGCGCGCCGCCGGCTTCACCCTGATCGAGACGCTGGTGGCGCTCACCGTGCTCGCGCTGCTGTCGGTGGTGCTGTTCGGCGGGCTGCGCGCGGCGCAGCGGATGCAGGACGCGGGGGCAGCGCGGGCGCGCGAGCTGCGCGACATCGCAGCGATGCATATGATCCTGCGCGGCCTGATCGGCGACGCCGCGCCGGCGCGGCGGGCCAGGCAGATTGCGTTCGTCGGCGCGCCGGAGCGGCTGTCGTTCATCGCGCCGATGCCGGCCCCGCTCGGCCTGGCCGGGACACAGCGGTTTTCGCTCGGGCTGGTCGGCCAGGGCCGGGCCGGGCGGCTGCTGCTGACCTTCGCCCCCCTCGACGGCGACGGCCCGGCCAGCCGCTCGCTGCTGTTGCGCGGGGTGCGCGGCATCGCCCTGCGCTATTTCGTCGCCCCCGCCGGCCGGCCCGCCCGGTGGCGACGGCGCTGGGCGGCCGGTCCGGTGCTGCCGCTGCTGGTGCGGTTGCAGCTCCGGCTGCGCGACCGGATGGCGGTTCCGGACCTGGTGATCGCCCTGCACCGCGCGGTGCGACGGCGATGAGCGCGGCACTGCTCTCATTCCTGCGCTGGTGGTGGGCCGAGCTCGCCGGGATGCTGCCCGAGCGGATGCGCGCCGGGGCGATCCGCTACGAGCTGGTCCCGGGCCCCTCCGGCGTCAGCCTGACCCGCGCCCAGGGCGGAGCCGGCAGGGTGATGGAAACGCGGCCGGCCGCGCAGGCGTCGGCCCTGCTCGCGCGGCTGCCGCCCGGCGCCCGGGTGGCGCTGCGCTGGACCGGCGGGCAACCCTTTCATCTGCTCCTGACCCTGCCCGCGGTTGCCGCTGCCTCGCTCGAGGAATCGGTGATGTTCGCGCTCGACGGGCAGTTTCCGCTTCCCCTCGGCCAGTTGCGCCTCGCCTGGCAGGTGCTGGCGACCGATCGCGCGGCGCAGCGCATCCGGGTGGGCGTGAGCGCGCTCCCCGAGGGGGCGGCCGAGGCCGCGCTGGCCTGGCTGCGCGCCCATGGGCTGCCGCCGCTGCCGCTGCTGCTGCCGGGAGATGGAGAAATCCCCGATTGCCTGCTGAGCGCCGATGCGCGGTCCCGCCCGAAGCCGCGCGCGCGCCGGGCGTTGGCCGCCGTCGCCGCATTGCTGCTGGTGGCGGTGCTGCTGGTACCGCTGGTCCGGTTGCAGCGCGCCCGCGCGCAGCTCGACGCCCGGCTGCACGCCACCGAGGCCCGGATCGCGCTGCTGCGCGCGCGGGTGGCACGGCAGGCCAGCGCGCAGGCGGGGGCGCGGTTCCTTGCCCGCCGCCGCGCCCGCCCCCCGATCAGCCTGGTGCTCGCCACCCTGGCGCGGGTCCTGCCCGACAACACCTGGCTGGTCTCGCTGCGCATCACCGGCCGCGCGCTCCGCCTGGAGGGCGAAACCCAGGCCGCCGGCCCCTTGATCGGCCGGCTGGATGGCGATCCGATGTTCACCGACGCCGCCTTCGCCGGCCCGATCACCCGCAACGGAGCCGACAACACCACAAGTTTCGTCATCGTCGCCCAGCTGCGCCGGGCCGTGCCATGATCGCCGCGCTTTCGCCCCGGATGCGCCAATTCCTGGCCCTCGCCCTGCTCGGCCTCGCCCTGCTCGGCGGCTTGCGTCTCGTGGTGCTGCCGTTGTGGGACCAGGTCGCGGCGGAACGCGCGGCGCTGCGGCGCGAGAAGCAGCTGCTGGCGCACGCGGTCCGTCTCGCCGCGCAGCTGGCGACCCGGCCCGCCGCCGCCGCTCCCGCCGCCCGCCTGCTGCCCGGCCACCGCGCCGCGGTCGCCGCCGCTTCGTTGCAGGAGCGGCTGACCGGGCTGATCCATCGATCCGGGGGCAGCCTGCAAAGCGCCCAGGTCCTGCCGGCGCCGGCACGCGCGGGGTTGCGCCCGGTGCGGCTGCGGGTAACGATACGAATAGATAACGATGGACTGATCGCACTGGTGCACGCCCTGGAAACCGCACCCTGGACGCTGTTCATCGACGGCATCCGCATCCACGCGCCGCGATTCGTCGCGTTGGCGGACCATGCCGCCGCCGCGCCCGGGCCGCTGATGGTGGTGATGGATGTGACCGGCTATATCAGGGCCGCAACAGGGAGCCGACCGACATGACCCGCCGACTGCCGGAGCTCGGCCTGCTTGCGCTCTGCGTTCTGCTGGCCGGGGCGTTGTGGGCGGAGTTGCGTCCCACCCCCGCGCCGCCGCCGCCGAGCCTGCCGCCGGCCCGGCCCGAGCTGCGCGCTTCGGTCCCCTCCCCGCCGGCGCTGTCCGCGCTGGGGGCCTTCGTGACCCGGCCGCTGTTCGTGCCGTCGCGCCGGCCAGCGGCCACCAGCCGCACGGCGGCACTCCGGGTCGCGTTCCGGCTCTGCGGCGTCCTGCTGACCGGCTCGACCCGGGTCGCCCTGTTGCAGCCGGTGGACGGCAAGCCGGTGCGCCTGCTGCACGTCGGTGATCGCGCCGACGGGTGGGATCTGGCCGCCATCGGCTCGGACCGCATCGTGTTGCGCCGCGGCGCGCGCCGCGCCGTGATGAAGCTCGGCGACCGGGCGCCCTCGACGGCCCCGACCAAACCGATACCGATCGCCGATCCGGTCCCGCCCCCGCCCGCGCCGTTCACGCATCTCTGGTCGAAGGATACCAGATGGCTCGCGCGATGAGGCGCGGCGCCCTCGGATTGTGGCTTGCGCTCGGCCTCGCCGGATGCGCCCGGGTCCCGCCTCCGCACCCGCTCGTCGAACCCGAGCTGCTGCCGCCGCGCGCCGCCACCACCAACCCGCCGCTGCCCCGCGGCCGCCTCGCCGATCGGGTCTATCCCGGGCTTGCCGGCGCCACCCTGCCTCCGGTGCCGGCCGCGGTGCCCGCCGGCCCGCCGGTCACGCTCAATTTCGCCGACGCCCCGCTGCGCGACGTGGCGCGCGACGTGCTCGGCGGCATCCTGCATCAGGCCTACACGATCGATCCCGCGGCCCATGCCAAGATCACGCTCGGCAGCGGGGGACCGGTCTCGCGCGCGCGGGTGCTGCCGCTGCTCGCGGTGGCGCTGCGCAGTTCCGGGCTGGCTCTGCTGCGCTCGTCCGGGGTGTACCGGATCGTGCCGCTGGCCGCGGCGACCGCCGCCGGCCCGGGCGCGCCCGGCGCCGCGGCCGCCGAGACCACCCGCCGCTTCCCGCTGCACTATGTGGACGCGGCGGTGCTGCAAGCGGCGCTCAAGCCGCTGCTCGGCTCCGGTCTGGCGGTAACCGCCGCGCCCCAGGGCGATGCCCTGATCGCCTCCGGTCCGCCCGACGCGCTGGCGCATCTGGCCGCCGTCATCGCCATGTTCGACGTGAACTGGCTGCACCGCCGTTCGTTCGGGATATTCCCGGTCCAGAATGAGCCGGCCGCCGACATGGCCCGCGATCTGGGCGCGGTGTTCGGCGCCGGGGGCAAGGCGCCGGGCCCGGTGCGGGTGATCGCGCTGGCGCGGGAGAACATGGTTCTCGTGATCGCCGCCTCGCCGGGCCTGCTCGCCGCGGCGCGTCGCTGGGAAGCGCGGCTGGACCGGCGCAACCCGGATGCCCACCGCCATCTCTATGCCTATCGGGTCCGCAACGTCCCGGCAACCGATCTTGCCCGCGTGCTGAGCCAGCTGCTCGGCGGCGGCGGCGGCGGCACCCGATCGACCGGACCCACCGCCCCCGGCAGCACCCCGATCCTGGTCGGATCGCAAGCCGCCGGCGCGACCACCGCGGGCGGGCTCGGCGGCGGCACGCTCTCGGGCGGCACGGTGGCCGGCGCCGCCTCGGGCGGGGCCGCCTCGGGCAGCGCCATCACCGGCGCCGCCTCCGCCGCGGGGGGAAGCGCCGGCGGATCCGGCCTCGGCGGCCTCGCCATGGCCTCGGGCCTGCTCGGCGGCGGCGGGAGCGGCAGCGGCGACCGGCTGGAGGCCGCCGGCGCCGGGCAGGGTAGCGGCGCGGGCACTGGCGCGGCGGGCGGCATCCGCATCGTCGCCGACCGCAAATCCAACACCCTGTTGTTCTATGCGCGACCGGCACAATACCGGATGGTGCGGCGGCTGATCACGCAGCTCGACCAGGTGCCGGAACAAGTCAAGATCGACGCCACCATCGCCGAGGTCACGCTCAATCACAACCTCCAGTTCGGGTTGCAGTTCTACTCGAAGGACGGATCCAGCCTGTTCTCGCTCAGCAACCTCGCCAGCGGCGCGGTGGCGGCGGTGTATCCGGGGTTCAACTATTCGGTCACCTCGGCGAACCAGCAGGCCATCATCAGCGCGCTGGCCGGTATCACCCATGTCAATGTGGTGTCCTCGCCGCAGGTGCTGGTGCTCGACAATCAGACCGCCTATTTCCAGGTGGGCGCCCAGGTCCCGGTGCCGGTCGCGCAGTCGCAGAGCCAGCTCACCGCCAACGCGCCGCTGGTCAGCACCATCGAGTACCGCAACACCGGGGTCATTCTGCAGGTGCAACCGCGCATCAGCTCCGACGGATTGGTGGAGCTCACGATCGACCAGCAGGTGAGCGATGTCGCCCCCACCACCTCCTCCTCGCTCAACGCCCCCACCTTCAACCAGCGCCAGATCGCCAGCTCGGTGGTGGTCGGGGACAACGAAACGGTGGCGCTGGGCGGCCTCATCAGCACCAACACCAACCGCAGCCGCTCCGGCATTCCGCTGCTGATGGACATCCCCTATCTCGGCCACCTGTTCTCCACCACCGCCAACAGCGTGTCGCGGACCGAGCTGGTGGTCCTGCTGACGCCGCACGTGTTGCGGTCCCGGTTCGACGCGCAGGTGGAAACGGCCGGGTTGCAGAATGCGCTCACCCTGGTCGCCCCCCTGGTGCGCGCGCTCCCGCGATGAGCCGCCCCGGCCCGCCCGCGCGATGAGCGGCCTCGCCCGCCGGACGCCGCCGGGCCGGCCGGCGGCACGCTCCTCCCGCGGGATGGCGCTGTTGCTGGTGCTCTGGGTGCTGGCGCTGATCGCCGGGCTGGCCCTGATCCTGTCGCGGGAGGCCCGGCAAAGCCTGCGCCAGGCCGCAGCGACGGTGGCGCTGGCGCAGGCCCGCGCCGCCGCCGATGCCGGGGTGTGGATCGCGCTCCGCGCGGTGCTGGCCGGCGCGCCGGGGCCGGCCTGGCCCACCGACGGGACGCCTCGGGCGCTCGGCTTCGCCGGCTTTCGTATCCGCCTCACCCTGCAGGACGAGGCCGGCAAGGCCGACCTCAATGCGGCCCCGCTGAGCGTTCTGGCGGCGGCCGGACGCGCGGCCGGCCTCGCCCCGGCGGCGGCGCGCCGGCTGGGGCGGGAGATCGAACGCCATCGCCGCTTCGCGAGCGTGGCCGATCTGCTGGCGCTGCCGGGGGTTTCGCCGACCCTGTTGTCGCGGCTGCGGCGCTTCGTGACGGTCCATTCGGGGGACCCGCTGATCGATCCGCGGGTGGCCCCCGCGGCGCTGCTGGCCGCCTTGCCCGGGCTCAATCCGGTGCTGGCCCGCAGCTACCTCGCCCGCCGGGACGGGCCGGACCCGCTGCCCGCGCGCATCCTCGGGGTGACCGCGCCGCTGGCCGCGCCGGGGCCGCTCGCCGCGCTGACCATCCGCGCCGTCGCCACCCGAGGCGGCATCCGCTTCGACCGGGTCGCCCTGATCGTCCTGACCCCGGGCGCGGACTGGCCCTACCGCGTGGCCTCCTGGCGCCAGGGCGGGTTGCTGCGCCCATGAGCACGCTGGACTGGGCCGCCCCGTTCCTGTTCGCCCCGTTTGCCGGCAGCTTTCTCGGCGTGCTGGTGCAGCGTCTTCCCGCGGGGCGCGGGGTGATCGCTGGCCGCTCCCGCTGCGAGACCTGCCACCGGCCGCTCCCGGCGCGCGATCTGATCCCGGTGCTCTCGTTCCTGCTGCGGCGGGGCCGCTGCCGATTCTGCGACTCACCGATCAATCCGTTGCATCTATGGATCGAGCTGGGCGCGCTGCTGGTGCCGGCGGGCGCGCTCTGGCACGCCCGCACGCCCGCCGGGTTGTGGGCCGATTGCGTGCTCGGCTGGGGGCTGCTGGCGCTGGGCTGGACCGACCTGCGGCGCTGGGTGTTGCCGGATGCGCTCACCCTGCCGCTGCTGCTGGCCGGACTCGCCGCCGCCGCGGCGCTCACCCCCGACCGGCTGGGCACGGATGCGCTGGGCGCCGCCGCCGGGTGGGGCGGGTTCGCGCTGATCGGCACCCTTTACCGCCGGCTGCGTGGCCGGGAGGGGCTCGGCGGGGGCGACGCCAAGCTGCTCGGCGCCGGCGGAGCCTGGCTGGGCGTGGCCGCCCTCCCGACCGTGGTGCTGGCCGCCGCGCTGGCGGGGCTGGTGGCGGCGCTGAGCCTGTGGCGGCCGGGCCGGCGCTTGAGCGCGAGCACGGCGATTCCGTTCGGGCCGTTCCTGGCCCTGGCGATCTGGGCGATCCGGCTGTCGATGCGGGGACAATAGCCCCCGCTCAGCCCGCCTCCGCCACCACCAGCATCAGGTCGGTATCGCCGGTCGCCTCCCCGGCTTCGGTGATCAGCGCATGCGCCTGGCCGCGGTGATGGGTCTGGTGGTTGAAGACATGCGCCACCAGGAAGCCGCGCCCGGCGCGCATCTCGCGTTGGGCGGAGCCCGACATCCAGACCAGCTCGCCGGCCAGCCACTCTGCATCCACCCGCCCGGCCCAGCCGGCGATGCGCGCGTCCAGCGCGTCGCGCGCCGCCACCAGCGCCGCCCAGTCCTGCACCCAGCCGGCGGATTCGCGCTGCGGCACGTCGGGTTTCGCACCGCCGTCGAAGCGGCTCATCCACATCGTATCGCCCCAGACCAGATGGCAGAGGGTGCCGTGGATCGAGCCCCAGAACGCCCCGCGGTCGGCGCGCCGCGCTGCCTCCCCCAGCCGGTCGGCGGCGGCGTAGAGGCGGCGGTTCATCTCGGCGTTGTAGGCCGCCATGGTGCGGACATAGCCGGGGGTAATCATGGCGTCCCCGCGAAGGCGCGCCCGGCCGGGGTGGCGCGCACCACCGCCACCCCGTCGCGGCGCTCATGCGCCACCAGCCCGCGGGCGATCGCTTCCTCCCACACCGGCAGCCGCGGGCAGGCGGTGCGCCAGGCGTCCATCACCTCGGCATAGGGGCGGTCGGCGGCGACGAAGGCCACCAGGTCGCGCAGCAGCGGGTCGAGCGGGTCCGACATGTCGTGCCTCCGATGCCAGGGCCGGTGGGGTTAGCCGAGGGCGTTGCGCAGCTCCGCCCAGCGGTCCAGCAGCGGCAGCACCTGATCCGCCGGCGCCGATGGCAG
>JBMFXF010000012.1:0-25743 GCA_049964515.1 Acetobacteraceae bacterium | reverse complement strand
GCAATATGCTCCTCGCACCGTCGCGCCAGTTCGCGGGCGCTGCCGATCCCTTGCACGGTGGCATAGAGCCACAGCGCCAGCAGGATGCGCGGGGATGTCCGGGCCGCCCCTCTACCGCCTTGATCCTGCGATACAAGGCAGGCAGGTCCAGCCCTTCGACGAAGCTCCATACCAGGCGCACCCGATGCCCCGCCGCCACCAGGGATTCGAGGTCCACCGCGCGGAACGCAACCTGCGCACGGTTCGCCTTGCGCAGCCACGGAAGCCCACCGGCCGCCCGCGGCGGGACAGGCTGAACCGGCAGTCCTTCGATCAGCGCCGTACCAGGTTCCTGCGCCATGCCAACAACACCATGACAATGCCCGTGGCGATTCTATCCAACCCGATTCCCGGTGATTCGCAAAACCCGCCGAGCCGACGCAACATTTTCAGGGTCCGAGACCTTGGCCGCGCGCCGGTGACGTTGTTATACCGGGCCAACACCGCCCAGGTTGCCAGCCCGCCGCCCCCGCCGTAGCGTCCCCCCACACCCAAGGGACGGAGCAAGCCATGAAAGTCGGGACCGCGATCGCCGAGATCATGAAACGGGAGGGCGTCGAAATCCTCTGCGGCTACCCGGTCAACCACCTGCTGGAATACGCCGCCGCCGCCGATATCCGCCCCATCATCGTCCGCCAGGAGCGGATCGGGCTGCACATGGCGGACGCCATCTCCCGCGTCACCTCCGGGCGCAAGATCGGCGCCTTCTGCATGCAGCACGGGCCGGGGGCCGAGAACGCCTATGGCGGCGTCGCCCAGGCGTTCAGCGAATCCGTCCCCCTGCTGGTCATTCCGCAGGGCTACCCGCGCCGGATCGCCGGGATCGACCCCAATTTCTCCTCCGCGCGGGAAATGCGCGGGGTGGCCAAATCCGCCGAATGGGCGGTGGTGCCGTCGGAGGTGCCGCACGCCATGCGCCGCGCCTTCTCCCGCCTCAAGAACGGCCGCGGTGGCCCCTGCATCGTCGAGATCCCGACCGACATCTGGGGCGATGAGATCGGCGAGCTCGACTACACCCCCGTTCTGCGCGCGCGCAGCGGCCCCGCCCCCGATGACGTGGCCCGCGCCGCCGCCCTGATCCTCGCCGCCAAGCGCCCGGTCATCTATGCCGGCACCGGCGTCCACTGGGCCGGCGCCTGGGCCGAACTCCGCCGCTTCGCCGAGCTGCTCGGCGCGCCGGTCACCACCAGCCTCGGCGGCAAGAGCGCCTTCCCCGAGGACCACCCGCTCTCGCTCGGCTCCGGCGGCAACGCGGTGCCCAAGCCGGTGCATCATTTCGTCGCCAACGCCGACCTCATCATCGGCATCGGCTGCTCCTTTACGGAAACCAATTTCGGCATCAAGTTCCCGAAGGGCAAGCGCTTCATCCAGTCCACCAACGAGCCCGACCACCTGGCGAAGGACGTGCCGCTGGCCGGCGCGCTGCTGGGCGACGCGCAGCTGGTGCTGGCGGCGCTGACCGCGGAATTGCAGCAGACCATCAAGGCGCCGCGCGACGCCTCCGCGGTGGTGGCCGAGATCGCCCGCGTGCGCGAGGAATGGATGGCCGAATGGCGCCCGCTGCTGGAGCATAACTCGGCGCCGCTGTCGCCCTACCGGGTGATCGCCGAGCTGATGCGCGCGGTCGATCCGGCCAACACCATCATCACCCACGACGCCGGCAGCCCGCGCGATCAGATCTCGCCGTTCTGGGTCTCCACCGCGCCGATGTCCTATATCGGCTGGGGCAAGACCACCCAGCTCGGCATGGGGCTCGGCCTGGCGATGGGGGCCAAGCTCGCGGCACCCGACAAGCTCTGCATCAACCTCTGGGGCGATGCCGCGATCGGCTTCACGGGGATGGATTTCGAGACCGCGGTGCGCGAGCGGATCCCGATCCTGTCCATCCTGCTCAACAATTTCTCGATGGCGATCGAGCTCAAGGTGATGCCGATCTCGACCGAGAAATACCGCTCCACCGACATCTCCGGCGATTACGCGGCGATGGCCCGCGCCTTCGGCGGCTACGGGGAGCGGGTGACCGAGCCGGGCGACATCGCCGCCGCCATCCGGCGCGGCATCGCCCAGACGCGGGAGGGCAAGCCGGCGCTGCTCGAGTTCATCACCGGCAAGGAGACCCGGGTCTCGAAATTCTGACCCCGCGCCGCGTGGGCCGGGGTGCGGCGCCTCAGAACGGCGCCAGCCCCGCCCGCCGGTCGGCGGTCACCGCGATCCCCTCCACCTCCACCAGCCACTCCGGGCGGCACACCGCCCCGCGCAGCACCAGCACGGGCAGACCCGGGAACCGCTCGCCGAGCGCCGCCCGTACCCAGGGCGCGTCGGCGGGGTCGCGCAGATACGTCAGCAGATGCGTCAGATCGCCGAGCCCCGCCCCGCCGTCCGCCAGCAGGGCGGACATATTCTCAAGCGCGCGATCCAGCTGACGCATCACGTCGCCGCGATGCACCACCTGGCCTGCCACATCGATGCTGGCGGTGCCCGAGATCAGGCAATGCGCCCGATCGCCATAGGCGATCCGGGTCCCACGCTCGAACGTCACCTGGTAGTCGTGGGTGGCGCACAGATGCTCGAAATCGTTGAGATACGTCACCTGCCCGGGTTGCAGCCCGAACACCGACCAAGCATCCATCAGCACGGTGTCGTAGCGATGCGCGCAGGCGCCGGCGATGCCGGTGCTGGCGATGTAATGCGTCTCGCGGGTCAGCCCGGCGCGGGCGAACAGCGCGGTACGGGCATCCACCATCTCCTGGTAGAACGCATCGACATCGCGCACGTAGATCCAGGTGCGGATGCAATTGTCGGCGAGGCTGCCGCCGCCGGCGGCCAGCCGCTCGGCCAGCCGGTCGAACACCGCCTCGGTCTGCGCCGCCGTCGGCACCGGCGCGCGGGTCGCCCCGGCGCAGGCGCCGGTGGTCCACAGATGCCCGCGCCCGTTGCGCTCCAGCAGCATCTCCCCGGGCCCGTGCCGGCGCTGCCCGAGGCCGTCCGGGTCGTCGATATGCCAGGCCAGCAGCGCCAGCTTCGCTCCCTCCGCAGGCGGCTGCTGGACCAGCGAGACCGCGGGGACGGCATCGCCCGGCTCGCGGCCCAGCGGGGAGTCCCGCACCGCCGCGGCCTGGTTCGCCGCGTCGGAAAGAAAGACCCGCCGGAACACCGCGCTCGACGGGGCGAGGCGCAGCGACTGCACCGCTTCGGCGTAGCGCCGCGCCAGCGCATCGAGCTGGAAGCCGAACCCGGCGCCGGCGGGCGCCTCGATGGCGATCATGTGTTCGTCCGCCCCGCCCTGGATGCGGACGCTGCGGGTGGCGATGCCGTCGCGGGCGCTCATCGGTACGCTCCTGTGCGGGTTGCGCTCACGCCGCCACCCAGTCCATCCCGGGCCGCGCGTGCAAATATCCGTTGTGCCAGGGCGCCGGGCCGGTCAGGGCACGCAGCGCCGCCTCGGCCTCGGCCGGGTCCATCCGCCCGCCGGCGACCTGTTCGACCAGCCGGGCCAGTGTGACCATGTCGATGCCGTGTTCGGGCGACAGCCGCAGATGCGTCACCCCGTCCGCCAGCAGCCCCGCGATCTCGCGCAGCGCCACCAGATACCCCGCCGACAGGGTCTGGGTGCCGTTGATGCGCAGCAGCGGCCGGCCGTCCAGCTGGTCGGCGGCAAGGCCGGCGGGGTCGCGCTCGCAGACGAAGCGGCAGTTGTCCTTGTGCAGCCCATAGGCGCGGGCGTGGTAGCAGCGCATGGCGATGGCCAGCGGCTGGCGGCCGAACACCGTCACCTCGGCCGCGCAGTCCGGCGCGTGCGCAGCCAGCCGGGCGATCGCCGGGCGCGGCAATTCCACCGGTGCCACGAAGCGGCAGGCGCCGGCGCGGGTCAGCACGTCCAGCGTACCCTCGTGGAACAGGTTGATGAGCGGGCCGGCGACGAAGCGCCGGCCATCCAGCGCGGCGATGGCGGTGATGTCGTTGGCTTCCACCAGCGCGCCGTCGGCCGCGGCGGCGGCGATGGCGGCCAGTTCGCCGGGCCCGGCCACCACCGCCGGGGTGGCCAGCAGCACTTGCTTGCCCGCCGCCGCCAGCCGCGCGGTTACCGCCGGCAGGAACCGGGCGAAGAACGGGGCGCGTTTGGCACACACCACCTCGCCCAGGCTGACCGCGGCGAGCGGCGCCTCGTCGGCGATGCGGAAATAGAAATCCCGCCGCGCCTCGGCCGGCCAGTGCCAGAACAGCGGGCCCAGGGTGAGCTGCGCGCTCATCGCCACCCCTTGCGATAGGCGCTGAGCGTTTCCTGCCCGCCCTCGGCCAGCGCCGCCAGGGCGCGGGCGTGCGGGGCCGGATCGGCGCCGTGGTCCAGCGCGTCCAGCATGGCGCGGAACGCCGCCACCACGGTGCCCACATAGGCGCGCCCGCGCTGGCGGCCCTCGATCTTCAGTGCCGTCACCCCGGCCGCTTTCAGCGCCGGCAGGACCGAGGCGGCATTGAGCCCCACCGGCTCCTCGAACGGGTAGGAGGCGGCGCCCCGGGTCAGCAGCCGCGCCTTGCACGGGGTGGGGTAGGAGCGCGGTTCGTCGGCGCCGAACCGGTTGAGCAGCGCCTCGCCCAGCCGCGCCTGCAAACCGTCGCCGTCGGGGTCGTAGCGCACGCATTCGGCGGGCGCGCAAACCCCGTCCATGCTCGGCGAACGGCCCGCCATGAAGGAGGAGAGATAGCAGCGCCCCTCCACCATGGTGCCCAGCGAGCCGAAGGCGAACACCTCGCTTTCCACCCCCAGCTGCGGCACCAGCCGGGCCAGTTCCGCCACCGCGAAGATGCGCGGCAGCACCACCCGGCGGATGCCGAAGCGCTCGCGGTAGAACCCGATCGCCGCCGAGTTCGCCGCCGCCGCCTGCACCGAGAGGTGCCGCCGCAGCCCGGGGTGGCGGGTGGCGGCGTAGTCCAGCACGCCGAGGTCGGCCAGGATCAGCGCGTCCGCGCCGCAGTCGGCGGCGGTGTCCACCGCTCGCTGCCACAGCGCGCCGGCGCCGGCGCGGGGGAAGGTGTTGATCGCCACCAACACCTGCCGGCCATGTCGATGGGCGAAGCGGATGCCGGCGGCAAGTTCGGCGGCGTCGAAATTGAGGCCCGGGTAGTTGCGCGCGTTGGTGGCGTCGCGGAAGCCGCAATAGACCGTATCGGCGCCGGCCTCGATGGCGGTGCGCAGCGCGGCCGGGGTGCCGGCGGGGCAGACCAGTTCCAGATAGCGGCTCATGCCGGGCGCCGCCGTGCCGACTGCCTCGGGGCGCGGAACCGGGAAGCAAGCGGGCCCACCAGCAGCGCCGGCAGGTCGGCGCCGTGGCGTTCCAGCGTGTTGTGCAGCGCCACCACCGGTGCGGTATCGCCGGTGATTTCGAGCGCGCGGGAGAAGAACAGGGCGTCGCTGTCGCACGCCCCGGCGGCCAGCGCGAGCAGCGCGGCCAGGCTGCCGCGGATGGTGGCATCGGCGCGCGCGCCGGTGGCGGCCGGGACCAGGCGCGGCGGGCCGCCGAGGCGGAGCAGCAGGCGCCGCGGCAGGTCGGTGGGCGCGATCAGGATCCGCGCCGGCGGCAGGGCGGCGAGATCGTGTGCCAGCGCCGGGTCGGCGCGGGCGATCCGGTGCAGCGCCAGCCGCAGCGCCGGGACCAGCAGCGGAGCCGGCGTGAAGGCGAGGGCAAGGCGCAGCAGCGCGATGGGCGGGGATGGGGGCGGGGGCATGGCGGTGCGGTCCGCATAGCCGGGGTGCCGGCGGTTCGCGTTGATCGGGGTCAAAGGGGCCGGCGCGGTCCCCTTCTGGCTCCGGCGCGGAGGATCATTGACAGGCCATCCCGTTTCCGTGCCAAATGCCGGGGCAATCGCGTTTGGCTTGGCTTGCTGTGCCTCCCGTCACCCGGGTGCTCTCCAAGACGACCAAAGGCAGGGTTGTCTCCCGGCCGCCCCCGGCGGCCACCATCCGGAACGGAAAGAAACGGAACGAAGACGATGGCGATCGGCACGGTCAAGTGGTTCAATACCACCAAAGGCTATGGTTTCATCATGCCGGAGGACGGCGGCAAGGACGTGTTCGTCCATGTCACCGCGGTGCAGGCCGCCGGCCTGCGCGGCCTCAACGAAGGGCAGAAGCTGACCTACGAGGTCACCATGGAGCGCGGCAAGGCCGCCGCCACCAACCTCCGCCCGCTCTGATCCACCCGCAGCGACGCGCACGACAGGATTTTCTGAACGATGGCGACCGGTACCGTGAAGTGGTTCAACGCCACCAAGGGTTATGGGTTCATCATGCCGCAGGAAGGCGGCAAGGACGTGTTCGTCCACATCACCGCGGTGCAGGCCGCGGGGCTGAAGGGCCTCGATGACGGCCAGAAGGTCAGCTACGACGTCAGCATGGAACGCGGCAAGGCGGCGGCGACCAACCTGCGGCTGATCTGAACCGGGCGCCTCACGGCCGGCGGAAGAAGGCGTCCGCCGCGCCGCGATGGGCGTTCTTGCGCGCGATCTCGGCTTCGGCGCGGCCGATCTCGGCGCGCAGCTCCCCGATATAGGCTTCGAGCTCGGCAATCCCCCAGGCGTCCAGCAGCGGCCGGTCCAGCCGCGCCGGCCGCCGGATCGGGGCGTCCTCGTCCTCGCGCATCGCATCCCTCCGTGGCATTCGCCGATCGTGTCTCAGTTTGCCGCCCGGCGTCGGCTGCGGCGGGCTTGACCCGCCCGGCCCCGGCCGGCATACCGCCTTTCTGCCCGCGATCGCGGCGCGTTCCAATCCCGCGCGTCTGTCGCGGGGCCGCCCCGGGAAACCCCCCGGGCCGGCCCGGGGATCGGGGCATCCCGTGGCGGGCCGGATGTTCAAGGGGAAGACCATGGCCCTGCCGCTGATGCCCAAGGCCACCGCCGTGTGGCTGATCGAGAAGACCGCTCTCAGTTTCACCCAGATCGCCGAGTTCTGCGGGATGCACCCGCTCGAGGTGCAGGCCATCGCCGACGGCGAGGTGGCGGCCGGTATCGTGGGCTACGACCCGGTGGCCAACGCGCAGGTGACCGCCGAGGACATCCGCCGCTGCGAGGCCGACCCCGAGGCGCGGCTCAAGCTGCTGCCGCCCACCCTGCCGCCGCCCAAGCGCGGGCGCGGCGCGCGCTACACCCCGGTGGCCAAGCGCAATGACCGCCCCGACGCCATCGCCTTCATGCTGCGCAACTACCCCCAGCTGTCGGAGGCGCAGCTGAGCAAGCTGCTCGGCACCACCAAGGAGACCATCCAGAAGATCCGTGACCGCAGCCACTGGAACAGCGCCAATATCAAGCCGCGCGACCCGGTGATCCTCGGCCTCTGCTCGCAGACCGACCTCAATGCCGCGGTGGCCGCTGCCAACGAGCGGCTGGAACGGGAAGGCAAGGCGGTGCCGCCGCCGCCACCGCCGGAGACCGAAGAAGCGGCCTGAGCCTGGCTTGACCCTTCGCCGGACCGGCCGATATCTGGCCCGGATCGAATTTTCCCCAGCCGGATATCTGATGTGGGCGTGATCGCCACCCAACCCGGCCTGCCCCACGCCGCCGAGGATGCGCTGACCGCCCTCGCGTCGCTGCTGCGCGCGGATCTGGACGCCACCAACCGCGCCATCGTCGCCCGCATGGACAGCCCGGTGGCGCTGATCCCGCAGCTCGCCGCGCATCTGGTGGCCGCCGGCGGCAAGCGGCTGCGTCCGCTGCTCACCCTCGCCTCTGCCCGGCTCTGCGGCTATCCCGGCCCGGCCGGCGGGGAGCGTCACGTCGGCCTCGCCGCCTGCGTGGAGTTCATCCACACCGCCACCCTGCTGCATGACGACGTGGTCGATGAAAGCCTGCTGCGCCGCGGCCTTGCCTCGGCCAACGCGGTGTTCGGCAACCAGGCCTCGGTGCTGGTGGGGGATTTCCTGTTCGCCCGGGCGTTCCAGCTGATGGTGGCCGACGGGTCACTGCGGGTGCTGGCGATTCTGTCGGAGGCCGCGGCCACCATCGCCGAGGGCGAGGTGCTGCAACTCGCCACCCAGAACGACCTGACCACCACCGAGGACCGCTATCTCGCGGTGATCCGCGGCAAGACCGCCGCGCTGTTCGCCGCCGCCGCCCAGGTGGGCGCGGTGCTTGCCGGCCGCCCGGAGGCGGAGGAGGCGGCACTCGCCCGGTTCGGGCTGGAACTCGGCATCGCCTTCCAGCTGGTCGATGACGCGCTGGACTACGCGGCCGACCAGCAGGCGCTGGGCAAGACCGTGGGCGACGATTTCCGCGAGGGCAAGATCACCCTGCCGGTGCTGCGCGCCTATGCCGCGGGCGATGCCGCCGAGCGCGGCTTCTGGGAGCGCACCATCGCCGAGGGCAACCAGACCGAGGCCGATCTCGCGCAGGCGCTGGCGCTGATCGCCCGCCACGGCGCGATCGCCACCACCCTCGATCGCGCCGCCGTCCACGCCGCCGCCGCCGCCGCCGCGCTGGCCCCGTTCGCCGACTCGCCGCTGCGCCGCGCGCTGATCGGGGTGTGCGACTATACGGTACGGCGCGGCCGATGATGCGCCGGCATCGCGGGCTGTTCGCCGCACTGCTCGCCGCCAATCTGCTGGCCTGGGGCTGGGCCTTCGCCGCCTTCGCGGCGCGGCCGGCGCTGCTCGGCACCGCGCTGCTGGCCTGGGTGTTCGGGCTGCGCCACGCGCTGGACGCGGATCATATCGCCGCCATCGACAACGTGGTGCGCCGGCTGATCGGCGGCGGGCCGCGCCGGGCGGCGGGGGCGGCGCGCACCGGGCTGTGGTTCGCGCTCGGTCACTCCACCGTGGTGATCGCCGCCGCCGCCGCGCTGGCGCTGGCGGCGGCGCGTGCCCAGGCGGCGATGCCGCAGCTGGCGCGTGACGGGGCGGTGCTGGGCACCGCCATCTCCGGGCTGTTCCTGATCGTGGTGGCGGGGATCAACCTCTCGCTGCTGCGCGACATCGGCCGGGCGCTGCGGCGGGTGCGCGCCGGCGAGCCGGTGCCCGAGCCGCCCGCCGGTGGCGTGCTGGCGCGGCTGTTCCGTCCGGTGCTGGCCGCGGTCGATGCGCCGTGGCGGATGTATCCGGTGGGCGTGCTGTTCGGCCTCGGCTTCGACACCGCGACCGAGGTGGGGCTGCTCGCCATCTCCGCCGGCGCGGCGATGGGCGGGATGGCGCCCTGGCGGACCATGGTGTTCCCGGCGCTGTTCACCGCCGGGATGACCCTGCTCGACAGCGCGGACAGCGCGCTGATGGCCGGCGCCTATGGCTGGGCGCTCGCGGACCCGCTGCGCAAGCTGTGGTACAATCTGACCATGACCGTCGCCTCGATCCTGGTCGCGGTGCTGGTGGGGTCGGTGGAGACGCTGGGGCTGATCGGCGGCACCTGGCATCTGCGCGGCCCGCTGTGGAGCGTGGTCGGGCGCGCGAACGACAATCTCGGCGCGTTCGGGCTGATCGTGGTGGCGGTGTTCGCCGCCAGCTGGGGCGCCTCGGCGCTGCTCTATCGGCGGCTGGCGCCGAGGTGTCAGCTGTAGCGTTCCTCGGCCCAGGGGTCGCCCTGGTTGTGGTAGCCGCGCCGTTCCCAGAACCCCGGCCGATCGGTCAGCGCGAACTCGATGCGCCGCACCCATTTCGCCGATTTCCAGAAATAGAGCGAGGGGATGACCATCCGCGCCGGCCCGCCATGCTCGGGCGGAATCGGCGCCTCGTTCCAGCGATAGGCGAGCAGGGAGTCCGGGCGCTCGAAGCGTTCGCGGGCGATGTTGGTGGTGTAGCCGTCGGCGGCGTGGAAGATCACGAACGCCGCCTCGTCCTTCGGCGCCACCGCCGCGATCAGGGTGGCGGCGGCCACCCCGGTCCAGCGGTTGTCGTAGCGCGACCATTGGGTCACGCAGTGGATGTCGGAGACGCTCTCGGTGGCCGGCAGCGCCATCAGCCCGGGCCAGTCCAGGCGCAGCGGGTGCGCCACCGCGCCGTCGATATCCAGCCGGAACGCCTCCGGGGCGATGACGGGCTGGGTGCCGAGATCGAGCACCGGCCAGTCGGTGACCAGGCGCTGGCCCGGCGGCAGCCGGTCGCGCGCGGGGTCCGCGGTCTGCCCGGTGAGCAGCCGTCCGGCGCGGGCCCAGGCTTCCTTGGCCGCGACCAGCTTCGGCTTGCCCGGGTCGGGCGCCGGCGCCGGCGTGTCGGTCATGCCGCGCCCGGATCCCGCACGGTCTCCAGGAACTGCTCGGCCATCGCCAGATAGATCGGCTTGGGGCACACCATCCGGGAGATCGCCGTGCCCAGCATTGCCGCCGCCGAGACCGCCACCGTCATCTCCATGTTGTTGGTCATCTCCAGCACGATCACCGCCGCCGTGATCGGCGACTGCACCACGCCGGAGAAATAGGCGGCCATGCCCACCATCGCCAGCGCCGACAGCGCCACATGCGGAAACAGCGGCGCCGCCCAGGCCGACAACCCGGCGCCGACGGCCAGCGAGGGTGCGAAGATGCCGCCGGGAATCCCGGACAGATACGAAATGGTGGTGGCGCCCCATTTCAGCAGCGGGAACGCCAGCGACGGCACCGCCTGGCCGTGCAGCGCCGCCACCGCGGTGCCATGGCTGGCATCGAAGGCGTGCCCGCCCGAGGCCAACCCCAGCCCGGCCAGCATTAGCCCGCAGATCGCTGCGTAGGCCTCGGGCGAGGCGTTGCGAAGGCGGCGGACCGGCCCCGGCATCCGTCCCATCGGAATGGTCAGGATGCGGGAGAACGCCCCCCCGAGCAGCCCGCCGATGACGCCCAGCACGGCAACCGCGAGCCAGCCTGGACCCCAGGGCAGGGCGGCGCTCACGCTGCCGAAATAGAACACGTTGCCGGCCAGCGCGAGCATGGTCATGCCGGAGATCGCAGTGACCACCAGCAGCCGCCGCCCGATCCGCCCATCCACATGGTAATGCGCCATCTCCTCCACCGCGAACACGGCGCCGGCGATCGGGGTGTTGAAGGCGCTGGCAATACCCGCCGCGCCGCCGGCCAGCACCAGCAGGCGCAGCAGATCGCGCGACGGCTTCAACCCCAGCCCGCCCAGCCCGTTCATCACCGAACAGCCGATCTGCACCGTGGGGCCTTCCTTGCCGATCGAGGCGCCGATCGCGAAACCCGCCACCGTCAGCAGGGTTTTGCCGATGGCGATGCGCCAGGACAGCATGGTCTGGGCGAACTCCACCCGCTCCATGCGGATCGCCGCCATCGCCTGCGGGATGCCGCTGCCCTGGGCGCCGGGGAAGAAGGTGCGGGTGAGATAGACGATCGCGGCCAGCCCGGCGGGGCAGACCAGCAGCACCACCCAGGGATGCGGCGCGGTCAGGCGATGGAACAGCGCGGTGGCCGATACCGTCGCCCAGCCGAACCCGAGCGACACCGCGCCGACGATCGCGGCGCTGGCCCAGAACAGCAGCCGCTGATGCCAGATTTCCTTCCACGCGCCGATACCGACGCGCGCTGCCTGAGCATCCAATGTGCAGTATCCTTCGGGGATGGAGGTCCGGGCGGGAATCGAACCCACATTCGCGGATTTGCAGTCCGCTGCATCACCACTCTGCCACCGGACCGGGGGCGGGTGGTATATCGGTCCGTGCGCCCCCCGCGGTCAAGGCGCCCTTGAAGCGTGTGGCCGGGCCTGCGCAGACTGCGCGCGGAGGAGCGACGCATGACCGAGACGATCCGCATCGACCGCCACCCCGGCTGGTGGCAGATCACCCTCGACCGGCCGGACAAGCTGAACGCGGTGACCCCGGAGATGCTGACCGCCCTGCTCGCCGCGCTGGACGCCGCCGAGGCGGCGCCCGAATGCCGCGCGCTGCTGCTGACCGGCGCCGGCCGCGGCTTCTGCGCCGGCCAGGAACTCGGGCCGGCGGTGCTGCCCGGCCCGGACGGCCCACCGGATCTGGAAGCCCTCGCCGCCGGCTTCCACCACAAGGTGGTGGCCCGACTCGGCACGCTGCCGATTCCGGTGGTGGCGGCGGTGAACGGGGTTGCCGCCGGCGCCGGGGCCAGCTTCGCGCTGGCCGCCGATATCGTGCTGGCAGCGCGTTCGGCGCGGTTCGTGATCGCCTTCGCGCGCATCGGCCTGGTGCCGGATTCGGGCGCCAGCTTCTTCCTGCCCCGGCTGGTCGGCGCGGCGCGGGCGCGGGCGATGGCGCTGCTCGCCGACCCGGTGCCGGCCGAGCAGGCCGAAGCCTGGGGGCTGATCTGGCGGGTGGTGGAGGACGCCGCCCTGGCCGGCGAAGCCGCGGCGCTGTGTGCGCGGCTGGCCGAGGGCCCCACCGGTGCCTATGCGCTCACCAAGCACGCGCTGGCCGCCTCGGCCGGCAACGATCTTCCCGCCCAGCTCGCGCTCGAGGCGAGGTTGCAGGGCGAGGCCGGGCGCGGCGCCGAATACGCCGAGGGCGTGCGCGCGTTCCTGGAAAAGCGCCCCGCGCGCTTTCCCGGGCGCGGCGCATGAGTACGCGCGCCGACAGCGACCCCGAGGCGCTGGCCCGCGCCTGCGCCGAGGCCATGGAGGCGGGCGATCGCGCCAGCGCGGGGCTCGGGATGGTGCTGGAAAGCGTCGGCCCCGGCCGGGCGGTGATGCGCATGACCGTCACCCCGGCGATGGTGAACGGGCACGGCATCTGCCACGGCGGCTTCATCTTCACCCTGGCCGATTCCGCCTTCGCCTATGCCTGCAATTCGCACGGGGCGCGGGCGGTGGCGCAGCATTGCGCCATCACCTTCCTCCGCCCCGGCCGGCAGGGCGAGATCCTGCGCGCGGAGGCGGTGGAGCGGGTCGTCGCCGGCCGCTCCGGCATCACCGATGTGCGGGTGACCGGCGCCGGGGGCGAGGTGGTGGCCGAGCTGCGCGGCCATTCCCGCCTGACCGGCGGGCATTTCTTCACTCGGGAGGAGGCGTGAATGACACCAGCCGGGCTGCACCCGATCGAGACCGCGAGCCGCGACGCGATCGCCGCGTTGCAATGCGAGCGCCTCGCCGCGACGTTGCGCCACGCCTATGCGAACGTGCCGCATTACCGCGCCGCCTTCGATGCCGCCGGGGTGACGCCGGAGGATTTCCGCGAGCTCTCCGACCTCGCGCGGTTTCCGTTCACCACCAAGCAGGATCTGCGCGCCAACTACCCGTTCGGGATGTTCGCCCGGCCACGGGCGGAGCTCGCGCGCATCCACGCCTCCTCCGGCACCACCGGCCAGCCGACGGTGGTGGGCTATACCGCGCGCGACCTGGATGTCTGGGCCGATCTGGTGGCCCGCTCGCTCTACGCCGCCGGGGCGCGGGCGGGGATGCTGGTGCACAACGCCTATGGCTACGGGCTGTTCACCGGCGGCCTCGGGCTGCACGACGGCGCGACCCGGCTGGGCTGCACGGTGGTGCCGGTCTCCGGCGGCATGACCGAGCGCCAGGTGCGGCTGATCGCCGATTTCCGCCCCGACGTGATCTCGGTCACGCCGAGCTACGCGCTGGCGATCCTGGACGAGTTCCGCCGCCAGGGGCTGGACCCCGCCGCCTGCTCGCTGCGTTTCGGCGTGTTCGGCGCCGAGCCCTGGACCGATGCGATGCGCCGCGAGATCGAGGCCGGGTTCGGCATGTCGGCAGTGGACATCTACGGCCTGTCGGAGGTGATGGGACCCGGCGTCGCCTGCGAATGCGTGGAGACCAAGGACGGCCCGACGATCTGGGAGGATCATTTCTATCCCGAGATCATCGACCCGGCGACCGGCGCCGTGCTGGCGGAGGGCGAATTCGGCGAGCTGGTGTTCACCACCCTGACCAAGGAGGCGATGCCGGTCATCCGCTACCGCACCCGCGACCTGACGCGGCTGCTGCCCGGCACCGCGCGGACCATGCGGCGGATGCAGCGGGTCACCGGCCGCTCCGACGACATGCTGGTGGTGCGCGGGGTCAATCTGTTCCCCTCGCAGGTGGAGGAGCATCTGCTGGCCGACCCGGCGCTGACCGGCCATTACCTGATCGTGCTGACCCGCGGCGGTCGGATGGACGAGGTGACGGTGCAGGTGGAACACCGCCCCGAGGTGACCGACGCCGACCGGCTGGAACAGGCGGCGCGGATTGTGGCGAAACGGATCAAGGACACGGTGGGCCTCACGCTGCGCATCGTGGTGGAGCCGCCGGGGCAGATCGAACGCTCGGCGGGCAAGGCGCGGCGGGTGTGGGACCGCAGGGGGGAAGCATGAGCGAGCAGGCGGCGATCCTCGATTCGATCGAGGCGTTCCTGAAGCGCGAGGTGGTGGGCCAGGTCCACGCGCTGGAGAAATCCGACACCTGGCCGGCGGCGATCGTCGCGCGGATGACCGAGCTCGGGCTGTTCGGCGCCATCATCGCCCCCGAATATGGCGGCCTCGGCCTGCCCTGCGCCACCTATGCCGCGATCGTCGAGCGGATCGCCCGGGTCTGGATGTCGCTGACCGGCATCTTCAACTCCCACCTCATCATGGCCGCCGCGGTGCAGCGCCATGGGACCGCGGCGCAGAAGCGCGAGTTCCTGCCCCGCTTCGCCTCCGGCGAGCTGCGCGGCGGGCTGGCGCTGACCGAACCCGATTGCGGCACCGACCTGCAGGCGATCCGCACCACCGCCCGCCGCCAGGGCGATCATTACATCGTCAACGGCACCAAGACCTGGATCAGCAACGGCATCCATGGCCAGTGCTTCGCCCTGCTGGTCAAGACCGACCCCGATGCCAGCCCGCGCCATCGCGGCATGAGCCTGCTGCTGGCCGAGAAGGGGCCCGGGTTCACCGTCAGCCGCAAGCTCGAGAAGCTGGGCTACAAGGGCATCGACAGCGCCGAGCTGGTGTTCCAGGACTACCGTGTGCCGGCCGATCGGCTGATCGGCGGGGTGGAGGGGCTGGGGCTCAAGCACGCGCTTTCGGGGCTGGAACTCGGGCGGATCAACGTCGCCGCGCGTGGGGTGGGGATCGCCCAGGCGGCGCTGGACGAATCGGTGCGCTACGCGCAGCTGCGCAAGACCTTCGGCAAGCCGATCGCCGAGCACCAGGCGATCGCGCTGAAGCTGGCCGACATGGCCACCCGCGCCGAGGCCTCGCGCCTGCTGGTGCGCCGGGCGGCCGAGATGTACGACCAGGGCGCGCGCTGCGACATGGAGGCGGGCATGGCCAAGCTGTTCGCCACCGAAACGGCGCTGTTCTGCGCCACCGAGGCGATGCGGGTCCACGGCGGCTACGGCTATTCCACCGAGTTCCCGGTGGAGCGGCTGTATCGCGACGCGCCGCTGCTGGTGATCGGGGAGGGGACCAACGAGCTGCAACGCCTCATCATCGCCCGCCAGCTGGTGGAAAGGAATCCGGCATGAGCCTGCCGCTGGCCGGGCTGCGGGTGATCGCGGTGGAACAATACGGCGCCGGGCCGTTCGGCTCCATGCAGCTGGCCGACATGGGCGCCGAGATCATCAAGATCGAGAACCCGGAGGAGGGCGGCGACGTGAGCCGCCGGGTCGGGCCGCATTTCCTGGGCCCGGGCGACAGCCTGTTCTTCCAGGCGTTCAACCGCAACAAGCGCTCGATCGGGCTCAACCTGCGCGCGCCGGAGGGGCGGGCGGTGCTGGCCGATCTGGTCCGCGGGGCGGATGCGGTGCTGGACAATCTGCGCGGCGACCAGCCGGCCCGGCTCGGCGTCACCTACGACGCGCTGAAGGCGGCCAATCCGCGCCTGGTCTGCGCGCATCTGTCGGCCTATGGGCGGGAGGGGTCGCGGGCGGCCTGGCCGGGCTACGATTATCTGATGCAGGCCGAGGCGGGGTATCTGTCCCTGACCGGGGAGCCGGATGGGCCGCCGGCGCGGTTCGGGCTGTCGATCGTCGATCTGATGGCCGGGGTCTATGCGGCGCTGGCGCTGCTGGCCGGGGTGACGGCGGCGCGGGCGAGCGGGGTGGGGCGGGATGTGGACGTGTCGCTGTTCGACACCGCGCTGGCCAATCTGAACTACCTGGCGGCGTGGTACCTGAACGCCGGCCACGCGCAGGGGCGGGAGCCGCGCGGGGCGCATCCCTCGCTGACCCCGAGCCAGCTCTGCCGCACCGGGGATGGCTGGATCTTCATCATGTGCAACAAGGAGAAGTTCTGGCCGGTGCTGTGCGCGGCGATCGAGCGGCCGGAACTCGCCGCCGATCCGCGCTTCGTGGATTTCCCGGCGCGGCTGGCCAACCGCGCGGCGCTGACGGAGGCGCTGGACGCGGCGCTTTCGACGCGCACCACCGCGGCGTGGCTGGCGCGCTTCGCCGGCACCGTGCCGGCGGCGCCGGTGCATGACATCGCCGCCGCGCTGGACAGCGATTTCGTCCGCGCCGAGGGCCGGGTGTGGGGGTTCGAGCGGACGGAGGGGCCGGCGGTGGGGATGGTGGCGCCGGCGTTCCGCTTTCCCGGCGCGGTGCCGCCGCGCGCCGCCGCCCCGGCGCTGCGGGCGGCGCGCGGGGCGGTGGTGACCATCGCCTCCACCCGCGCGCATATGTCGGAGCCGGACACCGAGGCCTACGCCGCCGCCAAGGGCGGGCTGGTGGCGCTGACCCATGCGCTGGCGATCAGCCTGGGGCCGGCGGTGCGGGTGAACGCGATCAGCCCCGGCTGGATCGCCACCAAGCGACCCGCGCCGCGCCCGGAGGACCACGCCGACCACCCGGCCGGGCGGGTGGGGGTGGCGGCGGACATCGCCGCCCTGACCGCCTGGCTGCTGGGGCCGGAGGCCGGCTTCGTCACCGGCGCCGAGTTCATCGCCGACGGTGGCATGACGCGGAAGATGATCTACCGCGACTGACGCTCACGCCCTGTTGATGACCCCGCCGAGGCGGAGAAAATGGCGGAATCCCGCGCTTCGCGATGTTGCGTTACAACGCTCCGCGGTTTCGCCATCTTTCCGGCCCCGATCCCGCCACGATCTGACCCCTGATTGCCGTTGCGCAGACAGGAGGAAAACCATGACGCGCATGCTCCGAACCGCCCTCTTGGCCGTGGTCCTGGCCGGCGCCGGGCTGATCGCCGCCCATCCGGCGCGGGCCGACGACTGGCACGGCTGGCATCGCGGCGATGATCGAGGCGACGGCTGGCGCGGTGGCTGGCATCACCCCCGCTGGGGCGACGATGACGATGACGGCTGGCGCGGCGGCTGGGGCGTGGTGGTTGCCCCGCGCGCCTATTACCCGCCTCCGCCGGTGTATTATGCTCCGCCGCCCCCGCCGCCGGTCTATTACGCCCCACCGCCCCCGCCGCCGGTGTTCTTCGCACCCGGGCTGACCGTCGGCATCGGCTTCCATTGATTCCTCGGGAGACCGCGATGAAACCGCGTTTTCTGTTCCCTGCCCTGGTGCTACTGGCGCTGGCCGGATGCACCAACCCCTATGACCCGGGCCAGCGCGCGTTGGGCGGCGGGCTGATCGGGGCCGGCGCCGGGGCCGCGATCGGCGGTCTCGCCGGTGGTGGCCAGGGTGCCGCCGCCGGAGCGCTGATCGGCGGTGCCGCCGGCGCGGTGACCGGGGCCGCGACCACGCCCTCACGCCCCTATCAGCAGAACGGCCCCTACCAGCCGAACCCGGCCTACCCGCCGCCGGCCGGGTACCGTTATTGAGCTGCGCTGCGCCGGGCCGGCCCGGTTCCGCCTCGTCGATCGCCCGCTCGATGCCCGCGGCCCGGCGTCACGCCGAAGGCGATGATGCAGGCGATCATCCGGCCGCGAAATCGATCAGCTGGCGCACCGGCGCGCCGGATTTCAGCCGCGCGAAGCCCTCGTTGATCTGATCGAGCCGCAACCGACCCGAGATCAGGTGATCCAGCTTCAGCTTGCCCTGCTGCCACAGCGACAACAGCCGCGGCATGTCCACCCGGAACCGGTTGCCGCCCATCGAAGTGCCCTGGATCTTGCGGTCGCGCAGGAAATCCGCCCCGTGCAGCTCGATCTTGGTGCCGAACGGGATCATGCCGATGATGGTGGCGACCCCGCCGGGACGCAGCATGGCGAAGGATTGCTCGGCGGTGACCTTGGCGCCGATCGCCTCGAACGCATAAGGCACGCCGCCGCCGGTGAGTTCCTTCACCGCCTCCACCGGATCGACGTTGGACGCATTGATGGTATCGGTGGCGCCCATCGCCCGCGCCAGCTCCAGCTTCGAGGCGACGGTATCGATCGCGATGATCCGCTCCGCCCCGGCGATTGCCGCACCGTTGACCGCGGAGAGCCCGATCCCCCCGCAGCCGATCACGGCGACTGTGCTGCCCGGCTCCACCTTGGCGGCATGGAACACCGCCCCCACCCCGGTCATCACCCCGCAGCCCACCAGGGTGGCGCGATCGAGCGGAATGGCGGGATCGATCTTCACCACCGCGTGCTCATGCACCAGCATCTGCTCGGCGAAGGCGGAGAGGTTGAACGCCTGGTTCAGCACCTCGCCCTTCCAGCGCAGCCGGCGGGCGGCACCCGGCAGCAGCTTCACCTCGGTATTCTCGCAGAGGTTGGGATGGCCGGTCATGCATTGCGGACATTCGCCACAGAACACCGACAGGCAGGTGATGACGTGATCGCCGGGCTTCACATAGGTCACGTCCTCGCCCACCGCCTCCACCACCGCGGCGGCTTCGTGGCCCAGCACGGCGGGCACCGGGTACGGATACAGCCCCTCGATGAAATGCAGGTCAGAATGGCAAAGACCGGCGAAGGCGGTGCGCAGCAGCACCTCCCGCCGCTTCGGCTTCTCGATCTCGACGGTTTCGATGGACAGCGGCGCGTGCGGCGCGGTCAGGACAGCGGCGCGCATGGGCGGTCTCCTCCGGTTGCTGACGCGGCGATCCTGACGCGGACGGGACCCGCGCGCCAGCCCTGGCGGCAGCCGGCCGGCTAACGGTGCCAGCCGCCGCGCCAGCCGCCCCAATCGTCGTCGTCATGGTGCCAGCCCCCCCACCAGCCCCAGCCCCCGCCGATCCCGACCGTCACCGGCGGGCCGGCATAGCCATAGGCGGGGCCGCCATAATAGCCGGCCGGGTAGGCGACGCAGCCCCCCAGCGCCAGCGCGCCGCCGAGCAGCAGCAAGGTCAGCAGATGACGGGGCCGGAAAAATCGGTGCATCGGTCCTCTCCCTGGTCGGGCATGACGTATAGGGTGGCGACCCGTCGTGGCGGATCGGTGGCCAGCGCGGACGTGATTTCGCCACGCTCGGCGCCCATCTCACGTCCGTCCCCAAGGGCCACACGCCATGCCGCTGCGCGCGCTGATCGCCACCATCCTCGCCCTGCTGCTCGCCACGCCGGCGGCGGCACAGGAGGTCTCTCCCCCGACCCGGGTCGGGCGCATCGCCTGGACCACCGGCCAGGCTTCATTCCGGCCGGCCGGCGGCTCGGCGTGGGACCAGGCGGTGCGCAACTATCCGCTGACCACCGGCGATGCGCTGTGGGCCCCGGCCGGCGCCGAGGCCGGACTCCAGGTCTCGGCCACCAGCATCGACCTGGCCGGCGGGACTGAGCTTGATCTCAACCATCTGGGTACCAACCGCCTGATTGCAACCCTTCCCGAGGGCGAGGTGGTGCTGCATGCGCGCGCGCTCGACCCCGGCGAGACCTATCAGCTGGTGACCCCGCGCGGGACGGTGACCATCGCCACCCCGGGCCGGTACGAGATCGCCGCCGGCACCACCACTGCACCGAGCCTGGTCAACGTCTATCAGGGGGCGGCGGTGTTGTCGGGGCCAGCCGCGCTCACCCTGCGCGCGGGGCAGAGCGCCGTCATCACCGGCACCGAGCGGTTCCGGGTGCGGGTGACCCCGGCGCTGCATGACCGCTTCGCCGAGCGGATGCTGCCCGTCGCCCGCGCCGTCCCGCCGCCGCCGCCGCTGGTGGCGGCCATGCCGGGCGGTGAGGATCTCGGGCAATACGGGCAATGGGCGACGACGCCCGCCTATGGTCCGGTCTGGTATCCGCGGGTTCCGCTGGGCTGGGTGCCGTATCGGGACGGGCATTGGGCCTATATCGCGCCCTGGGGCTGGACCTGGATCGATGACGATCCCTGGGGGTTCGCCCCGTTCCACTACGGGCGCTGGGCGCGGATCGGGCCCCGCTGGGCCTGGGTGCCCGGCCCGGTGGTGGTCGCCGCGGGGCCGCCGGAGCCGGTCTATGCGCCGGCGCTGGTGACGTTCTTCACCGTGGGCGGGGGCGGTTTCGCCGCCGGCTTCACCGCCGGGGCGCTGCTCGGCAGTCAGGTCGGCTGGGTCCCGCTGGCGCCGTTCGAGCCGTACCATCCGTATTTCCGGGCCAGCCCGCGCTGGATCCGGGCGGTGAACGAGCGCGATGTCCGCAACGTCACCACCATCACCAACGTGACCGAGAACCGGATCGTCATCAATCGATTCGCCAACCGGGGGGCGGCGACGATGGTGCCGGCGGCGGCGCTGGTGGCCTCGCGGCCGGTGGCCGGGCTGGCCCGGCCGGTGCCGGCGCGGCTGCTGGCGGCCGGGCGGCCGGTGCCGGGGCGCGCCCCGGTGCCGCCGGCGGCGAGCACGCAGGGGGTGACCCCGGCCGTCGCCCGCCAGCAGGGGCTGCGCCCGCTGCCACCGGCCCTCGCGCGGCAATTGCCGCCGGCGCTGCGCCCGGCGCCGGTGCGCCCGGGAGCGCGACCGGCCCCGCGGGCCGTGCTGGCCGGACGCCCCGCGCTGGCGCCGCCGGGTCCGCACCCCGGCGCGACGCCGCGGCCGGCCCCGAGGCCGGGGCGCGCGCTGCCGCAGGTCATTTCTCCGGCCGGGCCGCCGCGCGGGCAGACTCCGCCCGCACGGGCGCTGCCCGCCCCGCGCGCCACCACGCCACGATTCGCCGCGCCGCCGCCGCTGCGCGGACCCGGCGCGGCGCCCCGAGGCGTGGCTCCCGGAGCGGGGACCCTGCCACACCCGTTGCCACCGCCGCCACCGCGGGTGGCGACGCCGGCGCGTCCGCAGCCTCGGGTGATTTCGCCACGGGCGCCGGGCGGAGGGTACCACCCGCCGCCGCCGGCCTACCGGCCCCCGCCGGCCGTCTCTCGCCCGCCGCAACCGGCCTATCATCCGCCCCAGCCGGCCTACCGGCCGCCGCCGGCCGCCTATCGCCCGCCGCAACCGGCCTATCACCCGCCCCAGCCGGCCTACCGACCGCCGCCGGCCGCCTATCGCCCGCCGCAACCGGCCTATCGCCCGCCGCAACCGGCCTATCACCCACCGCAACCGGCCTACCGACCGCCGCCGGCCGCCTATCGCCCGCCGCAACCGACCTATCATCCGCCCGAGCCGACCTACCGGCCGCCGCCGGCCGCCTATCGCCCGCCGCCGCCGGCCTATCACCCGCCCCCCGCGCCTCCCCCGCAGCCGCACCCCGCCCCATCGCAGGACCGCCGCAACCCGCAATGACCGCTTGTCCGCCGCTCCGGCGGGCGTAGGATCGCCCGGTGACCAGAACCGCTCGCCGCCGCTACGCCAGGGGGATCGCCCGCAGCCTCGATATGCTGCTGTTCATCCCGGCGTTGCTCTATGTCCTCACCGAGCATGTGCTGTGGGCCGGGGCGCGGGCGCTGCTGCGCGGCCTCGGCGCGGTGGCGCTGGTACAGGCGGCGCAGGCCTGGCTCGGCCTGCTCCCGCCGCTGGCCGCGCTGCCGGTGTTCCTGGTGCCGGAAGTGTTCAGCCACGCCTCGGAACTCTGGGCGGCGGTCCTGCTGGCACGCGGGCATCTGCTGGCGGCCGGGCTGATGGCCGTGCTGGGCAAGGGGCTCGCCACCATCGTTCTGGTCTGGATCTATCACGCCTGCGAACCGGCGTTGCTGCGGGTGCGCTGGTTCGCCCGCGCCCACGACGCGGCGCTGCGCTGGCGCGCCGGGCTGCTGGCCCGCACCGACCCGTGGCGCCGGGCGGCGGCGGTCCGGCTGGCGCGCGCGCGGCTCGGCCCGGGCGCGATCGTCCGTCGCTTCCTGCGCTGGCGCGGCCGGCTGGGCCAGCGCCTGGAACCCGGGCTGCTCTGGCTCAGGCGGTGGCGGTAAGCCGGCGGCGCTCCACGTCCGGCAGCAGCATCGCCAGCATCCCGATCGCGGGCAGGAACGCGCAGACCCGATAGACGAACTCGATGCTGGTCCAGTCCGCCAGCACGCCCAGCACCGCCGCCCCCACCCCGGCCATGCCGAAGGCGAAGCCGAAGAACATGCCCGAGACCATGCCGACCCGTCCCGGCATCAGCTCCTGCGCATAGACCACGATCGCCGAGAACGCCGAGGACAGCACCAGCCCGATCGCCACGCTGAGGCCGATGGTGGCCGGCAGATCGGCATAGGGCAGCGCCAGGGTGAACGGCAGTACGCCCAGGATGGAGCCCCAGATCACTCGCCGTCGGCCGAACCGGTCCCCGATCGGGCCGCCGATCACGGTGCCTGCCGCGGCGGCGGCCAGGAACACGAACAGAGACAGCTGGCCCTGGCGCGTGCTCAGCCCGAAATGATCGGACAGGTAGAAGATGTAATAGCTGTTGATGCTGGCGAGATAGAAGAACTTGGAGAACATCAGCGCCAGCAGCACCGCCACCGCGCGCCGCACCCGCCCGGGCGGCAGCGGCGCGGCGACGGCGGCGCGCGCCGGCGTGCGGGCCCGCCCGCGGGTGCGGTACCATTGCCCGAGCAGGCTGAGAATCCCGATCCCGCCCAGCGCCACCAGCGCGAACCAGGCGAGACTCCCCTGGCCGCGCGGCAGGATGACGAAGGCCGCCAGCAGCGGCCCCAGCGCCTGACCGAAGGTGCCGCCGACCTGGAACAGCGATTGCGCCAGCCCGTGCCGCCCGCCGGAGGCGAGCCGGGCGATGCGCGAGGATTCCGGGTGAAAGATGGAGGACCCCACGCCCAGCAGCGCGGCGCCGCCCAGCAGCGCCGCGTAGCTCGGCGCCACCGCCAGCGCGAGCAGCCCGCACAGGGTGAAGCTCATGCCGAAGGGCAACGAGAACGGCATCGGCCGACGATCGGTGAAATGCCCCACCAGCGGCTGGAACAGCGACGCGGTGGTCTGATAGGTCAGGGTCAGCAGCCCGATCTGCGCGAAATCCAGGTGGAACCCGCCTTTCAGCATCGGATAGATCGCCGGCAGCAGCGACTGCATCATGTCGTTGAGCAGGTGACAGAAGCTGATCGCGCCGAGGACCGGGAACGCGGTGGTGGCGGGGCGGGCGGTGACGGCCTGGCTCACGGCGCGGCGGGTCCTGATCGGGGCCGTAAAGCGTAGCGGCGGGCAGACGGGGGCGCAGCGGCGGCGGACGCCGGGCGGCCATGCGGCCCGGTCATGGGCCGGACGGTTGGGCCGGGCGCTCGACCCCAGCGAACACCCGCCGGTAGAGCAGCAGATACACCCCCTGGAACGCGGCGGCGAGCAGGAACGGACCGGCGAGCCAGCCGGCCCCGAACATCAGCCCCGCCAGCCACGGCCCCAGCGCGCGCGGCAGCTGCACCGAGACCCCGCTGACGCTGGCCGCCAACCCGCGCCGATGCCCGCGCACCGCCCCCATCACCAGCGCCTGGCGCTGCCCGACGGTGCCGCGGTTGAGCACGGTGCGCACCGCATAGGCGGCGATCGCCCAGCCGAACGCGGGCGCGAACGGCATCGCCACCTGCAGGCCGAGCCCGGCCCCGCGCATCGCCACCACCACCCGCACCAGCCCGTAGCGGGCACCGAGCCGCCCGGCCGCCAGCGCGACCAGCCCCGAGGCCAGCAGCACGAAGCCGATCGCCGGGCTGATCTGCCCGGGGCCGACGCCGAACCGCTGCGCCAGCCACCACGACAGCAGCGGCGCGGTCAGCCCGATGCCCACGCCGTTGAGCGCGTTGATGCCGGCCAGCTGCCACAGCAGCCGGTTCTCGCTTGCGTGGATGCGGTCGGTCCGGGGTTCGGGGATGGAGGCGGCCGCGGGACGGGGCGGTTCCGGAACGCCGGCCAGCAGCAGGAGCGAGAGCAGGGTGGTGAGGGCGGCGAAACCGAACAACGGCCGGTAGGCGAGCGCGCCCGGCAGCAGATGGTGCCATACCGGCGGCAGGCCGCCGATGAAGGTGCCGGCGGCGGTGGCGAAGAAACCGATCGCGGTGTTGCGCGCGAAGCCGCGGCCGATGGCGGCGCCGGGGGAGGCGGCCTCGAGCGTGTCGGCCAGCCAGGCCTGTTGCACCGCGCCGTAGAGGCCCGGCACGCCCACCGCGCCGCGGCCGAACCCGGCGATGATGGCGGCGGCGGCCACCACCGCGACCCGCGCGGACAGGGTGGCGCCGAGCGCGGCCAGCGCCACCAGCGTCAGATAGGCCAGCAGGAACGGCCGGCGGCCGAACCGGTCCGACAGCGGCCCCGCACCGGCGGTCAACAGCCCGCCGAGCAGGATGCCTCCGCCCACCACGGCGCCGAGAAACCCCGGCGACCAGCCGAGCGAGCGGGCATAGAGCGCGAAATCCACCCCCATCGCCCCCTGGCCCAGGCTGATGACGGCGCGGGCGGCATAAAGGCGTCGGGTGGGGGTCAGCCCCATTCCGGGCGTGGCTCTGTCGGGGGCGGCCTCACGCCGGCGGCTTCCGGCGGCCGAACCGGCGCAGCACCGGCAGCGCGAGCCGCACCAGCCGTGGCACGGTGGTGGGCGGGCGCAGGCGCGGGTCGTAGCCGGACAGGCGACGGTCGTTTTCCGAGAGACAGAGCGCCATCAGCGCGGCGGTGTCGATCTCGCCGCCGACCGCGGCGGCGCCCTCGACGGTGAAATTGGCATTCTCCTTCTCGCCGGCGCTGACATCGCGGGCGAGGCCGATCCGCTCGCGGATCAGATAGGCCCAGACCAGGGCGGTCTTGAGGGCGAACCAGGGGCGGCGCCACAGCGGCATGGTGCGCTTGTGCCAGTCCACCCAGTTCATGAAGAACAGGATGTGGCGGCCTTCCTCCTGGATCACCGGCTCGAAGGTCTCGACCAGTTCGGGCGGGAAGAAGCCGGAGCGGCGGGCGAGCGCGAACAGGCCGAAGGCGAAGAAGCTGTCGATGCACTCGGAATAGCCGGTGACCAGGAAGCCCCATTCGGGGTCCTTGGGCTCGACATAGGTGGGTTCGGGGTCGAGGGTGATGCCGTAGGCCTGGACCAGGTTGGAGAGCACTTCCTTATGGCGGCCTTCCTCGAAGGCCATCAGCTCGAAGGCCTCGCGCAGCACGGGCTGGGTGACGCGGCGGGCGTAGCTGAGGATGCGCAGGCGGGCGCGGCCCTCGGTCTGGACGGCGATGTCCCAGATCGGCAGGGCGATCAGGCGGGCGCGGGCGTCCTCGTCGAGCCGGGGCCAGTCGATCACCGAGGGTTTGTAGGGGTTGAAGGTGTCGAGGAGCATCCGCGCCAGCATGGTGGCGTGGAACTCGGGGCCGCTGCCGGTCGCGGGGTAGCGCCAGATGCGGGCGGCCTGGTCGGCGGCGGCGATCGCCTCCTGGGTGGAAGGGTCCAGCATGGGCGCCGACATGGGCCGGATCGGCGTGGGGCGCAAGATCGGGCGGAGGGCGATTATTATTCCGATATCGCAACATTATGGACAGGCGTCGGGGTTCACCACCACCCCTTGCACTTCCACCTGAGATCCGACGGCACGTCCTTCGGCCCCAGATCCGGGATCGGCACCCGTGCCACCCACACCGGGCGGTTGTCGCGCACCACGC
>JBMFXF010000011.1:0-28830 GCA_049964515.1 Acetobacteraceae bacterium | reverse complement strand
CGATCCGCGCCGCATGGACCGGCCCGCCGCCGCCGAAGGCGATCAGGCTGCGCCCGGCCAGGTCGGCCCCGGCTTCCACCGCGTGAACCCGCGCCGCGTTGGCCATGTTCTCATCGACCATCTCCACCACGCCGAGCGCGGCGAGCTCCGGGCTGAGGCCGAGCGGTTCGCCCACCGCGCCGGCCAGCGCCGCCCGCGCCGCCGCGATGTCCAGCCGCAGCGAACCGCCGGCGAAGCGCTCCGCCTCGTAGCGCCCCAGCAGCAGATTGGCATCGGTCACCGCCGGGCGGGTGCCGCCGCGGCCGTAGCAGGCGGGTCCCGGGTCGGCGCCGGCGCTGTCCGGCCCCACCGCGATCCGCCCCATCGCGTCCACCCGCGCCAGCGAGCCGCCGCCGGCGCCGATCTCGACCATCTCGATCACCGGAATCCTGAGCGGCAACCCCGATCCCTTGCGGAACCGCCCGACCCGCGCCACCTCGAAGCTGCGCGCGGTCTGCGGGGCGCCGCGGTCGATCAGGCAGATCTTGGCGGTGGTACCGCCCATGTCGAAGGAAACCACCTGCTCGAGCCCGGCGGCGCGGGCGATGCCGGCGGCGAAGATCGCGCCGCCCGCGGGACCCGATTCCACCAGCCGGATCGGGAACCGGCAGGCGGTCTCGAGCGTCGCCAGCCCGCCGCCCGACAGCATCAGGAACAGCGGCGCGGTCACGCCGCGCGCGCGCAGCCCGGCCTCCAGCCGGCGCAGATAACGCGCCATCAGCGGCTGCACATAGGCGTTGGCAACGGTGGTGGAGAAGCGCTCCCACTCGCGCATCTCGGGCGAGACCTCGGATGCCAGCGAGACCGGAACCCCGGGCAGCGCCTCGGCCAGAATCTCCGCCGTGCGCCGCTCATGCACCGGGTTGACAAACCCGTGCAGGTAGCCCACCGCGACGGCCTCCACCGCCTCGGCGCGCAGGGTGGCGATCGCCCCGCCCAGCGCCGCCTCGTCCAGCGGGCGAAGCACCTTGCCCTCGTTGTCCAGGCGTTCCGGCACCGGCAGGCGGAGATGCCGCGGCACCAGCGGCTCGGGCAGCACGATGTCGAGGTCGTATTGGTCGTAGCGGCTCTCGTTGCCCATCGCCAGCACGTCGCGGAACCCCTCGGTGGTCAGCAGCGCGGTGCGCGCGCCCTTGCGCTCGATGATGGCGTTGGTGGCCAGGGTGGTGCCGTGGATCACCAGCCCGATCGCCCCCGGCGCCACCCCGGCGGCTTCGGTGATGCGGGCGAGCCCCTCCAGCACCGCCCGTTCCGGCGCCTCGGGCGTGGTCAGCAACTTGGCAGTGTGCAGCGTCCCGGCCGCGGTCTCCAGCGCGAGATCGGTGAAGGTGCCGCCGATATCGACGGCAAGGCGGGTGGCTTCGGTCATGGCGGCGTCCCGGACGATGCACACCCGTCATAGCGCCCCGGTCTGCCCGGGCAAGCCGGTTGCCTTCCCGACCGTCCGGCCGCACCCTGACCCGCAGGGAATGGTGGATACGGGAGGCGCGGGTGCGGGCCAGGACAGGCGCGGCAAGGCTGGCGCTGGCGCTGGCGGTGTTGCCGGCAGCGTCCGCGCGCGCCGCGAAGCCCCCGCCGCCGATCGAGGTCTCCGCCGCGCCGCCGATGACCTCGGGGGTGGATATCGCCGCCGCCCCCGCCGCCAGCCAGACCCTGACCGGCGATTCGCTGGCGCCCGACGGCACCCCCGATCCGCTCGCCGCGCTCAACCAGCAGGCCGCCGGGGTCAGCCTGCAGAACGCGGCGGGCAACCCGTATCAGCCGAACCTGGTCTATCACGGGTTCGATCTGTCCTCGTTGCAGGGCACGCCGCAAGGGCTGGCGGTGTATGTGAACGGCTTGCGCTTCAACCAAGCGTTCGGCGACACGCTGGACTGGGAGTTGCTGGCGCCGATGGCAATCGCGGGGATCACGGTGGAGGACGCCAATCCCGCCTTCGGCCTCAACGCGCTGGGCGGCGCGCTGGTGGTGCGGATGAAGGACGGGTTCGGCTATGCGGGCGGCGTGGCGGAACTCTCCGGCGGCTCGTTCGGGCGGGTGGACGCCGAGACCGAATACGGCCGCCGCGCCGGCAACTGGGCGGTGTATGGCGCCGCCTCGGTGCGTCACGAGGCCGGCTGGCGCGACGACCAATCCTCCGACATTCAGGATTTCTACGGGGATCTCGCCGCCCACCTGCCCGGCACCAGGTTCCACCTCAGCCTGATCGCCGGCCACGCCGCGCTGAACGGGCCGGGCACCGCGCCGGTGCAGCTGATCGCGGCCGACCCGGCGGCGCAGTACACGGCCCCGAATTTCATCGGCAACCAATACGCCCGCCTGTCGGCCCGGCTCGACCGCGCGATGGGCAGCCACGACACGCTGCACGCCGCCGCCTATTACGACTATTTCCATCAGCGCGTCGCCAACGGCAACGCGCCCAACGACCTGCCCTGCGCGGCCGACCCGTCCCTGCTGTGCCAGGATGGCGGCATCGGTCCGCCCAGCACCACAGCCGGCGGCGCCACCATCCCCGCTTTCGGCGTCGGGTCCTATTATTCCGAACTCGACCGCCAGACCACGGTTACCAACGGCTATGGCGCCAACCTGATCCTGACCGACCGGCGCGCGCCGTGGGGCCGGCGCAACCGGCTGGTCGCCGGGTTCGATTTCGACGGCGCCGAGACCGGTTTTCAGGGGTCTTCCCTGATCGGCGGCATCACGCCGCTCTCGCGGGTGTTCGTCGGCCCCGGGGTTCTGATCGACGAGCCGGGGACGAATATCCCGGTCTCGGTCGCGGTCGATACCGCCGCCTGGGGGGCGTATCTCGCCGACACCATCCACCTGACGCACCGGCTCGCGGTCTCCGCCTCGGTGCGGGCCAATCTCGCGGTGGTGGACATGACCGACCGCGGCGGCGGCGATCTCAGCGGGTATCACAGCTTCCTGCACCTCAACCCGGCGTTGGGCGCCAGCTACCAGCTGACGCCGCTCCTGCGCATCTATGCCGGCTATTCCGAGGCCAACCGCGCGCCCACGCCGGCCGAACTTTCCTGCGCCGGCCCGACCAATGCGTGCAGCCTCGCCAATTTCTTTGTCGCCGATCCCTCGCTCAAGCAGGTGGTGGCGCACCGGTGGGAAGCGGGTCTCGCCGGCGAGGCGCTGCTGCCGCACGGGACCAGCCTGCGCTACGATTTCGACGTCTATCGCACCATGCTCTCCGACGACATCGCGTTCATCACCAGCCCCACCCTGGGGCGGGCCTATTTCGCCAATATCGGCCAGGTACTGCGCGAGGGGGTCGATCTCGGCCTGCATCTGGATACCGGGCGGCTGCGCGCCTGGCTGCTCTATTCGCATGTGCTGGCGAGCTACCAGAACGGGTTCGTCGAGGCCGCCGGCGGCAATCCCTATGCCGACGCGGCCGGCAACATCACCGTGCTGCCGGGCGACCGCCTGCCCGGGATCGCCGCCGATACGTTGCGGATCGGCTTCGACTGGCAGGCCACCGACAAACTCAGCATCGGCCTCTCGGCGCTCGCGGTCGGCCCGAGCTATCTCTACGGCGACGCGGCGAATCTGGACAAGCCGCTACCTGGCTACGTGGTGCTGAACCTGATCGGCCGCTACCGGATCACGCCGACGGTGGAGCTGTTCGGCAGCGTGGAGAACCTGACCGATCAGCGCTACTACACCTACGGCAGCTATACCCAGCTCGGCAGCGTCGCGGTGGCGCAGGCGCCGGATCTCACCAACCCGCGCAGCTACAGCGTCGCCGCCCCGATCGGCGGGTTCGTCGGGTTGCGGGTGCGGTTCCGTTGACCGCTACGGCAGCACCTTGCCCGGGTTCATCAGCCCTTTCGGGTCCAGCGCCGCCTTGATCGCCCGCATCGCCGCCAGTTCCGCCCCGCCGCGCCACTCCGGCATCATGTAGGGCTTGAGCCGTCCGACCCCGTGCTCGGCCGAGAAGCTGCCGTCGAAGCGGCGCACCACCGCGTTGACGGCATCCATGATCGCGTGATCCTGGGCCAGGAACGCCGCGCCGTCGGCCCCGGCGGGTTGTTCCAGGTTGAAATGGATGTTGCCGTCGCCCATGTGCCCGAACGGCACCGCGCGCACGCCGGGGATCAGCGCCGCGCAGGCCGCCGTGGCCTCGGCGATGAAGGCCGGCACCGCCGAGACCGGCACCGAGACGTCGTTCTTCACCGACGCCCCCTCGCGCTTCTGCGCCTCGGAATGTTCTTCCCGTAACTTCCAGATTGCCGCCCGCTGCGCCTCCGATTCCGCCAGCGCCGCGTCGGTGATCTCGCCCGCTTCCAGCGCCGCCTCCAGAACCCGCTCCATCCCCGCCCGCAACCCGGCATCCGCGCGCGGGGAGGCGAGCTCGACCAGCACGTAATGATCGGCCGGGGCGGCCAGCGGCAGCACCGCCCCCGGGATGTGCCGCAGCACGAAGCCCATCCCGGCGCCCGACATGTATTCGAACGCCATCACCGCGCCCGGGTCATGCGCCTGGAACCGCCCGAACAGCGCCAGCGCCGCCTCCACCGAGGCCGCGGCGCACAGCGCCACCGCCACCTCACGCGGGCGCGGGGCCAGCTTCAGCACCGCGGCGGTGATGATGCCGAGCGTGCCCTCCGCCCCCACCAGCAGCTGGCGCAGCGCGTAGCCGGTGTTGTCCTTGCGCAGCCGGCGCAGCCCGCTCCACAGCGCCCCGTCCGGCAGCACCGCTTCCAGCCCCAGCACCAGGTCGCGCGCGTTGCCGAAGCGCACCGTGTTGTTGCCGCCGGCATTGGTGGCCAGCACACCGCCGATCTGCGCCGAGCCTTCCGAAGAGATCGACAGCCCCAGCAGGCACCCGGCCTCGGCCGCCGCCTCCTGCGCCGCCTTCAGGGTGACCCCGGCCTCCACCGTCATCGTCAGGTCGCGCGGATCGACCGCACGCACCCGGTTGAGCCGGGCCAGGCTGAGCACGATCTGCCGCCCGCTCTCGTCGGGCGTGGCGCCGCCCACCATCGAGGTGTTGCCCCCTTGCGGCACGATCGCCACCCCCGCGGCGACGCAGCGCCGCACCGTCTCGGCGACACCGGCCGCATCGGCGGGGCGGATCACCGCCGGCGTCGCGCCCTGATAGAGGCCGCGCCAGTCGCGCACATAGGACGCGGTATCGGCCGGATCGGTCAGCACCGCGGCGGGGCCGAGGGCGCCGCGCAGGCCGTCGAGAAGGGGTGCGATCGGGTCGGACATGGCGGACTCCTTCGGCTCTCGGCCGATAATCCATTCTCAACGCTTCCCCGCCAAGCTCAGCCGGTGTCCGTCACCGATCCGCTCTCTCCTCCACTCGCCCGCAGGCGATGGGCGGAAGCCGCCATGCTGCTGCTCGCCGCCCTGGTCCTGCTCGGCGCCGCCCGCCTGCGCGGGGCCGAGTATGACGAGGCGTACAGCCTGTTCCTCACCTCCGGCACCCCCCGCCCGGCCTGGCCCGATCGCCCCTTCCGCGCCGAGCTGATCCGCCGCGTCATCGCCCGCCACGCCGGCCCGGTGGCCATCGCCTGGGCGCTGCGCGCCACCGACGTCCACCCGCCGCTCTATTTCTGGGCCCTCGCGGCCTGGCGCCTCGGCCTCGGGCCGGGGTTGCTCGTCGCCCGCCTGCTCTCGGTGCTGGCGGCGCTGACGGCGCTGGCGCTGGTCGGCGCGCTGGCCCGGGCCGCCGCCATCCCGGCGGTGCCGGCGATCGGATTCACCCTCGGCTGCTACGGCTTCGCCTATACCGGCGCCATCGCGCGCGACTTCGCGCTGGCCGAGGCGCTGCTGCTCGCCGGCGTCTGGCTGGCGCTGCGGCGCCGCCCCGTCGCGGCCGGCCTGCTGCTGGGGGCGGCGTGCTTTACCAACTACCTGGCCGCGTTCCCGGCCGCGGCGGTGATGGCAGCCCTCGCCGCGCGCGGGCAGTGGCGCCGCGCGCTGCTTGTGCTGGGCGGGATGCTCCCGTTCCTGCCGCCGGGACTGTGGTTCTTCCTCGCCCAGCGCGAGAGCCGCAACGGGCAGTTTCCCCCGTTCCGGCTGCTCCCGGCGCTGGCGCGGCTGGGGCGGGACGCGGCCGGGGCGCTGTTCGGCGGGCTGCCGCTCTACGTCCCGGCGGGAGGCGCGCGGCTGGCACTGGGGGCGATCCTGGCCCTGGCGCTGGCGGCGCTGGCCGGGCTGATCGTGGCGTGCTGGCGCCGGATCGGCGCCCCGGGGCCCCGCGCGGTCCTGACCGCCGCCGCGCTGGCTCCGCCGGTCGGGCTGATCGCGCTCGGGCTGGTCTTCGATTCCACGCCCATCGAGCTGCGCTACCTCTGCTTCGCCACCCCGTTCCTGGGGCTGCTGCTGGCCGGAGCGCTCGCCACCCTGCCGCGCCGGGCCGGAGTGACGCTGGGCGCCGCGGTGGCGCTGGTGCAGGCCCTGGCGCTGGCCGGGCTGCTCACCCAGCCCCGCACCATGCAGCCAGCCCGCGCCGCCGCCGCCGCCGCCGCCCGCCTCGCCGGGCGCCGCGGGCTGGTCCTGATCCCGCGCGGCAATGACGGGGTGGGCGTGGTCGGCCCGTTCCTGCTGGAAGCGCCGCCCCGGCTGCGCGTGCGGGTGGTGGCCACGCCGCCCCGGGCACCGCGCGCCCGGCGCCTGGTGCTGGCGCTGATCGCCGCCGATCGCGCCTGCCGCGCCCTGCTGCCCCGGCTGCGCGCCGCCTACGCCCCCCCGCGCTGGCGCCCGGTGGGGAACCTCGCGGGACCTCGCTTCGACGTCCTGGCGCTGGACCGCGCTACGCCGCCTGCTCCAGGCTCGAAACCTGGTCGGAGACCGTAGTCCGGCGCATATCCCTGGGCTGGCGCATATCGTAGGGCCGCGCCCGGTGCAGCGTGCAGCGATCGTCCCAGATCACCAGATCATGCCGCCGCCAGCGATGGGTATAGATGAACTGCCGTTGCGTCGCGTGTTCCATCAGCTCCAGCAGCAGCATCCGCGCCTCCGGCAGCGGCATCCCGCGGATCGAACCGGCATGGGAGGCGAGATACAAACTCCGCCGCCCGGACCCGGGATGGGTCCGCACCAGACGCTGCGGCACCGGTTGCAGCCGCGCCACCTCCTCGGGCGAGAAATCGGTGAAGCCGATGGTCGCGCGCGAGGTCAGCAGCGAGTGTTCCGCCACCAGCGGGGCGATGCGCGCCTGCGTGTCCGCATCCAGCGCATCCCATGCGGCGCGCAGATCGGCGAACTCGGTCTCCCCGCCGGCATCGGGAATGACGCGCGCCGACAGCAGCGAATAGCGGGCCGGGATCGCCTTGAAGGAGCTGTCGGTGTGCCAGAGCCGGTTGCCGAGCCCGTTCATCCGCCGCCGGTCGTCGGCCGCCAGCACGCGGTTGTTCTCGTCAAGATTCGAGACATCCGACAGATGCAGATCGAGCCGCGCGCGATGATCCGGCCGGAACGCCTTCACCGTGGTCTCGAGCGGACCGAGCCGCTCGCTGAAGGCGATCTGCTGCGCGTCGGTGAGGTCCTGGCCGGGGAACACCAGCACCGCGAAACGGTCCAGCGCGGCCACGATCTCCGCCAGGCCGGCGTCATCCAGCGGCTCGGCCAGCGCGACGCCGGTGGCCTCGGCGGCGAACAAAGGGTGCAGCGGGCGCAGGGTGAGCGGCATGACGTTTCTCCCGAAAGCGCACCCAGCCTCGCGCCGCCCCAGCCCTTCCGTCAAGCCGGGGCTTGCCCGCCGCCGCCCGCCCCGGCACCCTCGCCCGGCATCACCAGGGAGAGGAAGTATGGGCTTCGATTTCACCGGCAAACGCATGATCGTCTGCGGCGGTTCGCGCGGGATCGGCCTTGCCATCGCCGACGGCTTCGCCGCCGCCGGCGGGGCGGTCTCCATCTGCGCGCGCGGGGAGGCCGGTATCGCCGCTGCCCGCGCCAGCCTCGGCGCCCATGGCGGCACCGTCCACGGCGCCCCCTGCGATCTGGCCGATGCCGCCGCGATCGGCGCCTATATCCAGGACGCCGCGGCGGCGCTGGGCGGGATCGACGTGCTGGTCAACAACGCCTCCGCCTTCGGCAACGCCGATACCGCGGAAAGCTGGGCCGCCAGTTTGGCGATCGACATGATGGCGGTGGTCCACGCCAGCCACGCCGCCCTGCCGTTTCTGAAACAAAGCCGCGGCTGCATCATTTCCACCAGCTCCATCTCCGCGCTGCGCCCGGCCGGGCGGCAGCCGCCGTACGGCGCGATCAAGGCGGCGGTGATCCATTACACCGGCACCCAGGCCGCGCTCTACGCGCGCGATCAGGTGCGGGTGAACGCGATCGCTCCCGGCTCGATCGAGTTCCCGGGCGGGCTGTGGGAGCGCCGGCGCAGCGAGGCGCCGGAGCTTTACCAGCGCACCCTGCGCTCGATCCCGTTCGGCCGCATGGGACGGCCGGAGGAGGTGGCGAACGTGGCGCTGTTCCTCGCCTCACCGCTCGCCGCCTGGGTGACCGGCCAGACCATCGTGGTCGATGGCGGGCAGCTGCTCGGCGCGTAGCTCATCCAGGACCGAACCGGTAGTGGAACCGCGTCCCGTCGGCCCCGATTCGCCCGGCGGTCGGGGCCGGAAAATGGATCGGCAGGATCAGCGTGTCGGTGTCGGCCACCGAGGCGAGGAAGCTCCGGCGGGAGGCGGCGGCCTGTTTCGCGTCCCAGTCGAACACGGTGGACCAGTCGGGTTCCCGGCATTGCAGGGCGTGGTGTATCGCGTCCCCCGTCACCACCGCACGCCGCGCGCCGGCACGGATGTTCACGCAGCAATGGCAGGGCGAGTGGCCCGGCGTCGGCGTCAGCCAGACGGTATCGTCCAGCGTGAAATCGTCATCGACCAGCAGCGCCTGGCCCGCCTCCACGATGGGGCGGCAGTTGTAGGTCCAGACATTGCCGGGCGGGTTGGCGCCCTTGGCGGTCGCCTCCTCCCACGCCGCGTATTCGCGCTTGTGGAAGACGTATTTCGCGTTGGGGAAGGTGGGCACCCAGCGCCCGTTCACCAGCCTGGTGTTCCAGCCGCAATGATCGATATGAAGATGGGTGCAGAACACGTAATCGATGTCGGTGAACCGCAGCCCGAGGGCGGCGAACCCGTCCAGCCATGGCTGCTTGGGGAAATCCATCGGCGCCGGATAGCCCTTGTCCTCGCCGGTGCAGGTATCGACCAGGATGGTGTGCCGCGGCGTGCGGATGACGAAGGTCTGGTAGGTCATGACCAGCCGGTTGGTTGCGGCGTCATACACCGCCGGCGGCAGCGCGCGCAGATGCGCGAGGCCCGGCTCGGCGGAGTAGGCCGGGAACATGTCCTCCGGCCGACGCCAGGGGCCGTCGCGTTCGATGATGCTGGCGATGCTGACGTCGCCGAGGTGCAGTGTCTGCATGGGCGGTTCCCCTTGGTATGGCCGGCCGGCCGGGTGGCAGGGCTGGCAGCGTAGCCGATTTCCGCCCCGCCGCATCCCTACCGCTTGACCGCTTGCGATCCCCGCGCCCCGGTGCTGTCCTGCCCCCCCGCACCGAGGGACCGCTTATGACCATCCTGCCCCCCAACGACCGCGCCACCGCGCTGATGGAGACCGCCCGCCGGGTGCTACCCGGCGGCAGCTTCGGCAACCTCCCCGGCGACCTCATCATCGCCGAGGGCCGGGGCGCGCGGGTGCGCGACGTGTCCGGCAACGAATACGTGGATTTCCTGCTCGGTTCGGGGCCGATGTTCATCGGTCACGGCCACCCCGAGGTGCTGGCCGCGGTCAGCGAGCAGCTGCCGCGCGGGACCACGTTCTTCGCCAACAGCGAACCCGGCATCCGCCTCGCCGCCGAGATCGTGGACGCGGTCGCCTGCGCCGAGCAGGTGCGCTTCGTCAGCAGCGGCACCGAGGCCGACGCCTACGCCATGCGCCTCGCCCGCGCCTTCCGCGGACGCGACAAGATCCTGAAATTCGAGGGCGGCTACCACGGCATGTCGGACTGGTCGCTGATGTCGCTGGCGCCGCGCCGGCCGGCCAATTTCCCCCGCCCGGTGCCGGATTCCCCCGGCATCCCCGCCTCCGCGGCCGAGGAGATGCTGATCGCGCCGTTCAACGACGCCGACGCCGCGGAGGCGCTGATCCGCGCCCGTGCCGACGAGCTCGGGGGCGTCATCCTCGAGCCGTTCCAGCGCCTGATCCCGCCGGCGCCCGGCTTCCTGGCGCGGCTGCGCGCGGTCACCGCCGAGCTCGGCATTCCGTTGATCTTCGACGAGGTGGTCACCGGCTTTCGCCTCGCCTACGGCGGCGCGCAGGCGCATTATGGGGTGACGCCCGACATCTGCACCCTGGGCAAGATCATCGGCGGCGGCTTTCCCCTGGCCGCGATCGCCGGGCGGGCCGCCATCATGCGCCTGTTCGATCGCGACGCCGTCGGGGTGGACCGCTTCCTGACCCAGATCGGTACTCTGTCCGGCAACCCGGTAGCCGCCGCCGCCGGTCTCGCCACGCTTGCGGTGCTGCGCCGCCCAGGGGCCTATGAGCAGGTCTATGCCACCGGCCACGCGCTGATCGAAGGGATGGAGGCGAGCCTGCGCCGCCACGCCATCCCCGGCCATATCCTGGGTGAACCGCCGCTGTTCGACGTGGTGTTCGCCGCCGATCGCCCGCAGGATTACCGTGGCGTGCTGCGCGCCGATGCCGACCGCGCGCGGCGGGTCAACCGCCGCTTGCGCGAGGGCGGGGTGCTGAAGGGAGAGAGCAAGTTCTACGTCTCGCTGGCGCATACCGAGGCCGACGTGGCGCAGACGCTTGCCGCGTTCGACGCCGCGCTGGCCGCCGAGGCGCGGGGCGAGCCGTGACCGCCCGTTTCGCCGAGAAGGTGGCGCTGGTGACCGCCGCGGCGAACGGCATCGGCGCCGCCACCGCGCGCATCATGGCCGCCGAGGGCGCGACCCTGCTGGCGGTGGACAACCATGCCGAGCGGCTTGAAGCGCTGATCGGCGAGCTGACCGACGCCGGCGGCACCGCCCATGGCGCGCTGGCCGACGCGCTGGACCCGGCGGCGGTGGCCGGAACGGTGGCCGCTGCCGCCCGCGCCCATGGCGGCATCGACATCCTGGTCAACGCGGTCGGCGGCAGCACCATCATCCCCCGTCCGGCCGCCAGCATCGACCAGCTGACCGCGGCGGAATGGCAGAAGCTGATCGATTTCAACCTCAATGGGACGTTCAATTTCTGCCATGAGGTGGTGCCGCTGATGAAGCGGGCGCGCCGGGGGAAGATTGTGAACCTGGCCTCGATCGCCGGGCGCGGGTTGTCGGCGGCGAGTTCGGCGGCCTATGCGGCGGCCAAGGGCGGGATCATCGCGCTGACCCGCAAGCTGGCGGCCGAGCTGGGGCCGTATGGGATCACGGTGAACGCGATCGCGCCGAGCCTGACCCTGACCGAGCGCATCCGCCCGCACTGGAACCAGCGCGCGCCGGAGGACAGGGCCGCCGAGATCGCCCGCACGCCGCTGCGCCGGGTGGCCGAGGCGGTCGATCAGGCGCGGGTGATCTGCTTTCTGGCGTCGGCGGATGCGGATTTCGTGTCGGGCGTGACGATCGATGTGACGGGCGGGGTGTAGCTGGCCGCGCCGATCGACCCCCGCGCCCTATTTCTCCAACTGCGTCCGAATCTCCTGCAACTCGCGGCGGCGCGCCTCGGAGACCTCCGGATACGCCATCCGCAGCCCCTCGAGCGTATCAAGCACGATCTGCGACACGATCAGCCGCGCATTCTCCTTGTCATCGGCGGGCACCACATACCACGGGCACTCGTCGGTGCTGGTCGCACCCAGACATTCGCCATACGCCTTCATGTACTGCTTCCAGAACTTACGTTCCTGCATATCCGCCGCACTGAATTTCCAGTTCTTCTCCGGCTCGTCGATGCGGGCCAGAAAACGCCGGCGCTGCTCGTCCTTCGAGAGATGGAGGAAGAACTTGACGATGCGGGTACCGTTCACATGCAGATGCCGCTCCAGATTCCGGATCGACCGATAGCGCTCGCGCCAGAGCGTCTTGTCGTCCTCCGCCCCGTCCGGCAACCCCTCGTTGCGCAGGATGTCGCGGTGCACCCGCACGATCAGCACTTCCTCGTAATAGGACCGGTTGAAAATTCCGATCCGTCCGCGCTCCGGCAAATTCCGCGTCGTGCGCCAGAGGAAATCGTGCTGCAGTTCCGTCGGGCTCGGGTGCTTGAAGCTGAAGACCTGGCAGCCCTGCGGGTTCACCCCCGACATCACGTGGCGGATCGCCCCGTCCTTGCCGGCCGCGTCCATCGCCTGGAAAATCAGCAGCACGGCATGGCGGTTGGACGCATAGAGCAGCTGCTGCTGGGCGCTGAGTCGCGCCACATGATCCGCCAGAATCTCCCGATAGTGCTCTTTCGACCGATAGACCGCATCGACCCGGGTCGGCCATTTGTCCGGGACGACATCCTCGCCCTCCCGCACGCGGAACCCCTTCACGTCGATCTTCATGGCAGCTCCTTCGGGGCGGCGGGCTGAGCCCGGTGGTGCCACCCCTTCACATGATCCCCGTCTTCGCGAACACCTCCGCGGTCTTCTCTCCGCCCAGGATCATCCCGCGCACCGCATCCTCCCCCTCCACCTTCGCCACCGCTTGGCGCACGATATCCGCCACGTGATCCTTCGGGATCACCAGCACCCCGTCGATATCGCCCACGATCACGTCCCCCGGCGCCACCCGCGTGCCGTTGGGGAACTCGATCGTGCAGCGGAAATCGATCACCCGCCCCCGCAGCCGCTGATCCTGCGCGTAGCTGCCTGCGGAAAACACCGGGAACCCCATCGCGCGGATCTCCTGCGTGTCGCGATGGAACCCGCCCAGCACCGCCCCTGCCGCCCCCAGCGCCTGGGCCCGCGTGCTCATCAGCCCGCCCCACAGCGCGTAGCGCGGCGAGGCTCCGGTGCAGACATACACCTCTCCCGCCCGCAGCTCATCCAGCGCGCGGAACATCAGCCCGAAGGAGTGCTGTTCCCCGGTGCTGGCGATCCTCTCCTCGGCGCAATCGGCCTCCAGCACCGGCATCGCCCGCCCCACCAGCACCGTCTCCGGGTCCAGGGCGCGGATCTCCGGCGGCAGGAACTGGCGGATCAGCCCGCCCGCATCCATCACGTCGCCGATCGCGGCGGTGAACAACCGCGCGCGGATGGTGGCGAACAACTCGGTATCCTGCTGCATTGTAATCCGCTCCACCGATGCCGGCGCCAGCATAGGAACCGCGGCCCCCCGCCGCAAACCGCCCTGCTGTCGCGGGGTTGTGACCCGCCGCCCCGCCTTGTGCCGTGCGCCGGCCGCCCCCACCTGACAGCCTGGCTCAACAACCCGCCACCAAGCCATGCCCCGTCGCCTGCTTCCGCTGTTCGCCGCCGCGCTGCTGCTCGCCGCCCCGCCGGCCGCCCAGGCCTATTCCTGGCACCGCGCCGGGCAGGAACTCCGCGCCGCCGCCCATGAAACCGGGCGCGCCATCGTCAACGGCGCGCATGCCACCGGCCACGCCATCCGCCACGCCGCCCGCGCCACCGGCCACGCCGTCCAACACCTGTTCCACCCCGGCTGATCCCGCCCTTCGGGAATCGCCGGGCTTCCATTCCCGGCGGGAATGGGCGCAAGATGTGGGCGTCATGGTTTCGACGCAAAGCCGGCCCATATCCCGGGCCCGGCAACCGGGACGTGGGATCAGGTGAAACCCCTCATCGGCATCAGCTGCTGCACCAAACAGTTCGGCATTTTCGGAATGCCGAACCACGCCGCGTCCGACACCTACGTCCGCGCCACCGACCAGGTGGTGGGCGGGGTCCCGGTGCTGATCCCGGCCAACGGCCACGCCGCCGACGCCGCCACCCTGCTGGACCGGCTGGACGGCATCATCCTCACCGGCAGCCGCTCCAATGTGCAGCCCAGCCTCTACGGCGGTCCCCCGCACCCGGAGGGCACGCCGGAGGACCCGGCCCGCGATTCCGCCACCCTGCCGCTGATCCGCGCCGCGGTGGCGCGCGGGGTGCCGGTGCTGGCCATCTGCCGGGGCTTTCAGGAACTCAACGTCGCCCTCGGCGGCAGCCTGCACCAGCGGTTGCAGGACCTGCCGGGGCGGTTCGACCACTCCACGCCCATGCAGCCCAACCCGCGGGTGCGCACCGGCAAGGCCCATGCGGTGCGGGTGGTTCCCGGCTCCTGGCTGCACCGCCTGGCCGGCACCACCGAGATCGCGGTGAACTCCCTGCACAACCAGGGCATCGACCGCCTCGCCCCCCGCCTGGTCGCCGAGGGCACCGCCCCGGATGGCACCATCGAGGCGGTGCGGGTTGCCGACGCCCCCGGCTTCGCCGTTGGCATCCAGTGGCACCCGGAATACGATTTCGAGACCGATGCGCTTTCCTGGCGCATCTTCGCCGCCTTCGCCGACGCCGTGCGCGCCCATGGCGGGCTGGCCGCGGCGGCGGATTGACCCGCCGCAGCAGCGGCAAACTGATCCCCGCCGCGGCGGGGCAAGCACACTTGGAGGAACCAGCCCATGCCCGACACCCCCATGCCGCAGAGCGCCCCGCACGTCGCCGTCTCCACCGCCGCCGACCCGGTGATGGTGCCCGGCCGCCGCGACTTCTTCACCTACCGTGACCTCGGCGTCACCGCCGGCAGCGGCGGGGCGATGCGCGCGCAGATCACCGCCGGGCGTGACGGCATGACCCGCCCCACCGGATGGCATGTGCATCTTTGCCAGGGCCAGTTCGTCTATCTGCTGTCGGGCTGGATCGACCTCGAATTCGCCGACCGCAAGGTCCGCCTCACCGCCGGCGACTCCGTGTTCATCCCCGGCAATACCCCGCATAACGAAACCGGGGCGTCGGAGAATTTCGAACTGCTGGAAATCTCGGTGCCAGCCGACATGGGCACCAGGGCCTGCCCCGCCCCCGGCTGACCCCGGGCTGGACAGCGCCCCAGGCCGCCGCCTAACCCGCCCGTCCCGGGGCATCCCGTCCCGGGCACGGAGCGGGACATGCGCCGGCTGATCCTCATCTTCCTCGGCGTCCTGCTGCTGCTCGGCGCCGCCGACGCGCTGGCGTGGGCCTGGGCCACCGCCCGCCTCGCCCGCCAGCTTGCGGCGTGGGAGGCCGCGCAGCGTGCCCACGGCTGGCACATCGCCCACGCCGCGCCGGAGCGGGCCGGGTTTCCGCTCGCCGCCCGCCTGATCCTGCCGCGCTGGCGGGTCTTTGTGCCGTTGGGGCCGACGCGGGCGCGCTGGCGGGCCGGGCGGCTGGTGCTCACCGTCCCGCCGCTGCTGCCGCCGCGGCTGATCGCGCGGGCCGAGGGCCCGCAGCGCCTGTCCCTCCCCGGCCTGCCGGAGCTGCATCTGCACGCGACGGAGTTGGATGCCGCATTCCGCCTCACCCTGACCGGCCGCCCGGCCGCGGCCACGCTGCACCTCCGCGGCCTGCGCACCGACCCCGGCACCGCCGCGCCCGGCCTCGCGGTGGCGGCGCTGGACGCGCGGATCACCACCCCGGCGCACCGGCTGCGCCTCTCCGCGCGGGGGCTGGTGCTGCCGCGTACCCGCCGCTGGCCGCTCGGCCGGCAGATCGCCGCGTTCGCTCTGCGCGGCCGGCTCGCCGGCACCTGGCCGCGGACCGGCAGCCTGTCGGCGCGGCTCGCCGCCTGGCGTCACCGGGGCGGGGCGCTGCGGATTGCCCGGCTCGCGCTGCACTGGGGCCGGCTGCGCGCCAGCCTCACCGCCCGGCTGCGGCTGGATGCGGCGCTGCGCCCGGCCGGTACCGCCACCTTGCGCCTCTGGAACGGTGCCGCGGCGCTCGACACCCTGGCCGCGAACGGGGCCATCACCAACGACGACGCGCTGGCGGCCAAGGCGGTGCTGTCGCTGGTCTCGCAGGGGCGCCCGAACGGGCCGATCTCGGTGCCGCTGGTGCTGCGCGACGGGCGGCTGGAGGCGCTGGGGGTAGGGATTCTGCCGCTGCCGCCGCTGGCCCCGCCCTGACGGCGGGGATCAGTTCCGCGGCAGCCGCGCCTCCTCCGGCGCGTGCGGGTTCTGCGCGCGGTGGCGCAGCAGGTGATCGGCCAGCACCAGCGCCAGCATCGCCTCGCCCACCGGCACGGCGCGGATCCCCACGCAGGGGTCGTGCCGGCCGCGGGTGGTCACTTCGGTCTCCTGCCCGTCCTGATCCACGCTGGGCACCGGGGTCAGGATGGAGCTGGTGGGCTTGACCGCGAATCGCGCCACGATCGGCTGGCCCGAGGAGATGCCGCCCAGGATCCCGCCGGCGTGGTTGGCGCCGAACTGCACCTTGCCTCCCGCCATCCGCAGCGGGTCGGCGTTCTGTTCCCCGCGCAGCGCCGCGGCGGCGAAGCCGTCGCCGATCTCCACCCCCTTCACCGCGTTGATCGACATCAGCGCCGCCGCCAAATCGGCGTCCAGCTTACCGTAGATCGGCGCGCCGAGGCCGGGCGGTACCCCCTCGGCGACCAGCTCGATCACCGCGCCGAGCGAGGAGCCCTGCTTGCGGATCTCGGCCAGGATCGTCTCCCATGCCTGCGCCGCCACCGGGTCGGGGCAGAAGAAGGGGTTGCGGTCGATTTCGTCCCAGTCCCAGCGGGCGCGGTCAATGCGGTGCGGGCCGAGCTGGACCAGCGCGCCGCGGATGCGGATGCCGGGGCCAAGCACGCGCCGGGCCACTGCGCCGGCGGCCACCCGACAGGCGGTCTCCCGCGCCGAGGCCCGGCCACCGCCGCGATAGTCGCGGATGCCGTATTTCAGGTGGTAGGTGAGATCGGCATGGGCGGGACGGAATTTCCGCGCGACCTCGGAATAATCGCGCGAGCGCTGGTCGGTGTTGTCGATCATCACCGCGATCGGGGTGCCGGTGGTGTGGCCTTCGAACACGCCCGACAGGATGCGGACCTGGTCGGCCTCCTGCCGCTGGGTGGTAAAGCGGGACTGGCCGGGGCGGCGGCGGTCGAGGAAGGGCTGGATGTCGGCTTCCGACAGCGCGAGCCCGGGCGGGCAGCCGTCGATCACGGCGCCGATGGCGGGGCCGTGGCTTTCGCCCCAGGTGGTCAGGCGGAACAGATGGCCGAAGCTGTTGTGCGACACGGGCGGAGGTCCGTCAGGGGGAGGGGCGCGGCCGGCGCGGGGCGTGTATCAGGCGCCGGCGCGGGCCGCCAGCTGGCTTTCCCGCGGCGGGTGGCGGGGGCCGTCCACCGGAAGCGCCTGGTCGGTGATGGGGCTGGCGGCATCGGGGCGCATAAACGGCACCACGTCGGCACCTTCCCCCGGGCGGCCGATCCGTCCCATCGGCACCCTGGCGTTCAGCCGGCGGGCGTTGCATTGCTGCTGCTCGTGGGGCGGTTGGCGCTGGGGCGACGGAGACACGCACCGGCGTCGGGAGTCGGTTCAGACACCGAAGGCGATGCCCTCCCGCTGGTAAATGTCACGGATCAACCGCAGCAGCATCGCCAGGTCCGCCGACGGATCGCCCTTGCGCACGCTCATGATGATGGGCGAAACAATCGTGGCCTGCGCGAAGGCACGATAGACGACGTTATCCCGCCGCAGCCGCTCTACCGAGGCCGGCACCAGACAGACCCCTGCCTCCGCCGCCACCAGGCCCAGCGCGGTCTGCAGTTCACGGACTTCATGCACCATCGGCGGTGTGATCCCTGCACTCCGAAACAAGGCCAGCACCTGGTCCGCATAGCTCGGGCGGGGCGCCTTCGGATAGACCACAAGCGGCGCATCGTCCAGATCCGCCAACCGCACCGGCCCTGGGCGCGCCGCCAACCGATGCCCCTCCGGCAGGGCGGCGATCAGCTTCTCGTTTCGTAGCACCGTGCGATCGATGGCCGGGTCTTCGAACAGGATGCGGCCGAATCCGACATCAATCCGTCCTTCCTTGAGCGCCGCGATCTGCTCCAGGCTGGTCAGTTCGACCAGGGAAACCTCCACCGCCGGGCGTGCCGCGCGATACCGGCGCACCACCTCGGGCAGCTTGCCGTAAAGGGTCGAGGCGACGAAGCCGATCACCAGACGTGCCCGGGCTACCTCGCGCAGACGTCGGGCCATCTGCGCCATTTCCTCCACCCGCTCGAGCACTTGTACCACCTGTTCATGCACCAACCGTCCCGCATCGGTCAGCCGCACCGGGCGCGAGCCGCGCTCGAACAGGGTGATGCCCAGCTCATCCTCCAGCGCCTGGATCTGGCGGCTGAGCGGCGGCTGGGCGATGTGCAGCTGCTCGGCCGCGCGGGTGAAGTTCCGCTCCCGCGCGACGGCAGCGAAATAGCGCAGTTGGCGCAGCTCCAACGATACCTCCCGGGTATTGTGCCGACCAATTTAGTCTTGGCCTTCCCGGTATGGAAGATGCGACACGGCCCCTGTCCAAGACCCGCCCGTGACCCGCCAGGAGGAAGCCAGATGCCGATCCACCCGCATCAGACGCTGAACGCTGCGATCGAGGAAGACCCAACCCGTGGGCTCTATCGCGTGGCCCGCGACATCTTCACCGATCCCGCGCTGTTTGAGCTGGAGATGAAGCACATCTTCGAGGGCAACTGGATCTATCTGGCCCATGAGAGCCAGATTCCGAACCCGAACAACTACTTCACCACCACGATGGGTCGCCAGCCGATCTTCATCGCCCGTAACCGCGCCGGGCAGCTCAATGCCTTCATTAATGCGTGCAGTCATCGCGGCGCCATGCTGTGCCGGCACAAGCGCGACAACAAGGCGACCTATACCTGCCCCTTTCATGGCTGGACCTTCAACAACTCAAGCAAGCTGCTGAAGGTGAAGGACCCCGAAGGCGCCGGCTATCCCGAGGGCTTCAACAAGGATGGCTCGCACGACCTGACGCGGGTGCCGCGCTTCGAATCCTATCGCGGCTTCCTGTTCGGCAGCCTCAATCCCGACGTGGTGCCGCTGCGCGAGCATCTGGGCGAGGCAGCGAAGATCATCGATCTGATCGTCGATCAGTCGCCCCATGGGATCGAGGTTCTGCGAGGCTCCTCCACCTATGTCTTCGACGGCAACTGGAAGCTGCAGACCGAGAATGGCGCCGACGGCTATCACGTGACGGCAGTGCACTGGAACTACGCCGCAACCACCGGGCGCAGGAAGGAAGCCGCCCAGCCCGACACGATCCGCGCCATGTCGGCCGGCGGGTGGGCCAAACAGGGCGGCGGCTTCTACTCGTTCGAGCATGGTCACCTGTTGCTCTGGACCAACTGGGCCAACCCGGAGGACCGGCCGAACTGGGAGCGGCGGGGCGAACTCGCCAATCAATTCGGCCAGGCGCGCGCCGACTGGATGGTCCAGCGCTCGCGCAACCTGTGCCTTTATCCCAATGTCTATCTGATGGATCAGTTCTCCTCGCAGATCCGTACCTATCGCCCGCTGGCGGTGGATAAGACCGAGGTCACCATCTATTGCTTTGCCCCGAAAGGCGAGGCTCCGGAAGCACGGGCGCGCCGTATCCGCCAGTACGAAGACTTCTTCAACGCATCCGGCATGGCCACACCGGACGATTTGGAGGAGTTCCGGGCCTGTCAGATGTCCTACCTCGCCGCCAATGCGCGCTGGAACGACATGAGCCGTGGAGCCCGGCACTGGATCGAAGGGCCGGACGAGGCAGCGGCCGCGATTGGCCTCAACCCCGTCCTCAGCGGCAAACGCACCGAGGACGAGGGACTGTTCGTGGTGCAGCACCGCTATTGGCACGAAACCATGACGCGCGCGCTGGCAGGAGAGACGGTATGATGACCCTCTCGATCGAGGATGTCCGCCGGTTCCTGTATCGCGAGGCCCGGCTGCTGGATGAGCGGAAATGGCAGGAATGGCTTGAGCTCTGTGCCGAGGACGCCGAGTTCTGGATGCCGTCGTGGGACGACAACGACCGGCTCGTCGAGGATCCGCAGACGGAAATCTCGCTCATATGGTATGGCAACCGCGGTGGTCTCGAGGACCGGGTGTTCCGTATCGGCACCGAGCGTTCCTCCGCCACCTCGTCGCCCGAACCGCGCACCTCGCACAACATCACGAATGTCGAGATCACACACCAGGAGCCGGGGCGCTGCGAGGCGCGCTTCAACTGGGTCACCTACAGCTATCGCTACAAGATGGTCGATACGTACTTTGGTACTTCCCTTTATGTGCTGGATACCAGCGGGGCACAGCCGCGCATCCTCCGCAAGAAGGTGGTGCTGAAGAACGACTACATCCACCACGTCGTCGACATCTACCACATCTGAACCAGGAGCTGGCGATGACCCATCAGATCGCACTCAATTTCGAGGACGGTGTCACCAGGTTCGTGATCGCCCGGGAGGGCGAGACCATCGCCGACGCCGCCTACCGGGAACGGATCAATATCCCCCTGGACTGCCGCGACGGTGCCTGCGGTACCTGCCGCTGCCGGGTCGAAGCCGGTGACTACGAGCCGGGTTCGTATATCGAGGATGCCCTCACCGCGGATGAGGCCGCGCAGGGATACGCGCTTGCCTGCCAGGCGCAGCCGCGGAGCGACCTGGTGGTGGCGATCGCCGCGTCGTCGGATGTCTGCAAGACCGAAGCGCAGACCCGGCCGGCCCGGCTCGTTGCGGTAAAACGCCTCTCGCCTACCACCATGGCGTTCACCCTGGAAGCGGGCGCCCCGCTGTCCTTCCTGCCCGGTCAATATGCGAGCGTGACGGTGCCGGGCACCGACCAGCATCGGTCCTACTCGTTCTGCTCCCCCCCGGGGCAGCCGCGCCTCTCCTTCCTGGTGCGAGACATCCCGCGTGGCGTGATGAGCAGCTGGCTGCGCGAGCGGGCGGTTCCCGGAACGGCGATGACTTTGGCCGGCCCGGCCGGCAGCTTCTATCTCCGTCCGTTGACCCGCCCGGTGGTCATGCTCGCAGGTGGCACCGGACTTGCGCCGTTCCTCTCGATGCTGGCGCGGCTGGGCGAAGCCGGCGCGGCGTACCCGATCCACCTGGTCTATGGCGTCACCAACGCCGCCGACCTGGTGGAGTTGCCCGCGCTGGCGGCCTTCGCCGGCCGGATGCCGCAGTTCACCTTCAGCACCTGCGTCGCCGATCCGGCCAGCGCGCATCCGCGCACAGGCTACGTCACCGATCATCTCGATCCTGCGGCGCTCAATGACGGCGACGTAGACATCTATCTCTGCGGGCCGCCAGCGATGGTGGAAGCGGTGCGCGGCTGGCTTACGGCGCGCAGTACTGTGCCCACCAATTTCTATTTCGAGAAGTTCTCGCCCAGCGGCGCCGTCACCGTGATCGGTGAAGCCCATCACGCGGGGGCCTGACATGGTGCCCTCGTTTCATCCCAACCGCTTCGCCGATAAGACCGTGGTGGTAACGGGCGCGGCGCAAGGCATCGGCCGCGCGGTGGCCCTGCGGCTGGCCCGTGAGGGTGCGGCGCTGGCGTTGGTGGACCGGGCGGCGTCGATCGAGGATACCCGCGCGGAAGCCGAGGCGTTGGGTGCGGTGGCGATCGCGCCGGTCGCCGATCTCGAGACATTCTCCGGCGCGGAGTCCGCAATTGCCGCCACGTTGGCCCGTTTTGGTCGCATCGACGTACTGATCAACAATGTCGGCGGCACGATCTGGGCCAAGCCCTTTCACGCCTATGCCGAGCCCGAGATTGAGGCAGAGCTGCACCGCTCGCTGTTTCCCACCCTGTGGTGCTGTCGCGCCGTGCTGCCGCCGATGCTGGCAGCGGGGCGGGGCGTGATCGTCAACGTCTCCTCGGTCGCCACGCGCGGAGTGAACCGCGTGCCCTACGGTGCCGCAAAGGGGGGCGTGAACGCGATCACCGCCTGTCTGGCAATGGAATACGCCGCCAGCAACATCCGCGTGGTGGCGGTCGCGCCCGGCGGCACGGAAGCGCCGCCGCGCCGGGTCCCGCGCAACACGGCCGAGCCGACCGCCGAGGAGCGGCGATGGTATCGTGAGGTTGTCGATCAGACCACAGCGTCGTCGCTGATGCATCGCTACGGCACCACCGAGGAGCAGGCCGCCGTGATCCTGTTCCTGGCCTCCGACGAGGCCTCCTACGTCACCGGCGTAACCTTGCCCGTCGCCGGCGGCGATCTCGGCTGAACCCGTCCCCCTCCCAAGGAGAAAACCCATGCTGACCGATAGCAAGACCGTCCAATCCCTGCTCGACAAGGTTGCCGGAGCTGGCGCCGAGGGCGACGCGCGCTTCCGCGCGATCGTCCGCCGCACCACCGAGAGCCTGTTCCGCCTGATCGAGGAGTTCGATATCCAGCCGGACGAGTTCTGGGCCGCGATGGCCTATCTCACCCGGCTCGGCCAGTCGGGCGAGGTCGGGCTTCTGGTGCCCGGCCTCGGCATCGAAACATTCCTCGATCTGCGTATGGACGCGGCCGAAGCGGCCGCTGGCATCGAGGGCGGTACGCCGCGCACCATCGAGGGGCCACTCTATGTCGCCGGCGCGCCGCTCGCGCGCGGCGAAGCGCGGCTCGACGACGGCACCGAGCAGGGCGAGGTGCTGTTCATGGAAGGCCAGGTGCGCGACATCGCCGGCAAACCGGTCGCCGGCGCGATCGTCGATGTCTGGCACGCCAACACGCTGGGCGGCTATTCTTTCTTCGATCCGTCGCAGGCGAAATACAACCTGCGTCGGCGGATCGAGACCGACGCCGAGGGGCGTTACCGGTTCCGCACGCTGCTGCCCGAGGCTATGCCTGCCCCCCGGAAGGCCCGACGCAGCAGCTTCTGGACAAGCTCGGCCGGCACGGCCACCGCCCCGCGCATATCCACTTCTTCGTCAGCGCGCCCGGCTATCGCAAGCTGACGACGCAGATCAACATCGACGGCGATGAGTACCTGCACGACGATTTCGCTTTCGCCACCCGCGACGGGTTGATCCCGGAGGTGCGGCGCATCGCCGACCCGGCGGCCATCCGCGCCCGCGGGCTGAACGCGCCCTTCGCTGAAATCGGGTTCGACTTCGTGCTGCATGCCGAAATCCAATCGGCACCCAGCACCGTGGTAACCCGCCCCCACGCGGAAGCCGCCTGATCCCATGGCCCGGCCGCGCGCAGCGGCCGGGCACCCGTCCATCCGGAATCCGCACCATGCCCGATATTTATGCCGGTCACGCGGCAGTACTTGCCCGTGAGACCACGATCGACGCGATCGAGGCCACCATCGTCGATGTGCCGACGGTGCGGCGGCACAAGCTGTCCTCGCTCTCCGTCACCGCGCAGAGCTACGTGATCGTTACCGTCCGGCTGGCCAATGGCGCCGCCGGCGTCGGCGAGGCGGCTACCCTGGGCGGACCGCGCTGGAGTGAGGAGAGCGTCGAATCGATCAAGGCGACGATCGACGCCCACCTCGCCCCGGCGCTGATCGGCGCCGACGCGGCACGGTTCGAGGCCGCGCGGCTGCGGATGGACGCGGCGGCGAAACGCAACAACGCCGCCAAGGCGGCGATTGATGCGGCGCTCTATGACGCGGTCGGCCGCACGCTTGGCGTGTCGGCCACCCAGCTGCTGGGGGGGGCCGTGCGCGAGCGGATCAGGGTATTCTGGACGCTCGCCTCGGGTGATCCGGGTCAGGAGATCGAGGAAGCCGAGGCCAAGCTGGCCGCCGGCGAACACGATCACTTCAAGGTGAAGATCGGTGCCCAATCCGCCGAGGCCGACCTGATCCGGTTGCGCCGGTTGGCAACGGCGCTGGCGGATCGCGCCATCCTGATCGTCGATGCCAACCAGGCCTGGGATGAGCCGACCGCGCTCGCCGCGCTGACGGAATTCGCCGAGCTGGGCATCCGCCTTGTCGAGCAGCCGCTGCCAGCTTGGAATCTCGCCGGAATGGCGCGACTGCGGTCGCGTGCTGCGGTGCCGCTGATGGCCGATGAGTGCGTCTTCTCCCCGCACGAGATGCTGGACGTCGCGCGCGCCGGCGCCGCCGATGTCGTTTCTCTCAAGCTGGTCAAGCATGGCGGAATGCAGGGTCTGCGCAGCGTCGCGGCGGTGGCCGAAGCCGCCGGCATCGGCCTCTATGGCGGCTGCCTGCTGGAAAGCTCGATCGGCGCCGCCGCCCATCTTGCGGTGTTTGCCGCGCTTCCGCGGCTCGAGTGGGGTTGCGAGCATTTCGGTCCGCGGATTCTGACCGAGGATCTGGCCATCACGCCGTTGCGCTTTGACGATTTCCACATCCATTTGCCGGTCGGGCCGGGGCTCGGGGTCGAGCTCGACCCGGCCAAGCTGCGTCGTTTCGCCCGCCCCTGAGGAGAGGCAAGATGCTCTATCACGTTCGCATGGACATCCACCCGCCGCGCGATCTCGATCCGGCGGCGTTCGAGGTGCTGAAGCTGGCCGAGAAGGCACGCGCGGAAGAGCTGCAGCGCGCCGGCGCCTGGCGCCATCTTTGGCCAATCGCTGGCAAATACGCCAATATCAGCATCTTCGATGTCGATGATCACGACGCGCTGCACGCGATCCTGTCCAGCCTGCCGCTGTTCCCGTTCATGACCGTGACGGTCACCGCGCTGGCCCGCCACCCATCGGCGGTTTGACCCTGGAACCCACCGGGCCGGCGTGACAGCCCCGCCCCCCGCCGCTAAAGCCCCCCGATCAGGGGACCCCATGCTCGCCATCCAGACCTTCGACAACCGCGCCGGCGGCAACGTCATCTACAAGGCGCTCGCCCACCCGCTGGCCGCGGAGGCGATCGCGCGCCTCTACGCCGCCCTAACCCCCCCGGTCGCGCTCTACGACCCCGACGGGCTCGCCGCCGCCCTGCTGGCGATGTACCCCGCGCTGCCGGCCCCCGCCACGCTCTATGTCCACGCCACCGAGGCGGTGGGCACGCGCATCGGCGGCCTCGAGGCCCACCCGCTCACCGCGCTCGCCGGCACCACCCCCGGCGCGGTGCTGATCGCCGCGTTCGACGCCGCCCGCCACGCCGCCCGTATCGCCCCGCTGCTCCCGCGGGGGATTCCGGTGCTTACGCTGGACGCCGCCCGGCTGCCGGAGCCGATGCTGACCAACCGCGCCCGCTACCTCGACCGGCTCAACTTCGCCACCAATCTCGCCTTCTTCCGCGACCAGGACGGCATGGCCACGCGGCTCGTCTCGGCCAACTACTGGTCGGGCTACGGGGCCGGCCCGGTGCGGCTGTGGCTGCGGCTGTTCGACGCCGCGGGCGGCGTGCTCGCCACCTGGGAACAGCAGCTGCCTGAGGGCGCCGGCGGCTTCGCGCTGGACAGTCGCGCCATCCGTGCCCGCTTCGGCCTGCCTGCGTTCACCGGCCAGCTGTTCCTGCACGCCATCGGCGCCGCCGGGCACGACGTGGTGAAATACGCGCTGGACACATTCGCCACCGACGGCGGGCGCAGCCTGTCCTGCACCCACGACGCCAACGCCTGGCCGTCCGACCGCTTCGCCGGCCTGCCCGCGCCGGCGCCCGGGGAACGGGTGGTGCTGTGGCTGCAGAACAGCCACGCCGCGCCGATCCCCCCCGGCGCGATCAGCCTGGACCGGATGGGCGCGGAGCGTCCGGTGGTGCTGGCCGCCCCGGTCGGGCCGTTCGCCACCCTCGCGGTCGATGTCGCCGAGCATCTGCCGGGCCTCGCCTGGCCGGCGCAGATCGAACTGCGCGCGGGCCGACACGTGGTGCGCCCGCGCTACGAGGTCAGCCGCGCCGGGCGCACCCGCATCGCGCATGTGAACGTGGAGCGCGCCGACCTGCGCCCCGATCCCGCGATCGCCGCGCTGCCGCCGTCGCTGGGGCGTGGCTTCCTGCTGCCGTTCCCGGTGCTGGACCCGGCGCGGTTCCGCACCCTGGTCCAGCCCACGCCGATGGCCACCACCCAGGTGGATCTGCCGGTGCGGCTCGATCTGTTCGACCGCGCGGGGCGGCCGGCGGGCAGCCGCTTCCTCGGCCGCCTGCCGCGCGATCACGCGCTGGCGGTGACGCTCGACGACTTCCCCGGTCTGGTCGAGGGGCATGGCGAGCTCGTGTATGATTTCCGCGACGGCGGCGGCGCCGACGGCTGGCTGCACGCGCTGTTCCGCTGGGAACGGCGCGACAATGGTCACGCCGCCGAATCCAGTTTCGGCGCCCATGTGTTCAACACGCTGATGACCTGGCGCGACGAGCCGCAATCCTACTCCGGCCCGCCGCCCGGGCTTTCGACCCGGCTGTTCCTGCGGCTGGGGGAGGGCGGCCGGCGCGGCTTCGCGGAGCTCATCTACCCCGCCTCGGCGCCGTGGCGGCCGCGCTCGGCAACCCGGCTGATGCTGCACGACGCCGCCGGCGCGGTGCTGGCCGAACAGCCGCTCGAAATCGCCTGCGGCGGATCGGCACGGATCGACCCCTGGGCAGTATTCGGCGCCGCCGCCTGCGCGCGGGCTGGCGCCGAGGGCTACGTGCTGATCCGCGACAGCGGCTGTCGCCTGTTCGGCTATCACGGCCTCGAGGATCCGGCGGGCGGGTTCGCGCTGGATCACATGTTCGGATTCTGACCAGCCGCGTCGGCGGGCATCGCCGGCGCGGCCGCTCAGCGAGAGATTACGGGATCAGCACCGTGCTGCCGGTGGTCGCACGGCTTTCCAGCGCGATATGCGCCGCCGCCGCCTCGGCCAGCGGGAAGCTCTGGTTGACCGCGATCTTCACCGCGCCCTTGGCTACCACTTCGAACAGATCCTGCGCGGTCGCCAGCAGGTCGGCGCGCTTGGCGGTGTAGGTGGCCAGGGTCGGCCGGGTCAGATAGAGGCTCCCCTTGGCGGCCAGGATGCCGAGATCGACCGGCGGCACCGGGCCCGAGGCGTTCCCGTAGCTGACCATCAGCCCCAGCGGCGCCAGGCAGTCCAGGCTGACGTTGAAGGTGTCCTTGCCGACGCTGTCATAGACCACCGGCACCATCGCCCCGCCGGTGATGCGCTTCACCTCGGCCACCAGGTTCTGATAGCCGATCACGGTATGCGCCGCGCCATGGGCGCGGGCGAGCTCGGCCTTGGCCTCGGAGGACACCACGCCGATCACGGTGGCGCCGATATACTTGGCCCATTGGCAAAGGATCAGCCCCACCCCGCCGGCGGCGGCGTGGACGACGATGGTTTCGCCCGGTTTGACCGTATGGGTGCGGCGGACCAGGTATTGCGCGGTCATGCCTTGCAGCATCATCGCCGCCCCGGTGCGGAAATCGATCGCATCCGGCAGCTTCACCAGCTTGTCGGCGGCCAGGGCGCGCTCGGTGGCGTAGGCGCCGATCGCCCCGGCATAGGCGACGCGGTCCCCGACCGCGAATTCGCTGACCCCGCTGCCAAGCGCGGTGACGGTGCCGGCGCCCTCCATGCCGAGGGTGAGCGGCATTTGCGGCGCCTTGTAGAGGCCGGTGCGGAAATAGACGTCGATATAGTTGAGCCCCACCGCGCCATGGCGGACCACCACCTCGCCGGGGCCGGGTTCGGGCGTCGGCACGTCCTCCCATTTCATCGCCTCGGGGCCGCCGGGGGCGTGGATGCGGATCGCCTTGGTCATCGTGGTCTCCGTGAACGGGGGAGGGGGGTCAGGACAGCGGGGCGGCTTCCAGCGCCAGCAGGGCGCGCTTGGTGGAGAGCCCCTCGCCGCCCGAGTAGCCGCCGATGCCGCCCACCGCAACCACCCGGTGGCAGGGGATCAGGATCGGGATCGGGTTGGCGGCGTTGGCCTGGCCGACCGCGCGGGGCGCGGAGCCGAGACCGGCGGCGAGCGCGGCATAGGTGGTGGTGGCGCCGTAGGGGATGGCTTGCAGCGCCGCCCAGACGCGACGGCGAAAGGCACTGCCGGCGGGGGCGAGGGGGAGGTCGAAGCCGCGTAAGCCGCCCTCGAAATAGGCGTGCAGCTGGGTTCGGGCGCGCGCGAGCAGGGGGGTCTCGGTCTGATCGCGCCCCCAGCCCCAGTCGAGCGCGACGATGGCGCCGTCCTCCTCCGAGACGGTGAGGTCGCCGATCGGGCTGTGCAGGGAGAGTTGCGGCATGGCGGGCGCGGATGCGACGCCGGGTCTTGGGTGGAGTCAAGCGGGGCAATCGGGTGGGCGGCTGGCGACGCGAGCCCCACCAGGCGGCGTCGCTAGCCGAGGCTGAACCCGTAGTAACTCTCCATGTAGCGGCTCAGCGCGTCGAAGAACTCCGGGGCGTCACGCTTGGTCACGCGCGCCGCGGTCTGGAATTTCTCCGGCGCATCCTCGGGCGGTACCAGCTCGGTGATCTGTCCCTTGGCGTTCACCGCGCGCACCGCCTCGGCGAGCCGTGCCATCATGTCCGGCTCGGCGTCCAGCAGGTCCAGCCGGCCATCGGCGCCGAACGCCACCTGCCCGACCCGCTCGCCCTCGCCCCCATCCGGGTCCACGCGGTACACCTCGACGATTCTTGTCATCCCGTCCGACATTCTGCTCTCCTATTCCTCAGTCAGCATGTCCATGATGCCATGTGCCCCGCGCGGGCCGGCGAGCCAGGCGTGCTGCTCCTCCGGCTGCTTCTTGTAGGTCTCGTAGTCCTCCTGGCCCGTGACGTAGCCGCCCGGAACGTTGCCCATGTTGAACATGCGCGTCTGCGTGTAGGGCGGATCCTTGTTGTCCTTGGTCAGGAATTTCGGGTCTTTGTCTCCGGTCGGATAGCGCAGCGCGCGGCACAGCACATTCTGGTTGCGGTGCGTGTTCTCATGCATGATGAGGTCGAGCGCCGCCTCGAAGTCGTGGAACACGGGCTGGGCGGAGTTGATC
>JBMFXF010000010.1:0-29004 GCA_049964515.1 Acetobacteraceae bacterium | reverse complement strand
CTGGGGGATGGTAGGCGGGTTGGCGGAGGCCGGACAATGCGCGTCGCGTTCCTCGGGGTGGGCCACTGGCACACGAAGTTCTACCTGGACCCCTGCCTCGCCTTGCCTTGGGTGAGCCTGGTCGGCGTCACCGACCCGGACCCGGCCCGGGCCGTGCCGATGGCCGCCCGCGCCGGCTGCCCCGCCTTCGCCGATGACGCCGCCCTGCTCGCCGCCGCAAGGCCCGACTTCGTCTTCGTGCTCGGGCGGCACTGCGACATGGCGGCCTCGGTGCGCCGGCTGATCGCCGCGCGGGTCCCGTTCGCGGTGGAGAAGCCGGCCGGGCTCACCGCGGCCGAGGTCGCCGGCCTCGCCCGCGACGCCGGCAGCTTGTTCGCCGCCGTGCCGCTGGTGTTCCGCGACAGCGCCCTGCACCGCGCCATCGCAAGGCCCGTGCGCATGGCCTCGTTCCGCTTCATCGGCGGGCCGGTCAGCCGCTACCTCGCGGAAGAGTGCGGCTGGATGCTGCGCCAGGCCGAAGCCGGCGGCGGCGCGCTGCTGAACCTCGGCATCCATTTCCTCGATCTCTGCCTGGCGCTTTGCCCCGAGGCGCGGGTGATCGGCGCCACCCGCGCCCGCTTCACCCCGGGCTGCGAGGTGGAGGAATACGCCAACGTCCTGCTGGAAGCCGGCGAGGCGCGGCTGGCGGTGGAGACCGGTTACCTGTTCCCGGCGCCGCACTCGGTGTTCGACCTGCGCTATTCGCTGCGCGACGCCGAGCGGTATTATTCCGTAAGCAGCCCGGATGCGCTTGACATCACCGACCTCGCCGGACACCGGCGGACGGTGCCGATGCCGACCATCAACGCGCCGATGTATCCGGGCTTCGTCGCCGATGTGCTGGCGCGCGCCGCCGCCGGGCGCGCCCCGGTGGTGGGGCTGGCCGCACTCGCCCGCGCGCTCGCGCTGGTGGAAGCCGCCTACGCGCTGGCCCCGATCACCCCGTCGGCCCGCAGCGCCGCGATCTCGGCGGGGGAAAACCCGGCCTCGGCGAGTACCTGATCGGTGTCCGCCCCGCGCTTCGGCGCCACCCGCGCCGCGCCGGGCGTGCGGGAGAACCGCGGCGCCGGCGCCGGCTGCGGCACCCCCGCCATGTCCACATAGGCGCCGCGCGCCAACGCGTGCGGGTGGCGCGGCGCCTCGGCGATCGACAGCACCGGGGCGAAGCAGACATCGCTGCCCTCCATCAACGCGCACCATTCGTCGCGGGTGCGGGTGCGGAAGATTGCGGCCAGCCGCGCGCGCAGCCCGGGCCAGGCGGCGCGGTCGTGCTGATCGGGCAGCGGGTCCTGATCGAGGCCGGTCAGGCGCAGCAGGGTGGCATAGAATTGCGGCTCGATGCTGCCGATGGAAACATGCTTTCCATCCGAAGTCTCGTAGGTGTTGTAGAAATGGGCGGCGCCGTCCAGCATGTTCTCCCCGCGCGCATCCCGCCACTTGCCGGCCTGGAACGCCCCGAACGCGGCGCCGAACAGCAGCGCCGTGCCATCGACCATCGCCGCGTCCACCACCTGCCCCTGACCGGATTTCGCCGCCTCCAGCAGCCCGCAGACCATGCCGAAGGCCAGCAGCATCGCCCCGCCGCCATAGTCGCCCACCAGATTGAGCGGCGGGATCGGCCGATCGGCCGGGCCGATCGCGTGCAGCGCGCCGGTCAGCGCGATGTAGTTGATGTCGTGACCCACCGCCGGCGCCAGCGGCCCGTCCTGGCCCCAGCCGGTCATCCGCCCATAGACCAGCTTCGGGTTGCGCGCGCGCACCGCGTCGGGGCCCACGCCCAGGCGCTCGGCGACGCCGGGGCGGAACGGCTCCATCAGCCCGTCGGCGCGCTCGGCCAGCCGCAGCACCAGCTCCGCGGCACCCGGCCGGCGCAGATCCACCGCCACCGAGCGGCGGGAGCGGGAATGCACCGCGTGGCGCGGGTCGTCGAACCGCTCCGGCCCGTGCGGGTGCAGCCGGTCGATGCGGATGATATCGGCGCCCATGTCGCCCAGCAGCATCGCCGCCATCGGCCCCGGCCCGATGCCGGCGAGTTCGATCAGCCGGTAGCCGGCGAGCGGGCCCATCCTATGCGTCCGCCAGCCGGACATATTCGAAATCGCCCGGCTTGCCGTCGATCCCGGTGCGCGGCGGGGCGATCCAGCCGGCGTAGCGCCCGGGTTCGGTCTCCGCGCGCATCAGCGAGGCGATATAGGCGGCGTCGTCCGCCGTCGGCAGGAAGCCGGCCGGCTCGCCTGGCGTGCCGTCCGGGGCCAGGGGCGCGCCGGCGAATTCGCCGATGCGGCGGTTGAAGCCGACATGCGGCAGGCGCAGGGTGAAATCGTAGCCGGCGGCGGCGATATCGCGGTTCCAGCGGGCGATGCCGCCGCCGCATTCATCGACGTAATCGTCGCGCAGCCGCATGTTCAGCGCCGACAGCGCCGGCACGTCCTCGCTCACCGTCGCGCCGTCGCGCCAGCGCAGCACCTTGTAGGTGGCATCGTGCAATTCGTGGTCGTCCTCAAGCTTGTCCTCGCGGTAGCGGCCCTTCAGCCCGGCGGTATAGGCGTTGGCGGCATTGGTCGAGATCTCGGCGCCGAACAGGTCGAGGGTGAGCGAGAAATGCAGGTTGAGCTTGCGCTGGATCGTGGGCAGGTCGATCACCCCCAGCGCGCGCACCCGATCGACGTCGGTCGGATCGTCGATCCCGGCGGCGCGCATCGCCGCGCAGGTCCGCTGCACCACCCGCTGGATGCCGGAATCGCCCACGAACATGTGGTGCGCTTCCTCGGTCAGCATGAAGCGGCAGGTGCGGCTCAACGGGTCGAAGCCCGACTGCGCCAGCGCCGAGAGCTGCATCTTGCCGTCGCGGTCGGTGAAGAAGGTGAAGAAGAAGAAGCTGAGCCAGTCGGGCGTGGCCTCGTTGAAGGCGCCCAGCATCCGCGGCTGGTCGGTATCGCCCGAGCGCCGGCGCAGCAGCTCATCGGCCTCCTCCCGCCCGTCGCGGCCGAAATATTTCTGCAGCAGATAGACCATCGCCCAGAGATGGCGGCCTTCCTCCACATTGACCTGGAACAGGTTGCGCAGGTCATAAAGCGAGGGCGCGGTGGCGCCGAGATGGCGCTGCTGCTCCACCGAGGCGGGTTCGGTATCGCCCTGGATCACCAGCAGCCGGCGCAGCATGGCGCGGTGCTCGCCCGGGACCTCCTGCCAGGCCGGCTCGCCGCGATGGGCGCCGAAGCCGACCTTGCGTCCCTCCACCGCCGGGGCCAGCAGAATTCCCCAGCGGTAGTCCGGCATCTTCACGTAGCCGAAGCGCGCCCAGCCTTCCGGGTCCACGCCGACCGCGGTGCGCAGATAGACCGGGTTGTCCTGATAGATCGCGGGGCCGGCCGTCTTCCACCAGTCGATATAGGCCGGGTACCAGGTCTCGAGCGCGCGGCGCAGCCGCGGGTCCTGGTTGAGCCCGACATTGTTCGGGATCAGGCCGTCGTAGTCGATCGCCTGCGTCTCGGTCATCCTGCGGCTCCGTTCGCTGACTTGGTTCGGGTCAGGAGGGATCCGGGTCCAGCGCGACCCAGACCCCGTCCCGCTTGCCATAGCTCCGCTTCACCGCGGCCCAGGCGATGCGGTGCGCGGTCGCCTCGTCGGCCGCATGGGGCCAGGCGTGGTTGAAGGCGGCGCGGTAGATCTCCTGCGCGTGCTCGGGCAGGGCGCGGCGCACTGGGGCGGGCAGATCGAGGATCGATGGGTAGGGCATCCCCCGGATGGCAGCGCCGGAGCGGAGGACGCGCGTTGATCTGGGTCAATCCGGCCTCCCGTGGGCGGGGCTAGGCTTTCGCTCCGATGGAACCGAAGGGGGCTTGCCATGCGTCATCCCGAACGGCTGCTGATCGTGCTGGCCGATGGCGAGCGCGCGCGGCTGGTGCGCCCCGGCGCGGTATCCGGCTTCACCACGGACGCGGTGCTGACCTCCGACACGGCGGGCAAGCGCGTGTCCGACCTCGTTTCCGACCGCCAGGGTCGCAGCTTCGAAAGCGCGAGCCCGACCCGTCATGCGTTCACCCCGCGCCACGATCCGAAGCAACAGGCGGAGCGCGCCTTCGCGGAGGCGGTGGCGGCACGGATCGACAGCGAGCGATTCGACGCGCTGGTGCTGGTGGCCCTGCCGCGCAGCCTCGCCCTGTTGACCGAGGCGCTGGGGGCGCCGGCGCGCGCGAAGCTGCACGCCACGCTGCCGAAGGACCTGATGAAAACGCCGGATGCCGAGCTGGGCGCGCATCTGCATGGGGTCCTGCCGCTCGCCTGATCAGACCCGGGCGGGATCGAATTCGGGCCGGGTGCCGGTGCCGTAGCGGCGCAGCGCGCCGGCCTCGCCGACCGCCGAGGGGCGCTGGAACACCCAGTTCTGCCAGGCCGACAACCGGCCGAAGATGCGGGTCTCCATCGTCTCCGGCCCGGCGAAGCGCAGATTGGCCTCCAGCGCCGAAAGCGCGTCGGGCGAGAAGCTGGCCCGCTCGTCGAGCAGCAGGCGCACCGTGTCGTCCCAATCGATCGGATCGACCGCCTCGGTGACCAGGCCGAGCGCTGCCGCCGCCTCGGCATCCAGCGCCTGCCCGATCGCCTCCCGCGCCGCCGCCACCGCCTCCGGCGCGCCGAGGAAGCGCGTCTCGAGCCGGGTCAGCCCGTTGCCCATGGGACAGGCGCCGAAATTGGCCGCGCCCAGCCGCAGCGTCGCCGGCGCGTTGCCCGAGGCGCCGGCGTGCATCAGGCAGCGGTCGGCGGCGAAGGCGAGCTCGGCCAGCGTGCCGGCGAAGCAACTGCCCGGTTCGATCAGCGCCACCAGGCTGCGGGAGGAGACATCGAGCCGTTTCAGCACCCGCCGCCAGAACAGGCGGATCTCACGGGCCAGCCAGTCGCCGGCGGCGATCGCCGTGTCGGCGGCGGCCACCAGCCCGGGGTCGCCCTCGGTGCGCAGCACCCAGAGGCCGAGTTCCGGCTCGTTGACGCGCAGATGCAGGATCGCGTCATCCAGCGCTCGCGCCGCCGCCAGCGGCCAGAAGGCGGCGCCCTCGGCATGGGGATCTCCCGGCGCCCGGTCGGGGCCGCGCAACAGGAAGATCGCGCGCCGGCCGGGGCGATCCAATGTGACGGTCAGATGCGGCCAGGTGATCGTATCGCCCGAGATCGATCGTTGCAGCGGCGTGAGCGCGATCCCGCGCGCGCCGGCCGGCCGGTCGGAGGTGGCGGCGAGCGCGGCGGCGCGGGCAGCCACGGCGGCATCCCATTTCGAGGGCGGCACCAGCTCGTCCACCAGCGACCATTCCAGCGCGCGCCGGCCGCGCACGCCTTCCTCGGTGGTGCAGAAGACATCGGCGCGGTCGCGGCGGATGCGGCGCTTGTCGGTCAGCCGGGTCAGCCCGCCGGTGGCCGGCAGCACGCCGAGCAGCGGCACTTCGGGCAGGGCGACGGTGGCGCGGCGGTCATCGACCAGCATGATATGCGCGCAGGCCAGCGCCAGCTCGTAGCCGCCGCCGGCGGCGGGGGCGGCCACCGCCGCGAGCCAGGGTTGGCCCGAGACCTCCGCGGCCTCCTCGATCGCGAGTCGCGTCTCGTTGGTGAACTTGCAGAAATTGACCTTGTGGGCGTGACTCGCGCGGCCCAGCATCCGGATGTTGGCGCCGGCGCAGAAGATGCCCGGCTTGGCCGAACGCAGCACCACCGCGCCCACCTCCGGATGCTCGAAGCGCAGCCGCTGCACCGCGTCCGCCAGCTCGATGTCCACCCCGAGATCGTATGAGTTGAGCTTCAGCTCGCAGTCGGGGAAGATCCCCCCGGCGGGATCGACATCCATCGACAGCGTGGCGACCCTGCCGTCCACATCCAGATGCCAGTGGCGCCAGCGCGCCGGTTCGGTGCGGAAGTCAATCGGCATCCTGGGTCTCCGGCAGCAGCGTGCGGATGAAATCGGTGATGGCCCCGAGCGTCGCGTCCGGGGCTTCCAGATGCGGCGCATGGGCGGCGGCGGGGAAGACCAGCCGCGCGCCGCCGGGGATCAGCGCGGCGGCGAGTTCGGCCTGATGCGCGGTGCCATAGGGATCGTTGCCGCCCTGGATCACCAGCGTCGGCGCGGTGATGCGCGCGAGGGCGGGACGCAGATCGAAGGCGCGGGGAAACTCCGGGTCCAGCCAGGCGTCCGCCCAGCCCAGGAAGGCGTTGTCCGGATGGTCGTGATGGCGGGCGAGGCGGGTGCGCAGATCGCCCCCGGCATAGGCCGCGCGGGTCGCCGCGATCGCCGCCAGCCCCGAGGCTTCGGTCACGAAATGCGGCGCGATCAGCACCAGCCCCAGCACGCCGGGCTGATCGCCGGCGGCGGCGGCGATCGACCCGCCGTCGGAATGGCCGATCAGCACCGCGCGTTCGATCCCGGCGGCGGCGAGGACCCGCGGCAGCAGCGCCGCCTCGCGCGTCATGTAATCGAGCGGCCTCGGCAGCGGTGCGGGATCGGACCGCCCATAACCCAGCCGGGAATAGGCGAACACCGGCCGGCCCGTGGCGGCGAACAGCCGCTCCGGGAAATCCCGCCAGAGCCCGACCGAGCCGAGCCCCTCATGCAGCAGCACCAGCGCGGTGGGCGCCGGCGTCCCCCACCAGCGCGCCTCCAGCCGGCCGAACGGCAGCGACAGCATCATGATCCGCGCAGCTTGTAGCGCTGGATCTTGCCGGTGGCGGTCTTCGGCAGGCTGTCGGTGAGCGCGATCCAGCGCGGGTATTTCCACACCCCGATGCGATCCTGCACCAGGGCCTTGAGTTCGGCGCGCAAACGTTCGGGATCCACGTCCGCGCGGCGCGGCACCAGGAACGCCTTGGGCTTGGTCAGCCCGTCCGCGTCCTCCGCCCCCACCACGGCGGCTTCCAGCACGTCGGGATGGGCGAGCAGCGCGGTCTCCACCTCGAAGGGCGAGACCCAGATGCCGCCCACTTTCATCATGTCGTCGGCCCGGCCCAGGTAGCGGTAGCGCCCGTCGGCATCGCGGACATAGGTATCGCCGGTCCAGGTCCATTCGCCGCGGAACGTCCGTAGCGACCGTGCCCGCTGGTTCCAGTAGCCATCGGCGGCCGAGGGGCCGCGCACGATGAGCTCGCCCGCCTCGCCGTCCGCCACGTCGTTGCCCTCGGCATCGACGATGCGCAGCGCGTAGCCGGGCACCGCACGCCCGGAGGTGCCGTGGCCGATATCGCCCGGGGCGTTGGAGAGGAAGATGTGCAGAATCTCGGTGGAGCCGAGCCCGTCCAGGATCGGCACGCCGGTCCGCTCGTCCCAGCGGCGGGCGACCGGTTCGGGCAGCGCCTCCCCGGCGGAGATGCAGGCGCGCAGCCGGTCCGAGCCGGCGCCGCGGCCGAGCCCAGCCTCGGCCAGCAGGGCGGCGTAGAGGGTGGGCACGCCGCCGAAGATGCTGGGCCGGAAGCGCGCCATCATTCCCAGCACCGCGGCGGGGGTGGGGCGGTCCGGCAGCAGCACCGCCTGGGCGCCGACCGACATCGGGAAGGTCATGCCGTTGCCCAGGCCGTAGGCGAAGAACAGCTTGGCCGCCGAAAACACGACGTCGTCGGGGCGGATGCCCAGCACCTGGGCGGCATAGGTGTCGGCGGTGGCGCGCAGGCTGGCGTGCAGGTGCCGCGCGCCTTTCGGCTGGCCGGTGGAGCCGGAGGAGTAGAGCCAGAAGGCCACCTCGTCCGGCGAGGCCTCCACCAGCGGGGCGGGCGCGGCGCCGAGGAACGCCGACCAGCCGATCTCATGCGGGGCCTCGGGCGGGGTCTCGGCCGGGACCGGGGCGCCATCGACCGCGGCCACCACCACCTGGCGCAGCGCCGGCAGGGCGGGCAGCACCGGGCGCAGCGCGGGCAGCAGCGGGGCGGAGACCACCAGCGCCTCGGCCCGGCTGTCGGCCAGGATATAGGCGGTCTGCTCCGGGGTCAGCATGGTGTTGACCGGGACCGGGATCACGCCCCCGCCGATCGCGCCCCAGAAGGCGGCGGGGAAATCCACCGTATCCAGCATTACCAGCGCGATCCGCCGTTCGCGGCCGATGCCGGCGGCGGCGAGGCCGGCGGCGAAGCACCCGGCCGTTGTGGCCAGTTCGGCGTAGCTCAGCGCGCGATGCGGGTCGTGGAATGCCGGGCGCGCGCCGTCCCCAGCCGCGACATGGCGGTGGAGGAAATGCCAGGCGGCGTTGTCATGGGTGCTCGTCAGGTTGGGGGTGCTCGTCAGGTCGGGTTCCTCCGCGCGGCGGGCAAATAACCGTATCGGAATGCCGGTTTCTACCCGCCCGCCGGCGCCGCTGTCAATGCGTGTCCAGCCCCAGGATGCCGCGGGCGCGGTCGGTGCCGGCCAGGATGCGCTTGCCGATCAGGTCGCGCAGCGTCTCGGTGGTGCCGCCGCCGATCGAGCCATAGCGGGCGCCGCGATAGAGCCGCGAGACCGGGTATTCGTCGGTGAAGCCGAACCCGCCATGCAGCTGCACCGCCTCCGAGGTGACGCGCAGCGACATCTCGTTGCAGAACACCTTGGCGGTGGCGGACAGGAACGGGTCGGGGAATGGATCGGCGGTCAGGGCGGCGCGGTAGAGCAGCCCGCGCCCGGCCTCGATGTCCTTGAACATGTCGGCGAGCTTCCAGCGCACCCCCTGATGCTCGGCGATCGGCCGGCCGAAGGCGGTGCGGTCGCGCACATAGGATACCGCCTCGTCGAACGCGCCCTCCGCCAACCCCAGCGAGATCGCCGGGTTGAGGCAGCGCTGGGTGTTGAAGGCCGACAGCAGCCGGCGGAACCCGTCCTCGCGGATCACCAGGTTCTCGAGCGGCAGGTCGCAATCGTCGAACTGGATCTCGTGCAGATTCTCCCCGCCCATGGTGTGGAACGTGCCGGTGACGGCGAAGCCCGGGGTATCGGGTTCCACCAGCACGCAGCCGATCCCCTCGCGCCCCGGCTTGCCGTCCACGCGGGTGAACACCACGAACATGCCGGCCTCCCGCGCCCGGCTGATCAGCGTCTTGGTGCCTTTCAGGATCACCCGGTCGCCCGCGATGCGCGCGTTGGTGCGGTAGTTCGCCACATCGGTGCCGGCATGGGGTTCGGTCATGCAGACCGCCAGGATGCACGCGCCGGCGACCACGCGCGGCAGGATGCGTTCGCGGATCGCCGGCGGCGCGTAGCGGGCGATGACGCGGGTCTGCACGCCGGCCTCCCCCAGCACCGCCATCGCCGTCGGGTAGCAGACCTTGGCGATCTCCTCGAGGATCAGCACGGTATCCATGATGGACAGCCCGAGGCCGCCATACTCCTCCGGCACCGACATCCCCAGCACGCCGAGTTCGGCGAGTTCGCGGATGTTCTCCCACGGGAACGTGCCGTCCATGAAGCGCGGCGCGCGGGCCCGGAAGCGCTCCTGCGCCAGGGCGCGCACCGCTTCGCGCAGATCGCGCTGCTGGTCGGTGATGCGAAGCTTCATGCGGCCTCCGGGGTTTGGCGCTGACGGGAATGATGGTAGAGCCTACCGGTTGGTAGCACACAAGGGGAGACGATGCCTTATTCCGCCGACCTGCCGCGCGGGCCCGCGCGCGTCGCTTCGATCGAGGCCGTGGAGCAGGGGCTCGCCTCCTGCGGCTACATCCCCTCCCGCCAGATCGCCACCGCCGTCTATCTGGCCGAGCGGTTGGCCAAGCCGGTGCTGGTGGAAGGCCCGGCTGGGGTCGGCAAGACCGAGCTCGCCAAATCCATCGCCGCCTGGCTGTCGCTGCCGCTGATCCGGATGCAGTGTTACGAGGGGCTCGACGAGGCCAAGGCGCTCTACGAGTGGAAATACGGCAAGCAGCTGCTGTACACCCAGATCCTGCGCGACAAGATCGGCGAGGTGCTGGGCGACGCCGCCAGCCTGGACGCGGCGCTGCACCGGCTGCACGGCTTCGGCGACCTGTTCTTCTCGGCTGATTTCCTCGAACCGCGTCCGCTGCTGCGCGCCTTGCAGGAACCCGGGGGCGCGGTGCTGCTGGTCGATGAGGTGGACAAGTCGGACCAGGAGTTCGAGGCCTTCCTGCTGGAAATCCTCTCCGACTACCAGGTGACCATCCCCGAGCTCGGACGCATCGCCGCCACCGTCCCGCCGGTGGTGATCCTCACCTCCAACTCCATGCGCGATCTCGGCGACGCGCTGAAGCGGCGCTGCCTGCATCTGCATATCGGCTTCCCCGACGCGGCGCTGGAGGAGCGCATCATCGCCTCCCGCGTGCCGGAGGCCGACGCGGCGCTGCGCGGGCAGCTGGTGCGCTTCGTGCAATCCCTGCGCGGGCTCGACCTCAAGAAGCCGCCCTCGGTCAGCGAAACGATCGACTGGGCCCGGGTGCTGGTGCTGCTGCACGCCGGCGCGCTGTCGGCGGAGTTCGTGCGCGAGACGCTGAACGTGCTGCTGAAGTTCGAGGTCGATATCGAGACCGCCGGCCGCCAGCTTGGCGAACTCACCGCCCGCGCCCGGGGATGAACGCGACCGAGCCGCTGCGCCGGTTCTTCGCCGCCGCGCGCGGGGCGGGCGTGCGCATCTCCCCGGCCGAAAGCATCGAGGCGATGCGCGCGGTGGACGCGGTGGGCTTCGCCGACCGCGCCGCGCTGCGCGACACGCTCGGCCTGGTGCTGGCCAAGACAGTGGAGGAGAAGCAGGCGCTGGCGGAATGTTTCGACCTCTATTTCCGCCGCGAGACGCCGGAGTCCGCCCCGCCGGAGGAGAGCGCCGATCCCTCCGGCGAGGGACTGGCCGGGCTGCTGCTCGGCGGCGATCCGGCGGCGGTCGCGCAGGCGATGGAGGCCGCCGGCGAGGCCGCGGGGCTGCCCAATATCCGCTTCTTCACCCAGCGTAACCTCTATACCCGCCGCATCCTCGACGTGATGGGGCTGCGCGCGGTGGAAGCCGCGATCGGCGAGCGCGAGGACGACGAGGCCCGCCGCCTGACCGAGGCCGTGGCCGCGCTGCGCGCCACCGTGCGCGACTTCGTCGAGCGCAGCCTGGTGCTGTTCGCCCGCGAGGAGACCGAGGCCTTCCGCGAGGAGCTGCTGCGTTCGACGCGGCTGTCCAACCTCGACCGGCGCGACTACGACCGGATGCGGGTGCTGGTGCGCGCGATCGCCCGCAAGCTGGCCGCCCGCTATGCGCGCCCGCGCCGGCGGCGGCTGCGCGGACAGCTCGACCTCCGCCGCACCATCCGGCGCAACATGGGCTGGTCCGGCATCCCCTTCGTCACCGTCTGGAAGGAGAAGCGGATCGAGAAGCCGCGCGTGGTGGTGCTGTGCGACGTCTCCGGGTCGGTGGCCGCGGTGTCGCAGTTCCTGCTGATGTTCCTCTACGCGCTGAACGAGGTGCTGGCCGATATCCGCAGCTTCGCCTTCGCCGGCTCGCTGATCGAGGTCTCGGAGATCCTGGAACATCAGCCGATCGAGCCGGCGATCGCCGAGATCATGACCCGGATCGGCTTCGGCTCCTCCAACTACGGTAATTCGCTGGCCGATTTCGAGGAGGGCTGGATCGGCCTGATCGACCGGCGCACCACCGTGCTGATCCTGGGCGACGCGCGCGGCAACCGCACCGATCCGCGGGTGGAGATCCTCGAGCGCATCTCCAACCGCGCCAAGCGGGTGGTGTGGCTCAACCCGGAATACCGCAACGCCTGGGGGACCGGGGATTCCGACATGTTCCGCTACGCCCCCCATTGCCAGATGCTCCGCCCCTGTTCCACCCTGCGCGACCTGGAACGGGTCGTGACCGACCTGCTGGAAATGACCCGCTGAGAGGAGCGTCCACCGTGCTCAAACTGGGCTACAAGGCATCCGCCGAGCAGTTCGCGCCCTCGCGCCTGCTGGATTTCTCCATCGCCGCCGAGGACGCCGGCTTCGATTCCGTCTTCGTTTCCGATCATTTCCAGCCGTGGAAGCACACCGACGGCCACGCCCCCTCGGCGCTGGTGTGGCTCGGCGCGCTCGGGGCGCGGACGCGCCGGATCGTGATGGGTACCTCGGTCCTGACGCCGACGTTCCGCTACCACCCGACCGTGGTGGCGCAGGCCTTCGGCACCCTGGGCGCGATGTGCCCGGGGCGGGTGATCCTGGGCATCGGCACCGGGGAATCGCTGAACGAGGTGCCCTCGACCGGGATGGAATGGCCCGAGTTCAAGGAGCGCTTCGCCCGGCTGCGCGAGGCGGTCACCCTGATCCGCCGCCTCTGGCGGGAGGAGCACGTCACCTTCGAGGGCCAGTACTACCGCACCCGCGATGCCACCATCTACGACCGGCCGGAGCAGGAGATCCCGATCTACGTCGCCGGCGCCGGCGCGCTGGTGGCGAAATACGCCGGGCGGCAGGAAGGATTCATCTGCACCTCCGGCAAGGCGCCGACCCTTTATACCGAAACCCTGCTGCCGGCGATGGCCGAGGGGCTTGCCGCCTCCGGGCGCGACGCGACCGCCTACGACCGGCTGATCGAGATGAAGGTCTCCTTCGATACCGACCGCGCCCGCGCGCTGGAGGATACACGCCACTGGGCGGCGCTGGCGCTGTCACCGGAGGAGAAGCTCACCGTCCATTCGCCGGTGGAGATGGAGCGCCTCGCCGCCGCCCTGCCGGTGGAGCGCGCCGCCAGCCGCTGGATCGTCTCCGACGACCCGGACGAGCACGTGGAGAAGATCGGCGCCTATGTGGCGCTGGGCTTCCGCCATCTGGTGTTCCACGCGCCGGGACCGGATCAGGCGCGGTTTCTGGCTCTCTACGGCGAGCATGTGCTGCCGCGGCTGCGGCGGAAATTCGGGTGAGCGCGATGAAGATCATCGGCATCGAAACCCAGCTCACCCGCATCCCCTTCGACATGGGGGCGAAACCGGTGAGCTTCGGCGGCATCGGCTGGCAATCCATGCAGACGCTGTGGGTGCGCGTCATCACCGACGCCGGCATCGAAGGCTGGGGCGAGGGCTTCGGCCATGCCTGCGTCGCCGCCACCCGCGCGGTGATCGACACCCAGCTCGCCGCGCTGGCGCTGGGGCAGGACGCGCGCGACATCGCCGGGCTGCGGGCGCGGCTGGAAAAGACGCTGCATCTGTTCGGCCGCAACGGCCCGCATCTCTACGCGCTGTCGGCGCTGGACATCGCGCTGTGGGACATCGCCGGCAAGGCCGCCGGGCTGCCGTTGTGGCGGCTGTGGGGGGCGACGCCGCCGGGGCCGCTGCGCGCCTATGCCAGCCTGCTGCGCTACGGCGACCCGGAGCTCGTTTCCGCCGCCTGCGCCCGTGCCGCCGGCCAGGGCTATGCCGACATCAAGCTGCACGAGATCACCGTCCCCCATGTCGCCGCCGCCCGCGCCGCGCTGGGGCCGGAGGCGCGGCTGATGGTGGACACCAACTGCCCCTGGACGGTGGCCGAGGCGACCGCCATGGCCCGCGCCCTGGAACCCTGTGCGCTCACCTGGCTCGAGGAGCCGGTCTGGCCGCCGGAGGATTATGCCGGGCTGGCCCGGGTGCGCGCCGCCGGCACGCCGATCGCGGCCGGGGAGAACGCGGCCGGGGTGTTCGGCTTCCGCGACGCCTTCGCCGCCGGCGCGCTGGACATCGCTCAGCCCTCGGTGACCAAGATCGGCGGGCCGTCGGCGGTGTTGGAGATCGCCGCGCTGGCCCGCGCCGCCGGGGTGCGGCTGGTTTCGCATAACGCCTATTTCGGCGCCGGTTACCTTGCCTCGCTGCATCTGGCGGCGACGGTGGCGCCGACCGCGCCGTTCGAGCGGCTGTTCATCGATCTGGAAGCGAGCCCGTATCACGAGCTGGTGACCGCGACCGGCGGCGCGGTCGCGGTCCCGGAGGGACCGGGGCTCGGGCGCGACCCGGACCCGGAGGTCCTGGCGCGCTACCGCGCCGGCGACATCGCCATCCACCGCAGCTGAGGCATTTCCCGTCATGGCACGTCAGCTTTACGAACTGGTCGGGCGCGATCCGACGCGGCCGTTCTCGCCCTATTGCTGGCGGGTGCGGATGGCGCTGGCGCACAAGGGGCTGGAAGCGGACTCGGTCCCCTGGCGCTTCACCGAGACCGACCGCCTCGCCTTCGCCCACCACGACAAGGTGCCGGTGCTGGTGGACGGCGATACGGTGGTGGTCGAGTCCTGGGCGATCGCCGAGTATCTGGACCGCATCGTTCCGGCCGCGCCGCTGCTGGGCGCGGCAGCGCCACATATTCGGCTGATCGCCGCCTGGGTGGATACCGCGCTGCATGGCGCGATCATCCGGCTGGTCGTGAGCGACATCTTCACCATGCTGGACGAGCCCGCGGCGTCCTATTTCCGCGCCTCGCGGGAGGCGCGGCTGGGCGCACGGCTGGAAGCCGTGACCGCCGACCGCGAGGCCCGGCTGCCGGCGTTCCGCGCCCTGTTGCAGCCGCTGCGCGTGGCGCTGCGGGCCGGCCCGTTCCTGGGCGGGGCGAGGCCGGATCACGCCGACTACGCGGTGTTCGGCGCGTTCCAATGGGCCCGGGTGGTCAGCCCGCTGGTGCTGGTGGAGGATGTCGATCCGGTTCATCCGTGGATCGAGCGGATGCTGGATTTGTATGACGGTCTGGCCGGCAGGGTGCCGGCGCGGGAGTGAACCGCTCGCGGGAGGAACGAAAGATGGCGGCCGAGCCGACCGGGTCGATTGAATCCCGCGCCTCCTGGCGTGCGGCGCTGGCGATTTGACAATCAGCTGCCGGGTTGGCGCAGCGACGGGTCCGACAGGCTGAGGATGCTGCCGCCGCCGGGCGCGCTGCGCAGGCGCAGCCGGGGGGCTTTCGGCCCGCAGCCGCGGCCGGCGCTGCGCGCGCACCACAGCAGGCCCCCGGGCTGGGCCGGCGGGCCGAAACTGGCCAGCGCCGCGGCGCGCAGCCGCCGCGGGTCGGCGGTGGTATCGGTCAGCAGGCGGATGCGCCAGGCGCGGGCCGGGCTGCCGGCGAAGCTGACCAGGATGCGCCCGTCGGGCACAAGTGCCGACAGGGCGCGCAGGCAGCGACCGGCGCCCCGCCCCGGGCAGGCGCCCAGCCGCCGCGCCACCGTTTGGGTCTGCGGGCGCAGCGCCGCGAGGACCTCCGCCACCGTCATGCCGGGGTGCAGGCCCATCACGGCGATGCCGGCGGCGCGGACCGGCGGGGGGAGGAGAACGCAGGCCAGCAGCGCGAGGGCGGGAAGGAGGCGGAGCATGGACATTCCTGTTTCCGGCCCGCGCAGCCTGCGCCGCGATCATTGAGGAAACCTTACCGCGCGTCCGATTTTCGTGACGCCGCCCGCCGCCATGCGATAGGATGTCCCGGCCGCAGACGAGGACCGCATGAGCATCCTGACGGTGGGGACCGCCCCGGGCGATTATGCCACCCTGGCTGCGGCGGTGGCGGCGGCGGGCAACGGCGACACGGTGGCGCTGCCGGCCGGGGTCTATACCAACCAGACCGCGACCGTCACCAGCGACATCACCATCGAGGGCCTCGGCGGCGTCGCCTATCTGAACGCGACCGTGCCGGTGAGCAACGCCCAGGGGCTGCTGGTGGTGAACGCGCCGGGGGCGGTGACGATCCAGGGGGTGGCGTTCTCCGGTGCGGCCACCTCCAACGCCAACGGCGCCAATGCCGCCGGGATCCGCTATTTCTCCGGGAACCTGGTGCTGAACCAGGATGCGTTCTCGGGTAACCAGAACGGGATTCTGGCCACCCCGCTGTCGGCTGGGACTGGCAGCATCGGCATCAGCAACTCCACGGTCACCGATAACGGCGTGAGCGACCCCGCCCTGACCGCGGGATATGGTTATACCCACAACCTCTATATCGGCGATGTGGCGCAGTTCACGTTGACCGGCAGCGCGGTCACCGCGGCCAATGTCGGCCACGAGGTGAAATCCCGCGCGGTCGCCACCACGGTGACGAACAGCACCATCGCCGACGGCCCCACCGGCACCGCGAGCTACAGCATCGATACCCCGAACGGCGGCGCGGTCGGCATCACCGGCAACACCATCCAGCAGGGCCCGCAATCGCAGAACGACATCATCATCTCCAACGGCGAGGAGGGGGTGACGCATCCCGGCGCGCTCGCGGTGAGCGGGAACACGATCGTCAACAACGACGCCAACCCGGGCAGTCTGGCGGTGGTCAACGACGGGGCGGCGGCGAGCGTCACCGGCAACCTGGTGGCCGGGCTGCCGGCGGGGCAGATCGACCAAAGCGCGCCCGATACGGTGAGCGGCAACACCATCAGCACCACCGCCCCTTCGGTGGGCGTGCAGGTGGGGGTGGACGGGCTGACGCTGGCCAGCGGCGCGGCGGTGGCGAATACCGCGCTGGTCAGCACCGCGGGGCCGGGGTTTTCCGCCCTGAGCGCCGCCGGCACCCCGGGGATGACCCTGGCGATCAGCGCCACCGGGGTGGCCGGCCACATTGCGCGCTTCGCGCTGAGCCAGACCGGGTTCACCGGGACCCAGGCCACCGCCTCGTTCTTCGACACCAGCACCGGCCTCGCGGGCGCGGTGGTGACCTGGTCGGTCTATGCCGATGCCGGCGATACCGGCTTCGCCACCACCACGCTGCTGGGCAGCCGGAGTTTCGTCGATCCGGGTGGGGGCCTGCTGGTGAGCGGGGCGCAGGGGTTCACCCTGCCGTTCACCCCATCGGGCGCCTATGCGCTGACCGAGGTGGTGACGATCGCCGGCGTGCCCGAGCCGATGAGCTTCGTGCTGCTGGCCGGGGCGGTGGCCGGGGTGGCGATGGCGCGGCGGCGGCGGCGGCGACGGGCACCCTACTACCCCCCCAGCAGCTGAAACCCCTCCACCGCCGCCAGGAACGTCACCACCCCGCCCGCCTCCACGCCCGGCGCCAGCGCCGCCCCCTCCAGCCCCTCGGCGCGCAGCCCGGCGGTGCAGGCGATCATGCGTCCGCCCAACTCCGCAACCGAGACCCGCAGGGCGCCGATTCCGGCCACCCCGCGCGCGGCCAGCATCGCTTCCCGCTCCGCGCCCGCCAGGCCGGAGAGGTCGTCGGTCAGCGCCCGGCAGCCGGCATTGGTGGCGAAGATCACCACCTTCCGCCCCAGCGCCGCCGCCCCGGCGGCCAGCACGAAGGCGGCATGGGCCGCGTTGTGATCGCCGGCGGAGATCACGATGCCCAGGCCCGGCGCGGGGTCAGACGCCACAGGAAGGCGCCTCCGCCCCGGCATGGGCGGACAGATCGCGGATGGTGGCATCCGGCCCGCACAGCGGGCAGGCCGGGTCCGGGCGCAGCCGCACGGTGCGGAAGCTGGTGGCCAGCGCGTCCCAGATCAGCAGCCGCCCGGACAGGCTCTCGCCGATGCCCAGGATCTCCTTGATCGTCTCGGTGGCCTGAAGGGTCCCCATCACGCCGGTGACGGCGCCCAGCACCCCGGCCTCGGAGCAGGTCGGCACGCTGCCGGGCGGCGGCGGATGCGGGAACAGGCAGCGGTAGCAGGGGCCGCCCTGGTGCGGCTTGAAGGTGGACAACTGCCCCTCGAAGCGGAGCACCGCGGCCGAGACCAGGGTGCGGCGCCCCAGCGCGGTGGCGTCGGCCAGCAGGTAGCGGGTGGCGAAATTGTCGGTCCCGTCGCAGACGATATCGTATTCCGCGATCAGCGCGGCGGCGTTGCCGGCGTCCAGCCGCAGCGGATGCGGGACCAGCCTGACCAGCGGATTGATGGCCTCCGCGGCGGCGGCGGCGGAGGCCGCCTTCGGCGCCCCGATACGCGCCGTGGTGTGGGCGATCTGGCGTTGCAGATTGGACGGCTCCACGTGATCGTGATCGACCACGCCGATGGTGCCGACCCCGGCGGCGGCCAGATACAGGATCAGCGGGCTGCCGAGCCCGCCCGCGCCCACCACCAGCACACGCGCCGCGCGCAGCCGGGCCTGGCCGGTGCCCCCTACTTCGCCCAGCAGGATATGGCGGGAGTAGCGGCGGATTTCGTCTTCGGAGAAATCGAGGTCCATGCGCCGAGCCTACCGCCCCGCCGGCCCCGCCGGAAAGGGCGGCGGCGAAACCTGGGGGGAATCGCCGCCGCCAGTCTGGGGAGGAAACGTCACGTCCGCTTCCGGGGTTGGGGGACCCCGTGAAGCGCACCCGCCATATGGGGCCGGTCCCGCTTGCCGCAAGCCCCGGAATGCTGCCAGGATGCGTCCGGCCGCTGGTTGCGGTTTGTCACGCCACGTTACCCGCCTGACGGTTAAGCTGCCCGCCTTTCCTCGAACCTGGAGACCGCTATGTTCGCTCGTACTACCCGCCTTGCTGCCCTTCTCGCCCTCGGCCTCGCGGTTCCCGTCATGGCGCGGGCCGAACCGCACCCGGCGATCCGCGAGGGATTGCGCGCGGTCAACCATGCCATCGCCGTGCTGCGCCGGGGGGCGAATGATTTCCACGGGCATAAGGCAGCGGCGCTGCGGGCGCTGGGCGCGGCGCGGCACCAGCTGATCCTCGCGTTGCGCTCCGACTGATCGGCGGATCACGAGGTCCCGGGGTTGGTCGCGGCCCGACCTGTCGCGACGAAAAAGGGCGGGCCCTCGCGGACCCGCCCGTTCGTCGTTCAGCCGTGGGGAGGGATCAGAAATCCATCCCGCCCATGTCGCCGCCGCCCTGGGGCATCGGTTGGCTCTTCTTCTCCGGCCGCTCGGCCACCATCGCCTCGGTGGTCACCAGCAGGCCGGCGACCGAGGAAGCGTCCTGCAGCGCGGTGCGGACCACCTTGGCCGGGTCGATGATGCCGGCCTTGACCAGGTCCTTGAACTCGCCACTCTGCGCGTCGAAGCCGAAATTGTACTCGGAGTTGTCGAGCACCTTGCCGGAAATCACCGCACCGTCCTCGCCGGCGTTCTCGGCGATCTGCCGCAGCGGCGCCTGCAGCGCCTTGCGGACGATCTCGATGCCGAGGCGCTGGTCGTCGTTGTCGGCCTTCAGCTTCGCCAGGATCAGGCTGGCGCGCGCGAGCGCCACGCCGCCACCCGGAACGATGCCTTCCTCGACCGCGGCGCGGGTCGCGTGCAGCGCGTCATCGACGCGATCCTTGCGCTCCTTCACCTCGACCTCGGAGGCGCCGCCGACGCGGATCACCGCGACGCCGCCGGCCAGCTTCGCCAGCCGCTCCTGCAGCTTCTCGCGGTCGTAGTCCGAGGTGGTCTCCTCGATCTGCGCGCGGATCTGGTTGCAGCGGCCCTTGATGTCGTCCTTCTTGCCGGCGCCTTCGACGATGGTGGTGTTCTCCTTCTCGATGAGCACCTTCTTCGCCTTGCCCAGCATGTTCAGCGTGACGGATTCCAGCTTGATGCCGAGATCCTCGCTGATCACCTGGCCGCCGGTCAGGATGGCGATGTCTTCGAGCATGGCCTTGCGGCGATCGCCGAAGCCCGGCGCCTTCACCGCCGCGACCTTGAGGCCGCCGCGCAGCTTGTTGACCACCAGCGTGGCCAGCGCCTCGCCTTCCACGTCTTCCGCCACGATCAGCAGCGGCCGGCCGGACTGCACCACCGCTTCCAGCAGCGGCAGCATCGGCTGCAGGCCGGACAGCTTCTTCTCGAAGATCAGCAGGTAGGGCTGATCCAGCTCCGCCACCATCTTCTCGGCGTTGGTGATGAAGTAGGGGGAGACGTAGCCGCGGTCGAACTGCATGCCCTCGACCACGTCGAGCTCGGTCTGGATGCCCTTGGCTTCCTCGACGGTGATCACACCCTCGTTGCCGACCTTCTGCATCGCTTCCGAGATCATCTTGCCGACCTCGGTGTCGCCATTGGAGGCGATCGAGCCGACCTGGGCGGTCTCGGCCGGGGTGGTGATCTTCTTGCTGTGCTTCTTCAGCTCCTCGACCACGGCGATAACCGCCTTGTCGATGCCGCGCTTGAGGTCCATCGGGTTCATGCCCGCGGCCACCGCCTTGGCGCCCTCGCGCACGATCGCCTGGGCCAGCACGGTCGCCGTGGTGGTGCCGTCGCCGGCGAGGTCATTGGTCTTGGAGGCGACCTCGCGCACCATCTGCGCGCCCATGTTCTCGAACTTGTCAGCCAGCTCGATCTCCTTGGCGACGGTCACGCCGTCCTTGGTGATGCGCGGCGCGCCGAAGCTTTTGTCGAGCACCACGTTGCGGCCCTTCGGGCCGAGCGTCACCTTCACCGCGTCGGCGAGGATGTCGACGCCGCGCAGCATCCGCTGGCGGGCGTCGCCGCCGAACCTTACGTCCTTGGCAGCCATGTGATTTCAGATCCCTTATGCGTTGAGTAGAGACAGGCGCCGTTCAGGCGGCCTTCTTCTTGGCGGCGGTCACTTCGACGATGCCCATGATGTCGGATTCCTTCATGATGAGCAGTTCCTCGCCGTCGAGCTTGACCTCGGTGCCGGACCACTTGCCGAACAGGATGCGGTCGCCGGCCTTGACTTCCAGCGGCACCAGCTGGCCCTGTTCGTTGCGCGCGCCCGGACCGGCGGCGATAACCTCGCCTTCCTGCGGCTTTTCCTTGGCGGTGTCGGGGATGATGATGCCGCCCGCGGTCTTTTCCTCGGCTTCGATGCGCCGGACCACGACCCGGTCATGCAGGGGACGGAACTTCATTCGGATCGCTCCTGAGAGGTGATCGGTCTTCTGGGGTGGACGATTTCCCGGCACGTCCGCGAGAAGCGGGGCCCGAACGGGCCCGGAGTTCCTCCGCGAGACGGTGCTGGCACTCCCCCTCGGGGAGTGCCAATGCATCTAGGCGTCTCGTCCTGACCTGTCAAGGCCGTGGCAGCACTCTTTGAGCGAGAGTGCTAAAGTGCTGGTATGTATGATTTTTTTGTTGCAGCCCGCCCTGCGTCCCGTGGCATGATCGCGCCGCTTGGGGCAGCAGGGACGCGAGGAGTTCGCCGATGACGCTGGCGTTGCAACTGAAGGACTACCGGTTGACCACGGCCGAGATTCTGTACCGGATGCCCGATCATCCCGGGTTGCTGCAAAGCTTCGTCTGGCAGCAGCTGGACCTGGTGCCGGAGTATCCGGCGCTGCGGCGGTTCCTGGCGTTCTGGCGGCGCGAGCTCGAGGGGCAGGTGCATTCGGTGCGGGTGGCGGCGGCGGGACCGCTGGTGCCACCCCGTGCGCGGCATGTGAACTGGGCGCGTCTGCACTGACCGCCCGCGGTCAGCGCCGCCGCCGCAGCGGGCGCGGCGGCGCCGGCGGCGGGGCGGCCGGCTGCGGCATATCGGGCCGCAGCCGTGCCTGCCAGGCGCGCAGCTTCGGTTTCTCCGGCTCGCCCTTCATGTCGAACGGCCACCAGATTTTGTTGGTGCGCGTGGGGTCGGAGATGCTCCAGGCAACCAGCCAGGCCACCGCGATCAGCGCCAGCAGGTAGAGAATGCCGCTCATCCGGCGGGCACCGGCCGACCGGGCAGCGTGCCCGGGCGGGCGCGCTTCGGCGGCGGCAACAACCCGCCGCGGCGCCACGGCACCTCGCCCGAGGTCTCGGCGGTCTCGCGGCGCAAGCTGGCCTCGGTGACGATGATGGCGGCCTGCAGCGCCAGCAGGGTGGTGAAATAGATGTCCCAATAGGCGATGGGCAGGAACGAGCCGGTCACCGCGTAGGCGACGATGGCGCTCTGCATCGACCGTCCGAGATCCTCGGCCCAGCGCAGATTCTCGTGCCCGCGGGCCAGTCGTTCGATCCGGCGCGCGTTGCGCCAGCCGACCAATGTGATGCCGGTCCAGATGAAGAACAGCGGGAAGCCGAGCTCGCCCAGCACCTGGAACCATACCGAATGGATCGCCAGATGCCGCCCGTTCGGCACGATGGTGTTGATGACCGACTGGTAGATGGTGGCGTGGAACCCGGCCCCGGTCAGCGGGTGGTGCAGCGCCAGCAGCCAGGCCACGCGCCAGATGTACAGCCGGCTCGCGGCCGAGCCGTGGGCGTGGTAGTGGTCGATGCGATACATGCGGGCGAACCACGCCTCCGGCATGAACATCAGCACCGCCACCACCGCCATGATGATGAGCACGATGCCCAGCATCTTGGAGCGGCTGCGCCACCACATCATGCCCGCCATCGCCACCGCCCCCAGCAGGGCCCCCCGCGAGTAGCTGGCCAGCGCGGTGAGCAGCGCCAGCGCCATGACTCCGGCCAGGGCGCGCTGCACCAGCTTGTGCCGCGCCTGCAGCCGCAGGTAGTTGAACAGCGGCAACACCACCAGCATGGCGGCGGCGAAGGCGTTGTTGTCCTGGATCATCGTGGTCGGCGGGCCGAACGCCTTGTGGTGCCCCAGGGTCACCAGCGAGGCGCCGCCCTGGTCGATCGCCCAGTAGCCCATCGAGATCGCGATGATCCAGATCAGCCCGTCGATGCGGCGCTTGTCGGTCAGCAGCCCGGCGGTGACGATGAAGAAGGTGAACATCTTCAACACCCGCATCCAGCCCTCATATTCGGAAGGCCAGGGGGCGATGGCGAACGGCATCGCCGCCGTTGCGCCCAGCACGAACAGGATCATGAGGATCGTGGTCGCGTTCATCGGCACCCGCTTGGGATCGCGGCCGAACATCCAGCCGATGATGGTGGCGACGAAGATCGCCCAGGCCCAGGGCCAGTCGGTGCCGAACCCCCACACCAGCTTGTGCGGGTTCATGAAGGCGATCCAGTCCCACAGGATCACGCCGACGAACGGCCGCGCCAGGCAGATCGGCAGCAGGCAGACCATCTCGAGGACGAACAACAGGGATCGCATGAACGGGCCGCCCGGTTACCAAGACCACCAAGTCGGGGCCGGTCCGCCGAGCGGACGCGACCCACCGTATCCTGCCCCTTCTGTGGGCATGATACCGGACCGGCACCCGCCCGGCAAGCGGGACGCCGAAATCGCGGGCCGGCGGGGTCGCCCCCCGGCTACGGGCTCATCAACAGCGGCAGGAAGCTGTCATTGATCAGCCGGGTGGATGTCCCGGGGGCCAGCCAGTTCAGGATCTCCCCGCGCCGGAACGCTCCCATCACCAACCCGTCGGCGCCGATCCCCCGCGCCTCCTCCAGCAGCACCGCCGCGGTCTTACGCCCGGACGAGGCGATGCGCCGGTAGCTGGCGGCCGGCGCGATCGGCGCGATCACCGAGCGGGCCAGTTCCAGGGACGCGTCGTCCTGGTTCACCGCGACCACGTCCACCGCCTCGGCCACCCGCAGGAACGGCGCGAAAGCGGTGATGGCCCGGCGCAGCGGGGGGACATCTTCCCACCCCACCATCAGGTGCCGGCCGGTGCCGGCGGTCCAGCTGGGCGGGATCATCACCGCCGGGTGGCCGGCGCGCAGCAGGGCGGCGCGCAGCGTTTCCCGATGCCCCACCGGCTGGGTATGCGGCGAGGCCAGCACCACCATGCTCACCTTGCCGCGGTAGTGGCGCATCACCCGCCATTCGTCGCCCTTGAAGACGTCGAGCGGGGCGGCCTCTCCGGTCTCGGCCGACCATTTCGTCACCAGGTCACGGATCGCCTGGGTTTCCGCCGCCTCGCGCTCGGCCAGGTGCTCGGTCTCGTATTCCGAGAGTTGTTCCTGCGAGGGCAGGATGATGGCGCCCGGCCCTACCTCGACATGGGCGATCTGGATGCGGGTGCCGAGGCCGCGCGCCACCTGCACCGCCGCGGTCAGGCAGGGCACGGCGCCGATGGTGGAGGGCAGCAGAACCAGAACGAAGGGTGTTTCCATGGCGGCAGGTTACGTCCCCGGGAGGGTGGATTCAAGCGCAATCCTATGGCCTCACGGCTGCCTGATAGGGCGTGCGGACCCGGCCGTTGGCGAGCCGGCGGGGCCACAGCACCACCTCGGTCCGCGGATTGTTGAACTGCTGATCGCCGTGCCCCTTCACACCCTGGAACTGGGTCTCGAGCACCCGCGGCTTCGCCCATTCTCCGTTGGGGCCGAAGCGGATCGGGCCGACCACGGTCTGGAACGTATGGCTGCGCAGATAGGCGGCCAGCTTCGCCTGGTTGAAGCCGCCGACGCCGGTCACCGCCGCGCCCAGCACCTGCAGATCGGCATAGGCGAACGGCGGCAGGTAGAAGCCGAGCTTGTCCACGCCCGGTTCCTTGGCCACCGCCGCCTGGTACTGGCGCAGGAAGGCCAGCGCCGCGGGCGAGGCCATCCCCTTCACCGGCAGCCAGAAATCGTAGTTGGTTACGCCGTTCAGCAGCGGGCCGAGCTCGGTCTTGATGGCGGTCGCCTGCAACCCCACCATGCCGCCGCCGAACAGCCGGGTCTTCAGCCCCACCTCGCGGGCGGCGCGGATCATGCCCACGCTGTCGGGCGGGTAAGAGCCCACGAACACCAGGTCGGGGTGGCGCGCGGCGATCGCCCGTATCACCGGGGTGTAGTCGGCGGTGTTGGGCGGGTAGGTGCCGTCATAGACCACCTTGAAACCGTATTTCTCGGCCTGCTCGCGCGCCCCGCGGAGCGCGTTGCGGGAGAACTCGGCATCCGCGCCGACCAGCGCCACCGTCTTCGGCCGCGGCTTGAGCGTCGCCGCCACCGCGAAGAACCCATGCGAGAAGCTCTGCGTCGGGTGCATCCCGCCGGCCGGGATGATCGAGAAATACCGCTTGTAATGGAACGCATGATTGACGTCGAGCCCGAACAGCCCGAGCAGGGTCAGGTGGTGCGCGATCGCCACCGGCATCGCCGGCGCCACCACGTTGGTGCCGTTGCCGCCGATCAGCAGATCGACGTGATCGACATCCAGCAGCTTGGTCACGATCCCCGGCACCAGCGCCGGGTTGGACTGGTCGTCGTAATAGACCAGCTTCACCGGCCGGCCGAGCAGCCCGCCATGGGCGTTGGTGTTGCGGGCCCAGATCTGCATCGCCAGCAACGCCGCCCGGCCATTGGGCGCGAGCCCGCCGGTCAGTTCGATGTCGAAGCCGATGGTGATGGGCTTGCCCTTCGGCGCGGCGGCACGGGCGGAGAAGGGCAGGGCCGCGAGCAGCGCGGCGAGCAGAACCAGGGGGCGGCACGGACGAAAGCGCATCGGACGGTCCTCCGAAGGGCGGGCCGGCGGCACCCCGCCGCCGGCCCGGCTGCGATCAGTGCTTGGCGCCGTTATAGGGGGTTTCCAAGGTCCCCGATTTCAGGTCGGCGGGGTACAGCACCACCTCGGTCTTCGGGTCGGTGAACTGCGCCACGCCGTGACCCTTGACGCCCTGGAACTGCGCTTCCAGCACCCGCGGCGCCACCCATTCGCCATTGGAGCCGAACTTGATGGTGCCCACCACCGTATCGAAGCTGTGGGTACGCATATAGGCGGCCAGCTTGGCGTCGCTGATGCTGTGGGTGGCGGTGATGGCGTCGGCCAGCACCTGCATGTCGGAATAGGCGAAGGGCGGCAGGTAGTAGCCCAGCGGATCTACGCCCTCCTTCTTCGCCTGCGCCTGATAGGTTTTCAGAAACGCCATCGCCGCCGGCGTGGCGTAGCCCTTCACCGGCAGCCAGAAATCATAGTCGGTGATGCCGTTCAGCAGCGGCCCCAGCGCGGCCTTGATGGGGGTGGATTGCAGCCCCACCATGTCGCCGCCGAACAGGCGGGTCTTCAGCCCGGCCTCGGCCGCCGCGCGCACCATGCCCACCGAATCCGGCGGGTAGGAGGCGACCATCACCACATCGGGATGCCGCGCCTGGATGGCGTGGATGATGGGCGAGAAATCGGCGGTGTTGGGCGGGTAGGTCTGGTCATAGACCACCTTGAACCCCTCCTTCTTCGCCAGCGCCAGGGCGCCAGTGATGGCGTTCTTCGGGAACTCGGCATCGGCGCCGACCAGGGCGATGGTCTTCGGCTTCGGCTTCATCGCCGCCGCCACGGCGAAGAATGGCACCGAGAGCGACCGCTTCGGATGCATCCCACCGGTGGGCGTAATCGAGAAATAGCGCCGGTAATGGAACTGGCTGTTCACCGCCAGCCCCAGCAGCCCCATGAAGACCTTGTGATGCGCCATCACGATCGGCATCGCCGGGGCGATGATGTTGGTGGCATAGGCGCTCACCACCAGATCGACGTGATCGACGTCCAGCAGCTTGGTGTAGATGCCGGGCACCAGCGCCGGGTTGGACTGGTCATCGTAATAATCCAGCTTGACCGGCCGCCCGAGCAGCCCGCCCTTGGCGTTGACCTGCTTCGCCCAGATCTGCATCGCCAGCAGCGCCGCCTTGCCGTTGGCGGCCAGCCCGCCGGTGAGCGACATCGAGAACCCGATGGTGATCGGCTTGGCCGCCTGCGCTTGCCGCGGTGCCAAGCCCAGGGTCGCGGCGGCGGCGAATACCGCACAGAGCGCGGCGCGGCGAACGCCATGCCAGAATGGCGACATTCCGTTGTCCTCCCGTATGGGACAGATTGTTGCCCTGACCTTAGCCATCCGCCCTGCCCGCGCCAAGCCCCGCTTGACTCGTCCCCCCGGGGCCGCGATCAGCCGCCGATGCGCCGCGCCGCCCCGCTGCTTCTGCTGCTGCTGCTGGCCTCGGTGCCGGCGCGGGCGGCGATGTTCACCGCCTCCGACGGGACGCGGCTGCATTTCACCGTGCAAGGACGCCCCGGCGGGCCGACGGTGGTGTTCATCCCCGGCTGGCTGATGCCGGGGTGGATCTTCGCCCGCACCGCTGCCGTGCTGGCCTCGCGCTACCGGGTGGTGCTGTTCGACCCGCGCGGACAGGGCGCATCCGCGGTGCCCGCCGGCGGCTACACCGCCGCCCGTCGCGGGCAGGACATCGCGGAGCTGCTGGCCCGGCTGGGACCGCGGCCGGTGGTGCTGGTGGCCTGGTCGCTCGGCGTGCTGGATACGCTGGCGTTCCTGCGCGCCCATGCGGATGCGCAGCTGGCCGGGCTGGTGCTGATCGACAATTCGGTGGGCGAACCCCCGCCGCCGGTCTGGCATCCGTCGCTCGGCCCGGTGCTGTCGCACGCGGCGGCGGTGGCCGGTTTCGTGCGCGGAATGTTCCATTCCCCCCAGCCGGCGGGCTTCCTTCGCCGCCTGACCCGCGCCGCACTGCGCCTGCCCGCGTCGCAGGCGGCGGCGCTGCGCGACTACGCTGTGCCGCGCGACGTCTGGCGCCGCACCGTGGAGCGGGTGCGGGTGCCGCTGCTGTACGTCGTCCGACCCTGGCTCGCCGCTCAGGCCGCAGCACTCCGCGCCGCCCGGCCGGGCACCGCCATCGCCCTGTTCCCCCATGCCGGGCACGCACTATTCATCGACGACGCACCCCGCTTCGATGCGATCCTGCGCCGGTTCCTGGCCGGCGCGGCGTGGCGATGAGGCGCGCCGCGCCGCTGTTCCTGGTTTCCGCCGGCGCGATCGGGTTCGAGATCGCGCTGACCCGCTTCTTCGCCGTCGCGCTGTGGAACGAATACGGCTACTGGGTGATCTCCATCGCCATGGCCGGGTTCGCCTTCAGCGGCGTGGCGCTGGCGTTGGCCGGGCCGCGGCTGAGCGCCCGCGCCGCGCCGTTGCTGGCCTGGTTGCCGGTCGCGCTGACCGTCGCCGGGGGCATCGGGTTCCATTTCGTCATCGTCAACCCGTTCAACCCGCTGGCGTTGCAGAACCCGGTCACCTGGACCGCCGAACTCGGGCATATCGCCGCCTATTACGCCGCCTTGCTGCCGTTCTTCTTCCTGGCCGGGCTGTTCGTCGGGCTGTGCTTCCTGGCCGCGCCCGACGCGCTGGGGTTGGTGTATGCCGCCGATCTGGCCGGCGCCGGCTGCGGCGCGGCGGCGCTGGTGGGCGCGATGTTCCTGCTGCCACCGTTCCGGCTGGTCGCAGCGCTGCTGCCGGTGCTCGCCGCCGCCGCCGGGCGGGGCGCGCGCCTGGCCACGCTGGGGGCGTTGCTGGCCGCCGAGGCGCTGCTGTGGTTCGGCGCGCAACCCCATATCAGCCAGTACAAGCCGATCTTCGCCCCCGCCCACACGGCGGGCGCCCGAGTGCTGGCGCGGCGCGACCGCCCCTCCGGCGCCTATGCGCTGCTGGACGATTTCACCGAGCGGGTGGATGTCGATCTCTCCGATGACGCCGCCATGCTGCACCTGCCCGGGCCGCCGCGCGCGCTGGGGCTGTATCGCGACGGGGTGCGCATCGGCGCGCTGCCGTTCCCCGGCCGGGCGCCGACCGCGGCCTATGCGCCGGCCACCCTGGGGGCGCTCGCCTACCGGCTGGTTCCGGCGCCGCGCGTGCTGCTGGTGGGGGGCGGCGGCGGGTTCCGGGTGGCGGCGGCGCGCGTGCTGGGCGCGCGGGCGGTCACGGTGCTGGAGCCCGAGCCGGTGCTGCGGGCGGCGCTGCGGCGCGCCATGCCCGGCCTCGCCGTCTCGGCCCGCTCGCCGCTGGCGCTGGCCCACGGCGCGCGATGGGACCTGATCGACCTCGCCGCCGACCAGCTGACCGCCGCGCCGGCCACCGAGGCCGCGTTCGCCGCCCAGTCGCTCGCCGCCGACCTCCGCCACCTGAGCCCGCGCGGGGTGCTGTCGGTGCCGGTCTCGATCCGCGATTTTCCGGTCTATGCGCTGCGCGTGCTGGCGACCGTGCGGCGGGCGCTGCGTTTGGCCGGCATTGCCGACCCCGGGGCGCATGTCATCCTGGCCCGCTCGGCCTGGACGGTGCGGGTGCTGGTGTCGCCGCGCCGGTTCGGCGCTGCCGCGGTGGCGGCGGCGCGGCGGTTCTGCGCGCGGCGGTCGTTCGACCTGTCCTGGTATCCGGGCATCGACGTGCGCGCGGCGCGGGCAGCGATTTTCAACGATCTGCCGCCGATCGCCTTCGCCGCCGGCACGGTGCGCCGCGGCGGGCCGCGCGATGCCATCGCCGACGAGGCGGGCGCGGTGCTGGCCGGGCGGCTGACGCGGGTGATGGTGGAGCGGCGGCGCGGCTCGGCGGGCAGCCGGATGCATGTGCGGCTGGTGCTGCTGTTCTCCGTCGTCGCCGTTAC
>JBMFXF010000009.1:0-29313 GCA_049964515.1 Acetobacteraceae bacterium | reverse complement strand
GGGGCCAGCGGCAGGCCGATGGCACCCAGGCCGGCGATGGCGACGGTGGCGGTCATGGCGGCTCCCGGAATCCCGGGGGTTATAGGCGGTGCGGGGATACGGAACAGCTACAGGGCGTGGGGTGGCCCGTCGTACCCCTCCGCCGCATCGGCCGCCGCCGCCGCCGGGTCGCGCGCGCTCGCCGGGCCGTAGCCGCCGGAGCCGGGGGCTTCCATCACCACGCGCGACCCGGCCGGAGCCAGGAACGCGCCCTTGCTGTTCAGCGCCCGCCGGGTGCCGTCGGCGCCGAGCAGCCACAGCCGCGCCGGCGCGCCCGCCTGCCCGCCGGCCAGGCCGAACGGCGGGGTCACCGCCCGCTCGGCGCACACCGCCACCTGCGCGTCGTGGTCCAGCACCCGCCACACCCGGCGCACGCCGAGCCCGCCCCGCCAGCGCCCGGCGCCGCCGCTGCCGGGGATCAGCGCGTATTCCTCCACCCGCAGCGGGAAGCTCGATTCCAGGATTTCGACCGGGGTGTTCATCATGTTGCTGATCCCGGCGGCGACGGCGTTGATCCCGTCCTTGCCCGGCCGGGCCCCGAACCCGCCCTTCACCGATTCGTAGCTGACATAGGGAAGGCCGGAGCGCGGATCGCGCCCGCCGAAGGTCACCACCGCCGAGGTTCCCTGCGATCCCGCCATCACCCGCCCCGGCGCGATTTGAAACATCGCCGCCATCACCATGTCCACGATACGGTGCGACATCTCGTGATTGGCGTACACCACCGGCGAGGGATGGCGCGCGTGCACCACCGACCCCTCCGGTGCGGTCACCGTCACCGCCCGCCAGGCGCCGGAATTGGGCGGAATGAGCCCGCCCGGATCGGCGATGGTCTTGAGCGCGCAATAGACGCCGGAGGCGGTCACGGTGAGCGGTGCGTTCATCGGCCCCGGCACGGCGGGATCGGAGCCGGCGAAATCGGCCAGGATGGTCTCGCCCCGCTTGACCAGGCGCAGGCGCACGCGGAACGGTTCGTCGGCGCTCGCGCCGGGGGCGATCACCCCGTCGCCGTCCAGCACGTCCTCGAACACCGCCTCCCCGTCGGGCAGCGCGGCCAGCGCGGCGCGCATCATGCGTTCCGAGTAATCCAGCACCTCGGCCATGATCGCGCGCAGCTCGGCGGCGCCGTAGCGGGCGGCGAGCCCGGCCAGCCGCTCGGCGGCGCGCCGGTTGGCCGCGATCTGCGCGCGCAGGTCGCCGGCGCGTTCGGAGGGGTTGCGGACATTGGCGAGGATGATCGCCTCGATCCCGGCCTCCGGCACTCCGGCGCGGACCAGCCGCACCGGCGGCAGGCGCAGGCCCTCGCCGTAGATCTCGGTCACCGCGCCGTAGCTGCCCGGGGTGGCGCTGCCGATGTCGGGCCAGTGCGCCCGCACGCAGCCGTAGCCCAGCCGCACGCCCTCGTGGAACGCGGGCGAGATCACGTTCACGTCCGGCAGGTGCGAGCCGCCCTGGTAGGGATCGTTGTGGATGAACACGTCGCCCGGCGCCGGGTCGGGGAAGGCGGCCACCACCGCGCGCACCGCATCCGGCATCGAGCCGAGATGGATCGGCAGATCGGGCCCCTGGGCGACCATGTTGCCGGCAGCGTCGAAGATGCCGCAGGAATAATCCCCGGCCACCTTCAGCAGCGGCGAATAGGCGGTGCGGGCGAGGACGATCTTCATCTCCTCGGCCGCGGCGATCAGCGCGTTCTTGACGATCTCGAAACGGGCGGGGTCGGTCATGCGCGGCGCATCCTGATGAAGCCGTCGGGGTCGATGCCGACGGTCCAGCCGGGCGGGATCACGCTGGTGCAGTCGAGCTGGGCGATCACCGCGGGGCCGGCCAGCCGCGTGCCCGGCGCCAGCCCGGCGCGGCGGTGCACCGGGACCTCGACAGTGCCGGTGGTGGGGAACCAGGCCTCGCGCCGGGTCAGCCCGGCCGCCGCCGGGTCGTGCGGCTGGCGCAGGGGCAGCGCCGGCTGCCGGCCGATCGCGGAGAGGCGCAGATTGACCAGCTGCACCGGCTCGCCCGGGTTGGAATGGCCGTAGGTGCGCCGATGCGCGGCGTGGAAATCGGCGATCAGCCGGTCCAGCGCGGCGCGGTCCAGCGCGCCTTGCGGCATCGGCAGGGTGAGTTCGTAGGCTTGGCGGCGGTAGCGCAGATCGGCCTCGCGGCGGAGTTCGCGGGCCTCGGGCGGCACCAGCGCGGCTGCGAGGAAGGCGGTGCCGGCGGCTTCCAGCGCGGCGAGCGGGGCGGCCAGCCGGGCCGGATCGAGGTCGTCCAGCACCGCGTAGAGGGTGCGCGACCAGTCCCGCCGCAGATCCGTCGCCACCAGCCCCAGCGCCGAGAACGCGCCCGGCGCGGGCGGCACGATCACCTCGGGGATCGCCAGCTCCTCGGCCAGGAAGGCGGCGTGGACCGGTCCCGCGCCGCCGAAGGCGATCAGCGCGAACGCCGCCGGGTCGTGGCCGCGCTCCACCGAGACGATGCGCAGCGCCTGCGCCATGTTGGCGTGGACCACCGCGGCGATGCGCTGGGCGGCGGCGAGCGGGTCGAGGCCGAGCCTGGCGCCCACCGCGCGGTCGATGGCGGCGGCGGCGGCGGCGCGGTCGATCGGCAGCGCGCCGTCCAGCAGCGCCACCGGGTCCAGCCAGCCCAGCAGCACCGCGGCGTCGGTCACCGTGGGGTCCTGCCCGCCGCGCCCATAGGCGGCGGGGCCGGGGTCGGCGCCGGCGCTGCGGGGGCCCACTTTCAACGCCCCGCCGGGATCGACCCAGGCGATCGAGCCGCCGCCGGCGCTGACCTCGGCGAGATCGATCACCGGCACCCGGATCGGGTGGCCGGTGCCGTGGACCCAGCGGTTGGCGTGGCCGGCGCCGCCGACCTCGTATTCGGCGGTGACGGCGATCCGTCCGCCGGCGATCAGGCTGGTCTTGGCGGTGGTGCCGCCCATGTCGAAGCTGATGAGATCGGGCAGGTCGAGCTGGGCGCCGGCGCGGCTGGCCGCGATCACCCCGGCGGCGGGACCGGATTCCACCACCATCGCCGGCATCGCCAGCGCCTCGGCCACGCCGACCACGCCGCCGGAGGAGCCCATCACCAGCAGCGGCGGCAGCCCCAGCGCGCCGATGCCCGCTTCCAGCCGGCGCAGGTAGGATTCCAGCACCGGCGCCACCACCGCCGAGACCGCGGTGGTGGAGGCGCGCTCGAACTCGCGGATCTCGGGCAGAATTTCCGAGGACAGGAACACCGCCATCCCGGGCAGCGCGGCACGCAGCGCGGCGCCCAGCCGGCGTTCGTGCGCATCGTTGAGGAAGGAGAACATCAGGCATACCCCCACCGTGGCCGCGCCGGAGGCACGGATGGCGGCGACGAGGGCGGGGATGTCGGCCTCGGCGAGCGGCGTCACTTCCGCCCCGTCGGCGCCGATGCGCCCGCCGATCTCGAAGCGGCGCCTTCGCGGCACCAGCACCGACGGCGCGTCCTGCATCAGGTCGTAGAGATCGGCGCGCGAGGACCGGCGCAGTTCCAGCAGGTCGCGGAACCCGGCGCTGGTGACGAAGGCGGCGGGCGCGCCGCGGGATTCCAGCAGCGCGTTGGTGACCACGGTGGTGGCGTGGGCGAGCCGGGTGACGGCGGCGGGATCGGTGCCGGCCAGCGCCCGGGCCAGCCCGGAGAGCACCGCCTGGCCGAAATCCGCCGGCGTGGTGAGCTGCTTGGTGACGGCGATCGCGCCGGTGGCGGGATCGACCCGCACGATGTCGGTGAAGGTGCCGCCGATATCCACCCCGATGCGGATGCCCATTCCCTGCTCCCCAAGGCCGGGTGGCAGCGGACCACAGGGAAACGGTGGAGTCGAGGCGGGCCCGAGGGGGCGGGCCCGCGCGCATTGCCGACCCCGCCGGCGGCGTCTATCTGCCGCCCATGAGCGATATCTTTGCCCCCGAGGGCGGCTGGCGCGTGCGGCTGCTCGATCACTCCGCGCCCGCGGAGGCGCGCGAGATCGAGACCATCGCCGGCTTCCCCACCCTGATGCAGGCCAACGAGTTCGCCCGCCGCTACGTGCGCGACCAGATCGAGCGCTGCCGTGCCGTCGCCGCCGACAAGCGCGCGCTGCTGGAAGCCTGGACCGCCTTTGGGGAGGACGCCGAGGTGCTGGACGCGGGCCCGGCCGGGTGGCGCAGCGAGACCGAACTCGGCGCCTTCGTCGATCTCCCGGCCGGGGGGGAGGCGTGCGACTGGCGCGCGCTCGACCCCAGGCGGGAGGATGACGCGGACGATCCCGAGGCATGAGCCCGCGGGTCCGTTTCGCGCCCAGCCCGACCGGGCGGCTGCATGTCGGCAACGCGCGGATCGCGCTGGCCAATTTCCTGTTCGCCCGCCGCCATGGCGGGCAATTCCTGCTGCGCCTGGACGATACCGACAGCCAGCGCTCGCGGCCGGAGTTCGCCGCGGCGATTCCGCAGGACCTGGCCTGGCTGGGGATCGGCTGGGACGAAACCTTCCGCCAGTCCGACCGGCTGGACGTCTATGCCGCCGCCGCCGACCGGCTGCGCGCGGCCGGCCGGCTCTACCCCTGCTTCGAGAGCGAGGCCGAGCTCGCCGCCAAGCGGGAGGCGCGGCTGCGCCGCCATCTGCCGCCGGTCTATGACCGCGCCATGCTGGCGCTGACCGCCGACCAGCGCGCCGCCGCCGAGGCCAACGGCAAGCGCCCCTATTGGCGCTTCCGGCTGACGGATGGGGTGGAGGGCTGGACCGACCTGGTGCTGGGGCGGCGGGAGGTGAAGCTGACCGCGGTCTCCGACCCGGTGCTGATCCGCGCCGACGGCACGCCGCTTTATACCTTCACCTCGGTGGTGGACGATCTGGCGACCGGCATCACCCATGTCATCCGCGGCGAGGACCATGTCACCAACACCGCGGTGCAGCGCGACATCATGGCGGCGCTGGGGGCCGATCCGGGGGCTACCCTGTTCGCGCATCTGCCGCTGCTGACCGATACCGACGGGGGCAAGCTGTCGAAGCGCCTGGGGGCGCTGTCGCTCAAGCAGCTGCGGGCGGACGGGATCGAGGCGGGGGCGCTGGCGGCCTATCTGGCGCGGTTGGGCAGTGCGGCCGATCCCGAGCCGCTGGGACTCGCGGAACTGGCTGCCGGGTTCGAGCTGGCGGCGTTCTCGCGCTCGGCGGCGCGGTTCGATGCGCGCCAGCTGCTGGCGCTGAACCGGCGGGTGCTGCACGGGCTGCCCTACGCCGCGGTGGCGGACCGGCTGCCGGCGGGCGCGGATGCCGCGTTCTGGGAAGCGGTGCGGGGCAATCTGGACCTGCTGCCGGAGGCGCGGGTGTGGTGGGCGGTGGTGGCGGGCGAGATCGTGCCTCCGCCGCGGGAGGCGGAGGCGGCGTTCTATGCCGCGGCGCTGGCGACGTTGCCGGCCGAGCCGTGGGACCAGGGCACTTGGTCGGCCTGGACGGCGGCGCTGGGTGCGGCCACCGGGCGCAAGGGGCGGGCGCTGTTTCACCCGCTGCGGGTGGCGCTGACCGGGGAGGAACAGGGACCGGAGCTGCGGGCGCTGCTGCCGCTGATGGGGCGGGCACGGGTGGTGCGGCGGCTGGGGGGATAGCAGATCGCCTCGTCGCGCCCCTGGTCCGGGGCGAGCCGATGCCGGCGTGGCGGGCGGATGTTGATCCGATTCGAAGAGTCCGCGCGTGCGCGCGGTGGTTGGGGGCGGGTGGTTCACACGGAGGGCACGGGGGACCACGAAGCGGCACGGAGCAAGGCGGGGGCACCGCGCCGGTCCGAGGGGCGGAAGCCGGTGGTCGGGTCCTGGAAAGCACGACGGCGGCCAATTTCGCGGCGGCACGGGAGGGAACGCCGGCGGCGATCCATGGTCCGGATCGCTCCGTGGTTCTTCGCGTGCTCCGTGTTGATTCTTCCTGCGAAATCGCCATCACCGCGCGCTGCCGCGCGCATGATGGTTTCGATTTCACAAAATTGGGCGCTACGCTGGCTCGGCGTTGCGCGCGGCCATCATCTCCCGGAACGCGGGACGGGCCTGGCAGGCGGCGATCCAGCGCTGCACATGCGCCACGGCGGGGAACAGCTCCGGCGCCGCCTGGGCGTAGCGCACCACCTCGGCCACGTTCAGATCGGCCACCGTGAAGTGCCCGCCGACCAGATGGCCGCCCCCTTCGGCCAGGGCCTTGTCCAGCACCGCGAGTTTCGGCCCGAGCGCGGTCACCGCCGCGTCGTAGGCGGCCCCGTCGCGGGTCTTCACCGCGGCGGCGTTCTGCATCGCGCGCAGCGCCGGGGTTTCAACCTCGGTCGCCGCCCAGAGCGTCCATTGCAGCATCCGCCCCTCCTCGGCCAGATCGCGCGGGGCGAGCGGCCCGCCGTGCTTGCGGGCAAGATAGAGGGTGATGGCAAAGGATTCGTTGAGTACCAGCCCGTCATCGTCGATGCAGGGCACGAGGCCGTTCGGATTGATCGCCAGGAAGGCCGGCGAGCGCGTGTGCAACGGCGCGTCCGGCGCGTTCGGGTCGGCCAGGCGATAGACCTGGATCACCGGCACATGCTCGAACGCGAGGCCGAGTTCCTTCGCCATCCAGATCGGCCGCGTCGCGCGCGAGCGCAGCACGCCGTAGATTTTCAGGGCCATGGTCGTTTCCTCCGTGTCGGTCAGGGGCGGGCGGCGGGCGGGCTGACCAGCCCGTCGCGGATATCGCGCGCGACCGCCGCCGGGTCCCGCGCCGCCGGGTCACCATAGCCGCCGCCGCCCGGCAGTTCCAGGATCAGCCGGTCGCCGTCGGGGATCACCTGATAGCCCTTGGTGCGCAGCACCGCCCCCGATTTCAGCCGCACCGCGCCCGGCGCGCCATCCTGACCGCCGGCGCGGCCGCGCGGGGCGTGGGCGACGCGGTCGAAGATGGCGTTCACCGCGAAGGCGAGGTCCCCCTTGGTGCCGATCTCCATCACCTGGCCGAACCCGCCGCGGAACCGACCGGCGCCGCCGGAGTCGGGGCGGAGTTCCTTGCGCCAGAAGATCACCGGGGCGACGTTCTCGGTCGCCTCCACCGGCATGGTGCGCACGCCGGAGGGGAAGGCGGTGGCGTCCAGCCCGTCGCGGCGCGGACGCGCGCCGGTGCCGCCGGAGTTGAAAGTGGTGATCTCGAACTCGGCGATCACCGGCCGGTTCGGCCGGGCCTGGCCGGAGACCGAGGCGCCGCCGCGCAGCGGCGGGTTCCACAGCGCCGAGGCGCCCTCGGCGGTGACCCGGTCCGGGATCGCCTGGAACAGGCAGCCCATCATCAGGTCGGGCAACAGATGGCCGATGACGTGGCGGACCGAGACCGGATAGGGGCGCGGCGCGTTGAGGATGCAGCCTTCCGGGATTTCCATGCGGAACGGGGCGAGCGAGGCCCAGTTGTTCGGCACCTCCGGCGCGATCACGCATTTCAGGCCGAAGCTGGCATAGGCGCGGGTATAGGCGGGCGGCACGTTGATGCCGCGGTTGGCGAGGCCGGAGGTGCCGGCGAAATCCACCATGATCGAGTCGGCGCCGGTGGTCAGGGCGGCGGCGAGGCGGATCGGCTCGTCGTACCCGTCCGACCAGATATCGGCGTGCCAGGTGCCGCGCGGCAGGCGGGCGAGCTCGGCGAGGGTGGCGGCGCGGGAGGCGGCGAAGATGTGTTCTGCCAGCGGGTCGAGGCTGTCGAGGCGGAACTCGGCCAGCATGGCGGCGAGCCGGCGGGCGCCGGCGTCGTTGCAGGCGCAGAGCGAGTAGATGTCGCCCTCGAGCTCGACCGGCAGGCGGGAGCCGGCGCGGATGAAATCGAAGAAGGTTTCGTTGGGTCGGCCCTGGTCGAAGCATTTCACGATCGGGATGTAGAGACCTTCCTCGAACACCGAGCGGCCCTCGGGGCCCATGCCGAGGCCGCCGATGTCGATGACATGGGCGGTGTTGGCAAAGAGGCCGATCGGGCGCCCGGCGTGGAAGGCGGGGGTGACCACGGTGAGGTCGTGCAGATGGCCGGTGCCGAGCCAGGGGTCGTTGGTGATGAGGTGATCGCCGGGGCGGAGGGTTTCGAGCGGGAATTTGCGCAGGAAATGGCCGACGCTTTCGGCCATGGAGTTGACATGGCCGGGGGTGCCGGTGACCGCCTGGGCCATCATGCGGCCCTGGGTGTCGAAGATGCCGGCGGAGAGGTCGCCGGCCTCGCGGACGGTGGTGGAGAAGGCGGTGCGGATCATGGTCTGGGCTTGTTCCTCGACCACCGCGATGAGGCGGTTCCACATGATCTGGCGCTGGATCTGGGCGAGCGGGTCGGGGGGCATGGGGGATCCTTCGGTGGGCGGGGGGAGCGGTCCGGGGTCGGGCTTTCCCCGGCAGGCTTGGGGCATTATGGTCGATGACGGTCCGTGGAGGGTCCATTGCTGCTCAAATCGCTCAGCCTCGTCAATTTTCTCAGCTTTGGCCCCTCCGCGCCGAGGGTTGATTTCCGGCCGCTGAATGTGGTGATCGGGCCGAATGGATCGGGGAAATCCAACCTGATCGAGGCGATCGCGTTGATCCGGGCCGCGCCGCGGGATGTTCTGACCCCGATCCGCGATGGCGGGGGTGTGCATGACTGGTTGTGGAAGGCCGGGTCGGGCGCGCCGGTGGCGACCATCGATGCAGTGTTCGATTATCCCAAGGGGCCGACCGAACTCCGGTACAGGCTGAGTTTCACCGAGTCGGGGCAGCGGTTTGAGATTGTCGATGAGCGGATCGAGAACGAACGTCCGGACAGAGGGTACACGGTGCCCTATTTCTACTACCATCTTATCAATGGCCACGGAGTTATGAACGTCAAAGGGGCAAGACGAGAGCTCCAACACGAGGATATCGATCTGACTGCTTCAATTCTGTCGCAGCGCAAGGACCCCGATCAATATCCCGAACTCACCTACCTGGGTACCGAATTCGCAAAGATCCGCCTGTATCGGGAGTGGAGCTTCGGCCGCGATACGCCGCCACGCCTGCCGCAAAAGGCCGATCTGCCGACCGATCTGCTCGAGCCCGATGCCGGCAATCTGGGCCTCGTGCTCAATCGCCTGCGCCGCGAGCCGGAGACCAAGCGGCTGCTGCTTGAAGCCCTGCGCGCGCTCTACGAGGGTATCGACGACTTCGATGTGCAAGTGGAAGGCGGCACCGTGCAGGTGTTCTTCCAGGAAGGCCGGATCATCGTTCCGGCAACCCGGCTGTCGGACGGAACCCTGCGCTATCTCTGCCTGCTCGCGATTCTCTGTCATCCGAAGCCGCCGCCGCTGATCTGCATCGAGGAACCCGAACTGGGGCTGCACCCGGACGTTCTGCCCAGGCTGGCGGAGCTTCTGAAAGAGGCGTCGCAGCGCACGCAAATCATCGTGACGACGCACTCCGATGTGCTGGTCGATGCATTCACAGACCAACCGGAATGCGTGCTGGTCGCCGGGAAGACGGAGGCGGGGACCGCGCTGACCCGGCTGAGCGCCGACGAGCTCGCGCCGTGGCTGGAGAAATACCGGCTGGGTCAGCTGTGGACCCGTGGCGAGATCGGGGGAACCCGATGGTAGGGCTGAAACTCTATGTAGAGGGGGGCGGCGATTCGAGTGACCTCAGGACAGCTTGCCGTGAGGGATTTGCCAGTTTCATCGCGCGGGCCGGCATCGCAAGAAGGCCGCGGGTGGTGGCATGTGGCAGCCGGCGGAATGCGTTCGAGTCCTTCTGCACGGCGGTCGGCAACGGTCAGGCGGCGATGCTGCTGGTTGACAGCGAGGGGCCGGTTGCGGAAGGCAACGCGCAAGGCGAGCCGGATTCCTGGCAACCATGGGCGCACCTGAAACAACGCCCCGGCGACAAGTGGGAAAAGCCTGAAAACAGCAACGAAGCTGATTGCCATCTCATGGTGCAATGCATGGAGAGCTGGCTTGCTGCCGATCCGGCGGCCCTGGCGCGGTTCTTCGGCCAAGGTTTCAACGGGGACAGATTGCCAAAACCGGCGAATGTCGAGACGACTGCCTCGAAGGCCATCCAGGATGCCCTGAAACAATCGACCAGGGAATGCGCGGTCAAGGGAGAATATCACAAGGGCAGGCATTCGTTCAGATTGCTTTGTTGTATCGATCCCGACAAGATATCGGCCGCCTCTCCCTGGGCCAGCCGGTTCCTCGCCTGTCTCAAAAGCCGAATGCAAGAGTGATTGCGTGATCGCGGCGCCCTTCCCCCCTCGACGCCCCCGTCCCGCTCCGGCACCGTCCCGCTCACGTTTTCAAGGGGAGACCCGCCATGACCCGCATCGCCGTCATCGGCGCCGGCCTGATCGGCCGCGCTTGGTCGATCGTGTTCGCCCGCGCCGGCTTCACCGTCGCGCTGTGGGACCCGGTCCCCGCCGCGGTTCCCGCCGCGCGCGAGTTCGTCGCCGCGCGCCTGCCCGAACTGGCCGAGGCCGGGCTGCTCGATGACCCGCCAGAGGCGGTGCTGGCCCGGTTGCACCCGGCGGCGGGCCTCGCCGAAGCGGTGGCCGGGGCCGCCCATGTGCAGGAAAACGGCCCCGAGCGGGTGGAAGACAAGCGGGCGCTGTTCGCCGCGCTCGACCGCCTCGCCCCGCCGGCGGCGATCCTCGCCAGCTCCACCAGCGGCATCCCCGCCTCGGCCTTCACCGAAGCCCTGGCGGGCCGCGCCCGCTGCCTGGTCGCCCACCCGGTCAACCCGCCCTATCTGCTGCCGCTGGTCGAACTCTGCCCCGCCCCCTGGACCGCGCCGGAGACCGTCGCCGCGACCCGCGCGCTGATGGAACGCGCGGGCCAGGTGCCGGTGACGGTGAAGCAGGAACGCGAGGGGTTCGTGCTCAACCGCCTGCAGGGCGCGCTGCTGGCCGAGGCGTTCCGTCTTCTGGAGCAGGACGCGATCTCGCCCGAGGACCTGGACGCCACCATCAAGCACGGGCTCGGGCTGCGCTGGTCGTTCATGGGACCGCTCGAAACGATCGACCTCAACGCCCCGGGCGGGCTGGCGGAATACTGCGCGCGCTTCGGCGGGCTCTACAGCCGGATGCAGCGGGAGATGACGCCGCTCGAATGGTCGGAGGCGCTGGTGGCGCGCCTCGATGCGGCGCGGCGGGCGGTGCTGCCGGCGGCGGAGCTCGGCGCGCGCACCGCCTGGCGCGACCGGCGGCTGATGGCGCTGGCGGTGCACAAGCGCGGGCAGCCGGAGTAGGGGCAAGTCATGGACGACCTCGCGGAGGCGCCAGCGGTGGCGAACGCCGGCGGGCGGTGGCGCGACCGGGTCGGCGCATGGTTCGCCGCACCGCTCACCGCCGGCTATATCGCGGCGATCGCGCTGCTCGCGCATGGCGTCGGGGTGGCCTATATCCTGTTCCCCGAACTCGGCGCGCTGTCGCACGATATCTTCAAGCGTCCGCACGGAACCTGGGCCCGCGCGCCGGTCCTGCTGGTGCTCACCCCGGCGCTGACGGCGGTGTTGGGCAGCCTGCTCACCCGCGAACTCTCCTATGGTCCGGTCGCGGTGCTGCTCAGCGTCGGCAGTTCGATCCTGGTGATCCGGTTGCTGCGCTCGCCGATCGCACCGGCGATCTCGGCGGGGCTGCTGCCGTTGGCGCTCGGCATCCGCAGCTGGCTCTACGCGCCCTCGATTCTGATCGGCACCGTCGCGCTGGCGTTGCTGTCGCTGCCCTGGCGCCGGTTCATCCCGCCGCCGCGCCCGACGGTGCGCGATCTGGTCGACGATATCACCGAGCGGGCGCCGTCCCGCTACGGCTGGCTGGCGTTCTTTCTTGGCTTCGTCACCCTGGGCGCGGCCGCGGCTTCGCTGTCGGGCCAGCGGTTGCTGCTGTATCCGCCGCTGGTGGTGATGGGCTTCGAGATGTTCGCGCATCCGGCGGTGTGCCCCTGGGCGCGGCGGCCGTTGCTGTTGCCCTTGGTGTGCGTGGTGACCGCGACCGGCGGCGTGGCGCTGGTGGCATGGCTCGGCGTTGGCCCGCTTGCCGCGGTGGGAAGCATCCTGATCGGGATCGCGGTGCTGGCGGCGGTCGATCTGCACGCGCCGCCGGCGTTGGCGGTGGGGTTGCTGCCGTTCGTGATCGCGCGTCCGGGCTTCATGTTCCCGGTCGCGGTTGCGGGCGGAACCGCGCTGCTGAGCGTTTCGTTCCTGCTCTGGCGGCGGGTGGGGCGAGGGCGATCGCCGGCCTGATGCCCGGCTCAGGGTGTGAAAAGCAATCGAACTTGTGAATGAACGCCCGTTGTCGTTGCTCGGGTTCTCGCACGGTTTCGTCGGCCGATGGGCATTGTTTCACAAACCCTCAGCGCAGATACACCCGCACCTCATGCCCGCGATGCCCGGGCAGCACCGCCGCGCGCAGCAGCATATGCTCCCGCGGCACGCCGTCCTCGGCCAGCGCGCGCATCACCGCCGCGGCCTGGCGTGTGGCGGCGCCGATCCCACCGGGGCCGGCCACCGCGGTCACGTCGTAGCGCGCCGCCGGATCGCGCCGCGCCACCGCGCGCACGGCCTGGCGCAGCAGCACCGGGTAGTCGGACCGCCGGGTGGCCGGGCCGACCACGATCAGCGGGATGCGGCGATCGACCGCGACCGGTTGCGCCGGCGCGGCGTGGGCGGGCACGCTCTCGCGCGGCGGCGGGGCCGGGGCGAAGGTGGTCTGGTCGATCAGCGCGCAGCCGCCCAGCAGCAGGGCCGCCAGCGGAACGGCGAGGCGGCGCACCCTATTCCGCCGGCGTCGCGAGGCTTGCGCGGTCCGGCACGCCCAGCGCGGCCAGCGCGGTCGCCACGATGTCCTTCGCGGTCAGCCCGGCCGCGGCCAGCTGCTTGGCCTGGCTGTCGTGGTCGATGAAGCGGTCGGGCAGGGTCATCGGCCGTAGCTTGAGCCCGTGGTCCAGCAGGCCCTTCCAGGCCAGGTGCTGCATCACCTGGGCAGCGAAGCCGCCGATCGCGGCTTCCTCGATCGTCAGCACCACCTCGTGGTGGCGGGCCACCTGCTCGATCAGCGCGGTATCCAGCGGCTTGGCGAAGCGGGCGTCCACCACCGTGGTGGGCAGGCCGCGCGCGGCGAGCTCGTCGGCCGCCCGCAGCGCGTCGGCCAGCCGGGTGCCCAGCGAGATCAGGGCGATGCTGTTGCCTTCCCGAAGCAGCCGCCCGGTGCCCAGCGCCCAGGGGATGCCGCGCGCGGGCAGCGCGGCGCCGGTGCCCTCGCCGCGCGGGTAGCGGAAGGCCGAAGGGCGGTCGTTGATCGTGGTGGCGGTGGCAACCGCGTGGACCAGCTCGGCCTCGTCGGCCGGGGCCATCACCACCATCCCCGGCAGGCAGGAGAGGTAGGTGACATCGAAGCTGCCGGCATGGGTGGCGCCGTCGGCGCCGACGAGGCCGGCGCGGTCCAGCGCGAAGCGCACCGGCAGCGACTGGATCGCCACGTCATGCACCACCTGGTCGTAGGCGCGCTGGAGGAAGGTGGAATAGATGGCGCAGAACGGCTTCATCCCCTCGGTCGCCAGCCCGGCGGCGAAAGTGACGGCGTGCTGTTCGGCGATGCCGACGTCGAAGCAGCGGTCGGGGAAGCGCTTGGCGAAGCGGTCGAGCCCGGTGCCCGACGGCATGGCGGCGTTGATGGCGACGATGTTCGGGTCGCGCTCGGCCTCGGCGATCAGCGCGTCGGCGAACACCTTGGTGTAGCTCGGGGGCCCGGGCGGGGCCTTGGCCTGTTCGCCGGTGATGACGTTGAACTTGGAGACGCCGTGGTATTTGTCGGGCGATTGCTCGGCCGGCGCGTAGCCCTTGCCCTTCTGGGTGATGGCGTGGACCAGGATCGGGCCCTGCTCGTCGGCCTCGCGCACGTTGCGCAGCACCGGCAGCAGGTGGTCGAGGTTGTGGCCGTCGATCGGGCCCACGTAGTAGAAGCCGAGCTCCTCGAACAAGGTGCCGCCGGTCAGGATGCCGCGGGCGTATTCCTCGGCGCGGCGGGCGGTGCGCTCGATCCCGCGCGGGAAGCGCTTGACCATCTTGATGCCGAGCTCGCGCAGGCCGAGGAAGCTGCGCGAGGACATCAGCCGCGAGAGATAGGCGCTCATCGCCCCGACCGGGGGCGCGATCGACATGTCGTTGTCGTTGAGCACCACGATCAGGCGGGAATGGCGGGCGCCGGCGTTGTTCATCGCCTCGTAGGCCATGCCGGCGCTCATCGCGCCGTCGCCGATCACGGCGATGACGTTGCGGTGGTCCGGCTCGCCGCGCGCGGTTTTCAGGTCGCGGGCCACCGCCATGCCGAGACCGGCGGAGATGGAGGTGGAGGAATGGGCGGCGCCGAACGGGTCGTATTCGCTCTCGGCGCGGCGGGTGAAGCCCGAGAGGCCGCCGCCCTGGCGCAGGGTGCGGATGCGGTCGCGCCGGCCGGTGAGGATCTTGTGCGGATAGGCCTGATGGCCGACGTCCCACAGCAGCCGGTCGCGCGGGGTGTCGAACACCGCGTGCAGCGCCACGGTGAGTTCCACCACGCCGAGCGCGGAGCCGAGATGCCCGCCGGTGACGGAGACGGCGTCGATCGTCTCGGCGCGCAGCTCGTCGGCCAGCTGGCGCAGCTGCTCGGGGGAGAAATTGCGCAGATCGGCCGGAACGCGGACCCGGTCCAGCAGCGGCGTTTTCGGCGGTGCCATGGCGGTCTTCCTTCAGCTTCGGCGCGTCACGACGAACTCGGCGAGCGCGCGCAGATTCTCCGCCCGGGGGCCGAATCCGGCCAGATGTTCGGCGGCCTGGCGGGACAGCATGGCGGCATGGGCGCGGGCCCGGTCAAGCCCCAGCACCGCGACCATGGTGGCCTTGCCGGCGGCGGCGTCCTTGCCGGCGGTCTTGCCGGTCTCCTCGGTGGTGCCGGCGGCGTCCAGCAGATCGTCGGCGATCTGGAACGCGGCCCCCAGGTCGCGCCCGTAGGCGGCCAGCAGATGCCGCTGCGCGGCCGGGGCGCGGCCCAGGATGGCGCCCGATTCGGCGCTGAACTGGATCAGCCGGCCGGTCTTGAGTGCCTGCAGGCGGTTGACCTCGGCCGGTTCCAGGGCGCGGCCTTCCGAGACCATGTCGATCACCTGGCCGGCCACCATGCCGCGCGCGCCGGTGGCGGCGGCAAGGCCGACCACCAGCTCGCAGCGGGCCAGCGGGTCGGAATGGGTGTCGGCCTCGGCCAGCACCTCGAAGGCGCGGGTCTGCAGCGCGTCGCCGGCGAGGATGGCGATCGCCTCGTCGAAGGCGCGGTGGCAGGAGGGTTTGCCGCGGCGGAGGTCATCGTCGTCCATCGCCGGCAGGTCGTCGTGGATCAGCGAGTAGGCGTGCAGCATCTCGATGGCGGCGGCGACGCGGGCGGCGCAGGTCTCGGAGACGCCGAACAGGGCGGCGGTCTCCATCGCCAGGAAGGCGCGCAGGCGCTTGCCGCCGCCGAGGGTGGAATAGCGCATCGCCTCGGCCAGCCGCGCCTCGGTGCTTTCGGGCAGCGGCAGCAGGGCCTCGAGCGCGGCCTCCACGGTTCCCGCGCGGCGGGCGAGGGCGGCGGCGAGGGCGGCTTGGCGCGGGTCGGCCGGGACGGTCATGCGGGCGCGGGTCCTTGGCGGCGGGGCGTGGCGGGCGAGGCCTGGGTGGGGTGCCGGGCGGGCGGCAGCCGGGCGTTCCCTGGCCGGCCTGTGCTGCGCGCGGTTCGCCCCGACATCGGACCGATGTAGCCCAGCCGGGACGGGACGGCAAAGGGCGGCGCGGCGCGCGCCCAGCCCGGGTCGGTTGCGCCGCCGCCTCGGCGGCGGATACGATCGCCACGGACCCGCGGAGGGTACCGCCCGCACCGGAAGGATCTGGCCCGATGCCGCCCATGGCCGCTCCCGAGACCGCCGCCCCTTCGTCACGCCACGGCCACGCGCTGCGCTTCCATCTGCCCGCGCTCCGCCTCGGCTCGGCGTTCGGGGACGATTGGTTCGCCCTGAAGGCGGAGGGTTTCGCCCGCTTCTTCGGCACCCCGGTATTCCTGGTCGCCCAGACCATCATCGTCGGTGTCTGGATCGCCATCAACGTGGCGCATGTCTGGGTGTTCGACGCCTATCCGTTCATCCTGCTCAACCTCGCCTTCAGCCTGCAGGCGGCCTATGCGGCGCCGCTGATCCTGCTGGCGCAGACCCGCCAGGCGGACCGCGACAAGGCCACCGCGATCGCCGACGCCGAACACCGCGAGGAGCTGCACCGCGTCAGCGAGACGCGCCAGGCCACCGCCGCCCAGCAGACCGCGCTGCTGGTGGAGATGCTGGCGCAGAACACCCGGCTGACCGAGACCATCAAGGGCCTGACCGAGCGGCTGGATGGGCTGACGCAGGACCTGCATCAGCATATCTGTTCCGGAAGCTGAGGCCGCGGCCCGGCCCTTGCCTGCGCGGCCCGTCTCGGCCATACCCCGCCGCGCCGGCGCGACCCGGTAATCCACACGCGGGGCGCCTTTCCCGGTCATCCGGGTCCGGTGCCGTCAGGCCAGGCCCCGCGGAGGCTCAACCGGACGATCAGGAAAGGACGCACGCCGATGGCGATGCCCGAGTTCACCCTGCGCCAGCTGCTGGAAGCCGGCGTTCATTTCGGCCACCACACCCGCCGCTGGAATCCGCGCATGGCGCCGTACCTGTTCGGCGTGCGCAACCAGGTCCACATCATCGACCTCCAGCAGACGGTGCCGATGCTGGACCGCGCGCTGCGCGCGGTGCGCGACGTGACCGCCGCCGGTGGACGCGTGCTGTTCGTCGGCACCAAGCGCGCCGCCGCCGACCCGGTGGCCGAGGCGGCGCGGCGCTGCGGCCAGTACTACATCAATCACCGCTGGCTGGGCGGCACGCTGACGAACTGGAAGACCATCACCGGCAGCCTCCGCCGGCTGCGCCAGATCGACGAGACGCTGGGCGGCAACACCGAGGGTCTGACCAAGAAAGAGGTGCTGAACCTGACCCGCGAGCGCGACAAGCTCGAGCGCGCGCTGGGCGGCATCAAGGACATGGGCGGGCTGCCCGACATCCTGTTCATCATCGACACCAACAAGGAGAAGCTGGCGGTCGAGGAGGCCACCAAGCTGAAGATCCCGGTGGTGGCGGTGCTGGACAGCAACTCCGACCCGGCCGGCGTCACCTACCCGATCCCGGGCAACGACGACGCGATCCGCGCCATCGGCCTCTATTGCGAGCTGGTCTCGGGCGCGGTGCTGGACGGCATCAGCGCCGAGCTGGCCGCCTCGGGCGCCGATATCGGCGCCGCCGAGGAGCTGCCGCCCGAACCGCTGCCCGAGCCGCCCGCCGCCACGATGGCCGAGCCGCCGGCCGCCGCGGCGCCCGCCGGCGCCTGACCCCGCAGCAGGAGAGCGAACATGGCCCAGATCACAGCCGCGATGGTGAAGGACCTGCGCGAGAAGACCGGCGCGGGGATGATGGACTGCAAGCGCGCGCTGGCGGAGACCGACGGCGAGATGGAAGCCGCGGTCGATTGGCTGCGCAAGAAGGGGCTGGCCGCGGCGGCCAAGAAATCCGGCCGCGTCGCCGCCGAGGGGCTGGTGGGCGTCGCCACCGCGCCGCGCGCGGCCGCGGTGGTGGAAGTCAACGCCGAGACCGATTTCGTCGCCCGCAACGAGGCGTTCCAGGGCTTCGTCGAGACGGTGGCGCGGATCGCGCTGGAGGTCGGCGAGGATCTCGCCGCCATCAATGCCGCGCCATACCCCGGCACCGGGCGCAGCGTGGCGGAGGAACTCACCCATCTGATCGCCACCATCGGCGAGAACATGTCGCTGCGCCGGGCCCGGGTGCTGCGCATCGCGCAGGGCGCGGTGGCGACCTACATCCACCAGCCGCTCAAGCCCGGCCTCGGGCGCATCGGCGTCGTGGTGGCGGTGGGCGCGGCCTCGGAGCTGGAGGGGCTGGAACTGCTCGGCCGTCAGCTCGGGATGCATATCGCCGCCACCCGCCCCGACGCGATCGACACCGACGCGGTCGATCCGGTGGCGCTGGCGCGGGAGAAGGCGATCCTGGCCGACCAGGCCCGCGCCTCCGGCAAGCCCGAGGCGATCGTCGAGAAGATGGTCGAGGGCAGGGTGCGCAAATATTACGAGGAAGTGGTGCTGTTGGAGCAGGTCTGGGTCCATGACGGCGAGAGCCGGGTGAAGGCGGTGCTGAAAAAGGCCGGCGCCACGGTGGCCGATTTCGCCCGCTTCGCCCTGGGCGAGGGGATCGAGAAGCAGGCCAGCGATTTCGCCGCCGAAGTGGCCGCCACCGCCGGCGTCTGACCGAGGAGTTCCACGATGTCCGATTTCGTGCTGCCCCCGCCGCCCGTGGTGGCCATCCCCACCACCGAAGGCGGGCGGTTCCCCATCCGCCGGGTGTTCTGCGTCGGGCGCAACTACGCCGCCCACGCCCGCGAGATGGGATCGGACCCCGATCGCGAACCGCCGTTCTTCTTCCTCAAGCCGGCCGACGCGCTGCTGACCGGCGGGGCCGACATGCCGTACCCGCCCGCCAGCCGGGACCTGCACCACGAGATGGAGCTGGTGGTCGCCCTGGCCGAGGGCGGGGCCGACATCGCCGAGGCCGACGCGCTGGCCCATGTCTGGGGCTACGCGGCGGGGCTCGACATGACCCGGCGCGACTTGCAGGGCCAGGCCAAGAAGGAAGGCAAGCCCTGGGACATGGGCAAGGGGTTCGACCATTCCGCGCCGATCGGCGTGCTCGCCCCGGCTGCGCGCATCGGCCACCCGGCCACCGGGCGCATCGTGCTGCATGTCAACGGCGCGGTGCGGCAGCAATCGGACCTGACGCATCTGATCTGGTCGGTGCCGGAGACCATCGCCTGTCTGTCGCGGCTGGTGCGGCTCGCCCCCGGCGATCTGATCTTCACCGGCACCCCCGAAGGGGTGGCCGCGGTGGTGCGCGGCGACCTGCTGGAAGGCGAGGTGGCGGGCGTGGGGACGGTGCGGACCCGCATCGTCTGATGGCGGCGCGGCTGCGCATCGCCAGCTGGAACATCAACTCGCTGCGGCTGCGCCTGCCGCTGCTGCGCCGGCTGGCCGACACGCTGGACCCCGACGTGATCTGCCTGCAGGAGACCAAGGTGCAGGATGCCGAGTTCCCGGTGGCTGCCCCCGGAGAGCTCGGCTATCCGCATGCGCTGTGGCGGGGGATGAAGGGCTACAACGGGGTCGCCATCTTTTCCCGCCGGCCGCTCGCCGCCCACGACATCGGCCCGGACTGGTGCGGCCGGAGCGATTCCCGCCATCTCTGCGTGACCGTGGCGGCGGCGGGCGGGCCGATCGAGCTGCATGATTTCTATGTGCCCGCCGGCGGCGACGTTCCCGACCGCGCCGCCAATCCGAGATTCGCCCATAAGCTGGATTTCATCGCCGAGGCGCGGGGCTGGTTCGCCGCCCGCACCGGGCTCGCTCGCGCGGTGCTGGTGGGCGATCTCAACATCGCGCCGCTGGAATGCGACGTGTGGAACCATCGCCAGTTGCTGGATGTGGTGAGCCACACCCCGCCGGAGACCGAGGGGCTGCTGGCCTGGCAGCGCGCCGGGTTCGTGGATGCGGTGCGGCATTTCGTGCCGGCGCCGGAGAAGCTGTTCACCTGGTGGTCGTATCGGAACCGCGACTGGCGGGCCTCGGACCGCGGGCGGCGGCTGGATCACGTCTGGGTGACGCCGGACCTGGTGCCGGCGCTGCGCGGGTTTCAGGTGCTGAAGGACGCGCGGGACTGGGAGCGCGGGTCGGACCATGTGCCGGTGAGCGTCGATCTTGCGGTATAGGGCCTGGGCGCTATGAGGTGCCGCCGGCGGCGGCTCGCCTACGCGGATGCCGCTGCTCGGTAGCCGCCTCCGCTTCCGGCAAACGGAGGATTGGAATCCGCCTTTTTGTCCCCCCCACGCCCCGCAAGGCCCGCCATGCGCATCGACGGCACCCCCTGGCGCTCCATCTTCCCCGACCCCGACGCCCCGGGCGCTGTGCGGATCATCGATCAGACCCGGCTGCCGTGGGAATTCGCCACAATCCGCCTCGCCCGCCTCGATGACGCCGCGCACGCCATCCGCGCCATGCTGGTGCGCGGCGCGCCGCTGATCGGCGCCACTGCCGCCTATGGCATCGCGCTGGCCATGCGTGCCGATGCTTCCGACGCCGCCCTGCTCGCGGCGGCGGAAAGCCTGGCCGCCACCCGCCCCACCGCGGTCAATCTGCGCTGGGCGCTGGCGCGTATGGCCGCGGCGCTGCGACCGCTGCCTGCCGCCGCCCGCGCCGAAGCCGCCTGGGCCGAGGCCGGGCGGATCGCCGAGGAGGATGTGGTCTGCAACCAGGAGATCGGCCGCCATGGCCTGGCGCTGATCGCCGCCGCCGCCCGCTCCCGGCCCGGGCGGGCGGTGAATATCCTGACCCACTGCAACGCCGGCTGGATCGCCACCGTCGATTGGGGCACCGCGCTGGCGCCGATCTACCGGGCGCACGACAGCGGCATTCCGCTGCACGTTTGGGTGGACGAGACCCGGCCGCGCAACCAGGGCGCGGCGCTGACGGCGTGGGAACTCGGCGCCCATGGGGTCGCGCATAGCGTGATCGCCGACAACGCCGGCGGGCATCTGATGCAGCGGGGGGAGGTGGATCTGGTGATCGTCGGCGCCGACCGGGTGAGCCGGACCGGCGACGTGGCGAACAAGATCGGCACCTATCTCAAGGCGCTGGCCGCGCATGACAACGGCGTGCCGTTCTGGGTGGCGGTGCCCGGCAGCACCATCGATCACGCCATCGCCGACGGGGTGGCGGAGATCCCCATCGAGGAACGGGATCCGGCGGAAGTCGCATTCCTGTCCGGGCCGGACGCGGCAGGCGCGCTGCGGCGCATCCGGGTGATCCCGCCCGGCAGCCGCGCCGCCAACCCGGCCTTCGACGTGACGCCGGCGCGGCTGGTGAGCGGCCTCATCACCGAGCGCGGCTGCTGCGCGGCGACCGCGGCCGGAATCGCGGCGCTGTTCCCCGCGCCGGGCTGAGCGCGCGGTTGCGCCGCCCCGGCGCCTTGCCCTATCCGGGGTGCGACCGGACCGGAACCCAGCCCATGCGCCTTCGCTTTCGTCGTGCCCGCCTGCTTGCGCCCCTGCTTGCGCCCCTGGTCATGCCGATGGCGCTGGCCGGCTGCGGGCCGGGGCGCAATCAGTTTCCCCCTTCCTGCCCTGCCATCCGCCCGCTGCCGGAGGCGGCCAGCCTGCGCCGGTTCCGCCCCGGTTCGCACGATGTCACCGGGCTCATGCTGCAGGGCCGGATTGTGGCGGCGAACGGGAAATGCCGCCGGGTCGATGACGGGGCGGCGGTGGCGGCGCGGCTGACCCTTACCATGCGGCTGACGCGCGGCCCGGCCACCCCGCCCGGGGGCGTGCCGGTGCCGTATTTCCTGGCGGTCAGCCGCGGCGGGCGCATTCTGACCAAGGCCACCTTCTCCTCCCCGGTGAAGTTTCCCCCCGGGCAGGATACGGTGACGGCCACCACCTCGCCGTTCGACCTGCGCTTTCCGGTGCGTCGCGAGGGCGGGGCGGCAGCGTACACCATCTGGGTGGGGTTCCAGCTGACCCCGGGCGAGTTCGCCGCCGAGGGCGGGCGCTGAGCCGGGCCCGCCCGGGCGCTATCGCGGCGCCATCCGCAGCGCTCCGTCCAGTCGGATCGTCTCCCCGTTGAGGTAGCGGTTGGCGCAGATGTGCAGCACCAGCGCCGCGTATTCCTCCGGCCGGCCGAGCCTGGACGGGAACGGCACCGAGGCCGCCAGCCCCTGGCGCAGCGTCTCCGGCACGCCGTCGAACATCGGCGTCTCGATCAGCCCCGGCGCGATCGTCATCACCCGGATCCCCGCGCGCGCCAGTTCGCGCGCCGCCGGCAGGGTGAGCCCGACCACGCCGGCCTTGGAGGCGGCATAAGCGGCCTGGCCCACCTGGCCGTCGTAGGCGGCGACCGAGGCGGTGTTCACCACCACCCCGCGCTCGCCGTCCGGGCCGGGGTCGAGCGTGCTCATGCGCGCCGCCGCCAGCCGCAGCATGTTGAAGGTGCCGATCAGGTTGACCGCGATGACGCGGGCGAACGCCTCCAGCGCCAGCGGCCCGTCGCGGCCGAGGATGCGGCCGGCCTCGCCGATGCCGGCGCAGTTGACCAGCACCCGGGGCGGCCCCAGCGCGGCCTCGGCGGCGGCGAGCGCGGCGGCGGCGCCGGCCGGGTCGGTCACGTCCACGGTGGCGGCGAAGCCGTCGATGCGCGCGGCGACGGCGGCGGCGGCCTCGGCGTTGCGATCCAGCACCGCGACCCGGGCACCGGCTGCGGCGAGCGCCGCCGCGGTGGCCGCGCCAAGGCCGGAACCGCCGCCGGTGACGAGGGCGGATTGTCCGTGAAGCTCCATTCGGGGACTCCTGGGGTTGGGTGGAATGCGGGAGGCGGGCGGGGCGTTACCGGGTGGGGGTCAGCCGCAGCCCGAAATGCCGCCCCAGCGCCCGCGCACCGGGGCCGGTGAGGCCGACCGCGCGCGAACAGGGCGCGCGCGCCACCCAGCCCGCCTGCTCCATGCGCTGGAACATCCAGAGCCCCAGCGGGCCACCGAGATGCCAGCGGCGCTCGGTCCAGTCCAGGCAGCGGCAGGCGATGCCGTGCCGGCCTGGGGTGAGGCTGTCCGGGTCCAGCCCGAACACCGCCTGGAAGCGGTCGCGTCCGGCGCGGGTGACGGTCAGGCGCTTGCCCTCGCCGGGGCGCAGGCTGCCTTCCGCGGCCAGCGCGTCGGCGAGGCTGACCGCCAGCGTGCCGGCGAGGTGGTCGTAGCAGGAGCGGGCGAACTGCATCCCGCGGTTGGCGCGCAGCCGGGCCGGGCGGGTCGGCTGCGGCGCGCCGCCGGCCAGCCGGGCGAGTTCCTCGAGCACGGCGGCCACCTGCGGGAGGGCCAGGCTGAAATAGCGGTGGCGGCCTTCCTGTTCCACCGCGAGCAGCCCGCCGGCGGTGAGCCGTGCCAGATGAGCGGACGCGGCGGGGCGGGAGAGGCCGGCGATTGCGGCGAGTTCGCCGGCCGGCCGGGCGGTGCCGTCGGCGAGCGCGGTGAGCATGGCGGCGCGGGCGGGATCGCCGATCAGGGCGGCCGGGCTGGCGATGTCGGGTTCGGTACGCATGGTTCCACCATTTCGGAACCATCCGTCCCGGTCAAGCAGCTACATGCGGTCCCCGCCACCAGGAGCACGGCCATGCCGGACCAGCACGAAACCCACGCCCATATCTTCACCGCATGGCACCGCGCCGCCCAGGCGCGCGACACGCCGGCGCTGCTCGCGCTGTATGCAGCCGACGCGGTGCTGGAAAGCCCGCTGGTGCCGGCGATCCTGGACGACAAGCCCGATGGCGTGTTGCGCGGCCAAGTTGAACTGGCGCAGTTCTTCGAGGAAGGCGGGCGTAGCCGGCCGATCGAACTGGTGCGGTGGTGGCGCGACGGCACCTATCTGAGCCGCGGCGACCTGCTGGTGTGGGAATATCCGCGCGCCACGCCGGACGGCGAGCAGGTGGATATTCTGGAAGTGATGCGCACCGCCGACGGCCTGATCCGCCATCATCGCATCTACTGGGGCTGGTTCGGCACCAGACTGCTGATTGCCGCCGCGACCCGCCACGCGCTTTCCGCCCGCCCCCCCGGCTGCTAGCGTCGCCTCAAACCCAAGGAGGAGACCCCCATGCGCTGGGCCCGGATCGACCATGACCACACCCCCACCTATGCCATCGTCGAAGGCGATACGCTGATCCCCGTGCGCGGTTCGCCGTTCGCAACCTGGGAACGCACCGCGACCCGCGTCCCGCTGGCAGGCGCGAAGCTGCTGGTGCCGGTGGTGCCGCCCACTTTCTACGCCTGCGGCATGAACTACGCCGAGCATGTGCGCGCCGTCGCCGCGCGCATCGGCCAGCCGCCCAACCTGCCGGAACGGCCCGAGATCGGGTATCGCGCCAACAATGCGCTGATCGCGCAGGGTGAAACCATCGTCATCCCGGCCGACGCCACCGACAAGGTGCAGTACGAGGGCGAGCTGGTGGCGGTGATCGGCCGCACCGCCAAGCACCTGACCCACGAGAACGCGCTGGACGCCGTGCTGGGTTATACCATCGGCAACGATGTGTCGGAGCGGGGCTGGCAGAAATCCGACCGCACCATGTACCGCTCGAAGAACACCGACACTTTCAAGCCGATGGGGCCGTGGATCGAGACCGAGGTGACGCTGGATGATCTGATCACCAAGGTGCGGCTGAACGGGCGGGAGATCATCAGCTTCCCGACCAACCACATGGTGTTCGGGGTGGTCGATTACCTGGTGGCGATGACCAAATATATCACCCTCTACCCGGGCGACGTGGTGTGGATGGGCACCGAGGGCGAGTGCGCCGACATGAAGCACGGCGATGTGTGCGAAGTGGAGATCTCGGGCATCGGCGTGCTGCGCAACCCGGTGGTGCGCGAAGGGATGGCGGGCGCATGAGCGGGCAGGGACCCGGCGGCTACGTTCCCCTCGACATCGATGCCGCGGTGCCGGCCGACCCGGCGGCGCGCGCCGAGCGCGAGGCCGCGCTCGAGGCCGACACCACCCGGCGCGACCTGCTGAGCGGTCAACTGGCACGGTTGCGCGCCGCGCTCTACGCGGCGGAGGCAGCCGGGGATCGCGCCCGGGCGGCGGCGCTGGAAGCGGAGATCGCCGCGCTGGCCGCCGCGCGCGATGCCCTCTGACCCGCCGGCACCGGATATCCTGGATGCGGCGCGCCATGCCGCGATCCTCGAGCGGATCATTGCCGAGCGCCTGGCGGGTCTGGCGCCGGTGGAGACCCCGCGCTGCTTTCTTCTGGGAGGGCAGCCAGGGGCGGGCAAGACCGGGCTGCGGCGGGCGATCGAGCAGGCGCTCGGGGCCGCGAAACCGCTGCTGATCGATCCCGACGAGCTGCGCGAATATCACCCGCGCTATGTCGCGCTGGTCGAGCAGGACCCTGCCCACGCGGCCAGCCGGGTGCATCCCGACGCGGCGCGGTGGGCCGACGAGCTGCGCGAGGCGGCGCTGGCGCGACGGCTCAACGTGATCGTGGACGGCACGCTGCGCGATCCCGAATGGGCAACCGGGATGGCCGGGCAGGCGGTGGCGCGGGGCTACGCGGTGGAGGTTCACGCCGTGGCGGTGCCGTTCGAGATCAGCGCCCAGGGCGTGCGGGAGCGTTTCGAGACCTCGGCCGAAGCCGCCGCGTCCTGGACCGGCGAGCCGGCGGCGCGCCCGCTGCCGCGCAATGTGCCCGAGGACTATCAGCGCGCCGCCTATGCCGGGCTTCCGCTCTCGCTGGCGGCGCTCAGCACCTCGGGGCTGGTCGCGCGGATCCGCATCGCCCGACGCGACGGGACGGCGCTGATCGACGCGGTCGGCCCGGACGCGGTGGCGGCGGCGGGTGAGGTTACGCCCAATCCGTTCGCCGAGACCCTGCGGCAGGAACGCAACCGGCCGTGGACCCGGGCGGAGCGGGACACCTACGGCCAAGCCTCGGAGCGCATCCTGGGGCTGATGCGCGCGCGCGGCGCCGACGCGCAGGAACTCGCCGAGGCGGGCGCGCGGCTCGGCGGGACGCTGCGGCGGGAGGAAACCCGTGCCCGTAACGCCTGGCTGCGCCGCGTGCTGGAATACGAGCCCCCCTGACGTCCGCTGCGCATTGCTTCTCCCCCGCCGTGACGCTACCCTGCCCAAATCATGGGCACCTGTCATCACGAAGCCACAAGCCGCCCCGCCGGCTTGCCCCCGATCTCCCTCTCGCCGCGGCTCAGCATCGAAACCCCGGTGATCCTGGCGCCGATGTCCGGCGTCACCGACCTGCCGTTCCGCCGCCTCGCCCGCCGCCACGGCGCCGGCATGGTGGTCTCCGAGATGATCGCCTCCTGGGCGATGATCCGCGAGAACGCCGCCACCCTGCGCATGGCCGAAACCGTCGGCGCCGGCGGCATCAACGCGGTCCAGCTCGCCGGCTGCGAGCCGGCGGCGATGGCCGAGGCGGCGCGGCTCGCCGCCGGACGCGGCGCCGATCTGATCGACATCAATTTCGGCTGCCCGGTCAAGAAAGTGGCACTCGGCCAGTCCGCCGGCTCGGCGCTGATGCGCGACGAGGTCGCCGCCGCCGCCATCCTGGCCGCGACGGTGCGCGCGGTGGAGGTGCCGGTCACGCTCAAGATGCGCACCGGCTGGGACCACAGCAGCCGCAACGCGCCCCGCCTCGCCCGCATCGCCGAACAGGAGGGTATCCGTCTGGTGACCGTGCATGGCCGTACCCGCCAGCAATTCTACGAGGGCCGCGCCGACTGGCACTTCGTGGCCGAGGTGAAGCAGGCCACCCGCCTGCCGGTGATCGTCAACGGCGACATCCTGACCGAGGACGATGCCGCCGCCGCGCTCGCCGCCTCCGGCGCCGACGGGGTGATGATCGGGCGCGGCTGCTACGGCCGGCCCTGGTTTCCCGCCGCGGTGGCGCGCTTCCTGCGCACCGGCGCGCGCACCAAGCCGCCCGATCCGGCCTCCCGCAAATCGGTGCTGCTGGAACATTATCACGATATGTTGAGTTGGTTCGGCACCGAGGCCGGGCTGCGCATGGCCCGCAAGCACCTCGCCTGGTACTCGGCCGGCCTGCCCGGCGCGGCCGCCTTCCGCGCCGCCGTCACCCGCCTGTCCGCGGTGCCCGAGGTGCTGGCGCTGATCGATCGTTTCTTCGACGCCGCCGCCGCGCATCCGCCGGAGGCACTCGCGGCATGAGCGGCGCGGTCGCCTCCCGCCTGCGCGCGGTGATCGGGCGGGTGCGCGAGGCGCGCCCCGTGGGGCTCGACCCGCAGGCCATGCTGGGCGCGCTGCCGGTGCCGATCGTGGTGCTGGATGCCGACAACCGGTTCCGCTTCGCCAACCACGCGGCGGAACAATTCCTCGGTGTCTCCGCGCCGCAGCTGGCGCAGCTCTCGCTGGTCGATCTGCTGCCCGCCGACAGCCCGCTGTTCCTGCTGATCGAGCAGGTGCGCGCGCAGGAAGCCTCGGTCGCCGGGCACGACCTGACGCTCGAAAGCCCACGGCTGCACAAGCAGGGGATCTCGGTGCAGGCGGCCCCGCTGGCGGAGGAGCCGGGGGCGGTGGTGCTGGCGTTCCAGGACGGATCGGCGGTGCGCGCGCTCGACCGCCAGCTGGCGTTCCGCGGCGCCGCGCGCAGCGTGACCGGCATGGCCGCCATCCTGGCCCATGAGGTGAAGAACCCGCTCTCGGGCATCCGCGGCGCCGCGCAGCTGCTGGAAGCCACCGTCGCCCCCGCCGACCGCGAACTCGCGGTGCTGATCCGCGACGAGGCCGACCGCATCCGTGCCCTGGTGGACCGGATGGAGATGTTCGGCGAGAAACCGATCGCGCGCACCGCGGTGAACATCCACCGCGTGCTGGAACATGTGCGCAAGGTGGCGCAATCGGGCTTCGCGCCGGCAACCCGGTTCCAGGAACTCTACGACCCGTCGCTGCCGCCGGTTTGGGGCAATCGCGACCAGCTGGTGCAGGTGGTGCTGAACCTGGTCAAGAACGCCGCCGAGGCGGTGGCCGACCACCCGGGCGGGGAAATCGTGCTCGCCACCGGCTTCCAGCACGGGATGCGGGTCGCGCTGCGCGGCTCGGCCAGCCGGGTCGATCTCCCGCTTTATGTCGCGGTGCGCGACAACGGGCCGGGCATCCCCGAGGACATCCGCCCGCATCTGTTCGATCCGTTCGTCAGCACCAAGCCGTCCGGCTCCGGGCTCGGGCTGGCGCTGGTGGCCAAGATCGTGGGCGATCACGGCGGGCTGATCGAAGTGGACAGCCGCCCCGGGCGCACCGAATTCCGCCTGCACCTGCCGGTGATGGCCGAGGACGACCCGTCGTGCTGAGGAGGCCCCGATGACCCTGCCCACCGTCCTGGTCGCCGACGACGACCGTTCGATCCGTACCGTGCTGACCCAGGCGCTGGGCCGCGCCGGCTACCAGGTGCGCGCCACCGGCCACGCCGCCACCCTCTGGCGCTGGGTGGAGGACGGGGAGGGCGATCTGGTCATCACCGACGTGGTGATGCCCGACGAGAACGGGCTCGACCTGATCCCGCGCATCCGCCGCGTCCGTCCCGACCTCAGGGTGGTGGTGATGAGCGCGCAATCCACCCTCATCACCGCGGTCAAGGCGGCCCAGCGCGGCGCGTTCGAGTATTTGCCCAAGCCGTTCGATCTCGACGAGCTGCTGAGCGTGGTCGGCCGCGCGCTGGCGGTGCCGACGCCGCCGCCGGACAGCGAGCCCGAGCCGCGCGATGCCGACGAACGCCTGCCGCTGATCGGGCGCTCGCCGGCGATGCAGGAGATCTACCGCACCATCGCCCGTCTCACCACCGCCGACCTCACGGTGATGATCAACGGCGAGTCGGGCACCGGCAAGGAGCTGGTGGCGCGCGCGCTGCACGATTACGGCAAGCGCCGCGCCGGCCCGTTCGTGCCGGTCAACATGGCCGCGATCCCGCGCGAGCTGATCGAGAGCGAGTTGTTCGGCCATGAACGCGGTGCCTTCACCGGCGCGCATGCCCGCACCCCGGGCCGGTTCGAGCAGGCCAACGGCGGCACCTTGTTTCTTGACGAGATCGGCGACATGCCGCCCGAGGCGCAGACAAGGCTGCTGCGCGTGCTGCAGGAGGGGGAATACACCTCCGTCGGCGGGCGCCAGCCGATCAAGGCCAATGTCCGCATCGTCGCCGCCACCCACCGCGACCTGCGCGCGGCGATCCGCCAGGGGCAGTTCCGCGAGGACCTGTTCTACCGGCTCAACGTGGTGCCGATCCGGCTGCCGCCGCTGCGCGAGCGGGCCGAGGACATCCCGCCGCTGGCTCGGCATTTCCTCGACCGCGCCCGCGCCGACGGGCTGGCCGCGAAGGCGCTGGACACCGCCGCGCTCGACACGCTGTTTCCGGCCTGCGCGGCGCGCGGGGTGGGGGTGGTGGTCGGCGGGCCGTACAACTCCGGTCTGCTCGCCGGAGGCACCACCTTCGACTATGCCGCGGCCCCGCCGGCGATGGTGGCGCGGGTGCGGCGCATCGGGGCGGTGTGCGCGCGTTTTGGCGTCTCCATCAAGGCCGCGGCGCTGCAATTCTGCGCGGCCCACCCGGTGGTGGTCGCGGTCATTCCCGGCGCGCGCAACGCGGCGGAACTGCGCG